>NZ_CP147250.1:830000-947500 GCF_017316305.2 Enterococcus sp. DIV1094
CAACCTGGACATGGGTAGATCACATGGTTTCGGGTCTACGACTACATACTCAAACGCCCTATTCAGACTCGCTTTCGCTGCGGCTCCGTCTCTTCAACTTAACCTCGCATGCAATCGTAACTCGCCGGTTCATTCTACAAAAGGCACGCCATCACCCATTAACGGGCTTTGACTTGTTGTAGGCACACGGTTTCAGGTTCTATTTCACTCCCCTTCCGGGGTGCTTTTCACCTTTCCCTCACGGTACTGGTTCACTATCGGTCACTAGGGAGTATTTAGCCTTGGGAGATGGTCCTCCCGGATTCCGACGGAATTCCTCGTGTTCCGCCGTACTCAGGATCCTCCTAGGTGCCTTTCAAATTTCGTCTACGGGGCTTTCACCCTCTTTGACTGACTTTTCCAAGTCATTCGACTATCTGAAAGAACTACCAGATCGGAGTCCTACAACCCCAATGAGCAAGCTCATTGGTTTGGGCTTTTCCCGTTTCGCTCGCCGCTACTCAGGGAATCGAATTTTCTTTCTCTTCCTGCAGGTACTTAGATGTTTCAGTTCTCTGCGTCTACCTCGTATACGCTATGTATTCACGTATACGTAACATCCTATAAAAGATGCTGGGTTCCCCCATTCGGAAATCTCTGGATCATAGCTTACGTACAGCTCCCCAAAGCATATCGGTGTTAGTCCCGTCCTTCATCGGCTCCTAGTGCCAAGGCATCCACCGTGCGCCCTTATTCACTTAACCTTATCAACCTTACGGTTGAGTTTTGATCTTTCTTCTAGCGATAGAAGTCCGATCAAGAAAAATAAGCAATTGAACTTATTAAAAAACTCATTCAACGCGGTGTTCTCGGTTTGTATTACTTACATTTTTTACTTCAATATCCAGTTTTCAATGAACAAAAATTTTGAGAGTAGACCTCTCAAAACTGAACAAAGTATCGACAAACGTGTGTAGTCTCCGTAATATTCCTTAGAAAGGAGGTGATCCAGCCGCACCTTCCGATACGGCTACCTTGTTACGACTTCACCCCAATCATCTATCCCACCTTAGGCGGCTGGCTCCAAAAGGTTACCTCACCGACTTCGGGTGTTACAAACTCTCGTGGTGTGACGGGCGGTGTGTACAAGGCCCGGGAACGTATTCACCGCGGCGTGCTGATCCGCGATTACTAGCGATTCCGGCTTCATGTAGGCGAGTTGCAGCCTACAATCCGAACTGAGAGAAGCTTTAAGAGATTAGCTTAGCCTCGCGACTTCGCGACTCGTTGTACTTCCCATTGTAGCACGTGTGTAGCCCAGGTCATAAGGGGCATGATGATTTGACGTCATCCCCACCTTCCTCCGGTTTGTCACCGGCAGTCTTGCTAGAGTGCCCAACTAAATGATGGCAACTAACAATAAGGGTTGCGCTCGTTGCGGGACTTAACCCAACATCTCACGACACGAGCTGACGACAACCATGCACCACCTGTCACTTTGCCCCCGAAGGGGAAGCTCTATCTCTAGAGTGGTCAAAGGATGTCAAGACCTGGTAAGGTTCTTCGCGTTGCTTCGAATTAAACCACATGCTCCACCGCTTGTGCGGGCCCCCGTCAATTCCTTTGAGTTTCAACCTTGCGGTCGTACTCCCCAGGCGGAGTGCTTAATGCGTTAGCTGCAGCACTGAAGGGCGGAAACCCTCCAACACTTAGCACTCATCGTTTACGGCGTGGACTACCAGGGTATCTAATCCTGTTTGCTCCCCACGCTTTCGAGCCTCAGCGTCAGTTACAGACCAGAGAGCCGCCTTCGCCACTGGTGTTCCTCCATATATCTACGCATTTCACCGCTACACATGGAATTCCACTCTCCTCTTCTGCACTCAAGTCTCCCAGTTTCCAATGACCCTCCCCGGTTGAGCCGGGGGCTTTCACATCAGACTTAAGAAACCGCCTGCGCTCGCTTTACGCCCAATAAATCCGGACAACGCTTGCCACCTACGTATTACCGCGGCTGCTGGCACGTAGTTAGCCGTGGCTTTCTGGTTAGATACCGTCAAGGGGTGAACAGTTACTCTCACCCTTGTTCTTCTCTAACAACAGAGTTTTACGATCCGAAAACCTTCTTCACTCACGCGGCGTTGCTCGGTCAGACTTTCGTCCATTGCCGAAGATTCCCTACTGCTGCCTCCCGTAGGAGTTTGGGCCGTGTCTCAGTCCCAATGTGGCCGATCACCCTCTCAGGTCGGCTATGCATCGTGGCCTTGGTGAGCCGTTACCTCACCAACTAGCTAATGCACCGCGGGTCCATCCATCAGCGGCACCGTAAAGCGCCTTTCAAACCGAAACCATGCGGTTTCGATTGTTATACGGTATTAGCACCTGTTTCCAAGTGTTATCCCCTTCTGATGGGCAGGTTACCCACGTGTTACTCACCCGTTCGCCACTCCTCTTTTTCCGGTGGAGCAAGCTCCGGTGGAAAAAGAAGCGTTCGACTTGCATGTATTAGGCACGCCGCCAGCGTTCGTCCTGAGCCAGGATCAAACTCTCATAATATGCTAGTTCCTCACAGCGATAGCTGATGTGGAACTGTAGTTCGAAATTTACTTTCGAACATCATAATAGTTCATTTGTTAAGCTCAATTTGTTTGCTAGCATATTGCTTGCTTGTTAAAAATGTTTGTTGTCTTGAATTGAATCAAGACGCCCTACACATTTGGTTTGTCTTACTTTGTTCAGTTTTCAAAGGTCTACCTGATAAATGAAACACAACTGCTTCAATTCATCATTTGCGATTGCCGTAGCAACTTTTATATCTTAGCAAATTCCCGAATGATTGTCAACTAATTTTTAAAAGTTTTTCGAACTCGTTTTTCACGAGGTCGTTTTAGCAACTCACTTATCATAACTCGTTGTTTGTTATTTGTCAACAACTTTTTTTGTTTTTTTCTTTACGAAATCAACATCTATAAATAGTCACCAATTAACCAACTTCGTTATATTATCATACTAAAATATGATTGTCAATAAAACTTTTAAACAAATTTCATGATTGTTTTCATGTTTTAGCAACGTTGACTATACTATCATTAAAAAAAAGATTGGTCAAGGTAAAATTTCACTTTCACACCACCTAATCTTTTTTTATTACTCACCTTTCTTTTATTTCGTTTTCCTGATAATCGAAATAAGAAAAATCAGCATAGCTTCCGCCCTTTAGTGCCAGATCATGAACACCTATGCCAACAAAGTTTCCCGTAAAGCCACCTGATAGGGTCTGCACATCGATCCTTGCACCAACCTTTTCCCATGATTGCGAACCTTTCACATAAAATTGTCCACTCGTTCCTTCAACAACTACTTTAAGTATTGTTTCTTTTTCTGTTAGCGGATAAGTGTCAGCGCTAATCGTGACATGACCTTCCACTGCACTGAGTACACGAAGACATTTACCTACCTCTTCATCCCACGTCACACAACAGTAATAATAATTTTCTTCATTTAGAAAAAGAAGTAATCCTGCCATCTGGTTGAAGTGACTAGGCTGATATTCTAACTGTGTTTGGGCAACAAATGAAAAAGCGGTTTGTCGGATCGCTAATAAATGTTGATCAAATGTCGACTGTGGTGATTCACCTGCAATCATCCTTAGATAGCCATCTCGGCTAGTCAAATCGCACCAAGTTCTATCTGGCATGCAACGTCGAGCATTCCATCTTTTATTCATCGCCCCTTTAAAATCGTCGAAAAATCGCGGAATGATTTTTTGGATCACTTTTTCTTTTGTTGGAATAACTACTATTTCTTTTGGTTGATTGCCACCCTCTTTTATCCGTAACCATCCGTCTTCAGTCCAATACACTTCTTGGATCGCTGTTTCTCTACCTAAAATAGCAGATCCTTCGATTGGTCGAGTGCAAAGATGGACCATATACCAGCTGCTGAACTCTGTCTGGACTAAACTTGCATGTCCCGCACATTGTAAGGTTGATGTTGGATAGCCACTAGCTGTCAACATAGGATTTTGGGGATCGACCTCATATGGGCCTAATAAATCACGACTGCGACAAACAGTTACAGCATGACCACCTCCAGTTCCTCCCTCAGCTGTCAATAAGTAATAGTAGTCGTTGATATAGTAAAGATGCGGAGCTTCCGTTTTTGCGAGTTCCGTACCTGGAAAAATCATATGAACTGGTCCAATCATTTGTTTTTGCTTTGGATCATATTCTTGGATGATGATCCCTGCCGATTTATTTGGTGTAGCTAGTCGAAAGTCCCATCTTTCATTCAATAGCCATTTTTTACCTGTGCGTGGATCATGAAAAAGCGATGGATCAAAGCCGCTACTATTTAAATAAATTGGATTTTCCCAAGGCCCCTCGATGTTCGTTGCGCTCATCATATAATTGTGCGCATCTTTAAAGGGACGTGCTACGCTTTTAACATCTGTATAAACAAGATAAAATCGTCCATCTGAGTAACTGATTTGCGGCGCCCAAATACTTCCGTTGATTGGATTCCCTTTTAATGATACTTGATCCGTTAAAATATCTGTTTTATGTTCCCAATTGATTAGATCCGTCGACTCATAGACACGAATACCTGGTAACCATTCAAAAGAAGAAACGATCACATAATAATGTTCACCTACTTTCAAAATATTCGGATCAGGATTGAATCCTCGAATGATTGGATTGACTACTTTACTTTGAAACATCAGCTTCCCACCTCTGCTCTTTTTTTTGACGATACATACTTGAACCTGCTGCTAATAGATAGAAAAAGACAAATGGGAAAGCAATTAATTGCGTACCAATCAATAGAAGGATTCCTGACACTAAATAAATACTTGCCGCCACGAGACTTGCTTTTCCCTTTAACGAAATATAAAGAGCCAGACATAATCCAACCAACGAGAGGAAGAGACTTACACTAAACAAACCTGTCATCTTACGTAATAGCTCAAACGTTTCCTCTGCACTACCAAAGGTTTCTAGAGCAAGAGCATGATATGTTTCCCGAAAATTCGAAAGTGACATTTGATTGATCGTCACAGCGATTCCACCAAAAAACAACAAAGCGGTAGAACCACCGATCAAGCCAAAACTAATTTCCCATTTTTTTGTCATCTATTCTCTCCCTTTTCGATAGTCAGCCATGCGTCTCGGCAGACCCACCCTTGATACCTATTATTTCTTTCATAAAAACGAGCGGTATGTCTATTTTTCTCTTCATCCCAATCATGCCAGCCATGTTGATGGACGTGTGCGCCTATCTCACACTTTTCAAATGTAACCTGTGCATAAGAACGCCATGGACGTCCTAAATAGACAGCAGATACGTCAACATCTGCGACAATGGCACAGGCATAAAAATAAAACCCTTGTTCTTGTTCCTTTGTCGTTGAAGCGGCTGTGATATAGCCATTAGAAGAACAAGGCAAACTATTGATAATACAATGGTCAAATACCGCATCTGCTCCACCAAAAATAAAATCAATCGTTCCTTCGATCCAACATCTTTCATAATATTGTCGGCAATACTTGCGTTCCTTCGTTACTGGTGTAAGAAAGAGGCGACCATCTTTTTGTGTCGGAGGCAACGGCCCCGTACATAGCGTGTCTTGTTGCCCAGATAAGCGACAATTCACCAACCGCACGTGATGCGCGTAATTGAACAGTGCGACTGCTTGCCCCACCTGATCTCCTGCGCCGGCTTGATTGATGATCTGTAGATTTTCGATATGAACATTTTCTCCTTCAAGAAATACTGTTGCTGTCCGAAATGTTTCTCTTTCTTCACCAGATGAAAGTTTTTGTTTTGCAGACCGATAACCAATGATTTGTACTTCTCCTTGCCCAAGCATTTGAAAATTAGACAATCGGCATTCGATATATTCACGATAGAGACCTTCTCGAATGATCAGGGTCTTTTTTGTGCTGTTCGGCAATGAGCCCAAATAATCGATCCCCGCTTGGATGCTCTGGTAATCTGCTTTTCCTGGGACTGGATCGATCACGATTTCCGTTTTCATTTATAGCTGCTCCTTTAAAAATGCTTGCCATTTACTTCGCATCTCATGTGTTTCAAAATGACCACCATTCAAAGCGTATCCTTGAAAATTCGTCGGTACTCCAAGTTTTTGATAATACAGCGCCAAGTGTTTATTCAAGCGAGTGACACCTTCTGCTAAACACATGCGATCGTTTTTTCCTACTATAGTTAATCGTTTACGAGGTGCTATTTTCTGCTGGATCGCTAAAGTCGTATATTCCGTCAATAAATCAGGAACATAATAATAGTACCCGTGGCAGTCTAACATCTGGTGTTTCAATAAAGATTCGACTTCCACTTGACCGGCTAAGTCAATACATACTTTCACACGCTCATCTAATGCACTTGCCCACCAACTCAATAATCCGCCCATTGATAAACCGATCGTTGCAATACGTTGTGCGTCAATATCTTCCCGTGTTTCCAAGTAATCGATCAAACTAAGCACATCAAAGAGCCGCATCCCCCAAAGCGTTCGTCCTGTTAATAAGAACCGCTTAAAAAGTTCACTTTCAGCAACGCCTCCGCGTTCTTCAAATCCCCAAGCATCGATCGTCCACACACCATACCCCATACTTGTCAAAGCCTGCGCAAACGAAGGTTCCACAAAATAGGACGCACCTTTTAGTAATTCACTTTTTCCAAGCGAAAAATCACCGCCATGTGAATGCAGATAGATCACAACAGGTAAAGGTTCTTCCTTTTTTGTCGGATACACATAAATAGCTGGCACAGGTTCAAGATCATTTAATGTTAGTTGATAGTACTCAATCACCTGATCATTGGTAACTCTTTGCGATAAACAATTACCACTTGGCTCGGAGGAACGAGCGTCTCTTCCTAAATAATCGATCAACGGCATTTCATTGCGTTCCTTCTATAATAGATACATTTTTCTTATCCAACTCTGTCGCCCGCATACGTTTGATTGGAATGTCTTCAGAGTCTTCAATCATAAATGCCGGCCCCTTATGATGCTCGATCGTTATCTGATGGAAAGAAATATGTTTACCAAACCGCACATAAAATCCTTGTTGGCGCATCGGTTCTAAGCCTGTCATCATGGCAGGCACTCCTGCTTTTGCATCTTTTGCCATTGAGATGTCGATATGGTCGAAAGAAATATCTTGAACTGCTTGTTCTGCTAACCCATAAATAAAACCAGCCGAAGCATGGACATTTCGAGCAGTGACCGCTGAAAAATGAACGCGCCGAACTTGTGGTGTCCGCTCATCGATTGGATATACTTCTTTGTCCCAGACGTATGGATCTTTTCCACGAGGTCCACAAAAATAATAAAGATTGATAACAAAAGGACAAAGCACTTGATCCATGATCACATTTGTTACTCGAATATCTTCGATGATCCCACCTCGACCTCGACGTGTCTTTAATCGAATTCCACGATCCGTTTCTTGGAATACACAGTTCGAAATCGTTACATTCCGAATCCCTCCGCTCATTTCACTTCCTAAAACTACGCCACCATGACCGTGGACCATCGTACAATTGGTGATCGTGATATTTTGACATGGCACCTGATCAACAGCATCTTCTGTACCCGCTTTGATGGCAATGCAGTCATCACCAACATCGATATGACAATTACTGATATGCACATTATTACAAGATTCCGGATCGATCCCGTCTGTGTTCGGCGAATCAGCAGGGTTACAGATGGCTACATGATCGACAGTGACATCTTGGCAATGATTCGGATGGATGGTCCAACTCGGAGAATCGATCAACTGGACGTCACGGATCGTTACTCGCCGGCAATGATCAAAACCAATCAATTTTGGTCGAGGATACTCAAGTGATTCATGGCCGTCTCGAAAAATGTGCCACCATTTCTGTCCGTTACCATCTAATTTCCCAAATCCAGTGATGGCAATATTTTCTGCTTGTTGCGCATAGATACATGAAGCGTATACCTTTTTTGGGACACCTTCCCAGCTAGACAAAATCTCTGGATAATGTGTCGGGTCGTCCGAAAATTTTAGCACTGCACCAGGAGAAAGATATAGCTCTACATTACTTTTCAGACACAATGGCCCCGTTAAGAACTGCCCACTTGGAACGGTTACTCTCCCGCCCCCTATTTCAGCGACTTGATCGATCGCTTGTTGGATCACTGTCGTATTGAGGATATCGACGGATGCACCTAAGCTTAAAATATTGATCACTCCGATACACCTTCCACTTCAACTAAAGCTTGTAAAAAGGCGCCGACACCTTTCTGATCATTACAGACGATTGGCTCGCTGATATAGTAGGCATAGGAACCATCTCGTTGATCCGCACCACCTAGTCCTGCCACTTGGCAATTTTTATTTAAATTCAACCAACCTTCTTTTGTTTCTAAAACAAATTCATCGAATAATCCTTGATGAGATTTCTGCAACTGAGGAAGCCACGCTTCTTTTTCCAATATTCCTAAGCGAATCCCTTTTGCCATCGCATAAACGAACATACTACTACCTGAAGCTTCTAAATAATTCCCTTTACGAGTCGTTTCGGTTGTTACTTGATACCATGTCCCCGTTTCTGATTGATAAGGGAGTAATGCTTCTAATGTAGTTGTCAAAATTTGCACCAATAAGCGAGAATCTACTTCTTCATGCAGCAACTCGTAAGTATCGACAGCCGCCATCAAGTACCAACCAATCGAACGACTCCAAAAATGATGGGATAACCCCGTTTCTGCATCCGCCCAAGGCTGCTCCATCTTTTCATCCCACGCATGGAACAATAAATTAGTCTTTGTATCGAACAAATGCTGATAACTGACCTCAAATTGACGTAACACATCTTGATAGTCTTTTTTCGATGGAAACGTTTGGATAAATTCTGCATAAAAAGGCGCCCCCATGTACAATCCATCTAACCATATTTGCCAAGGATAGATTGCCTTATGCCAAAACACCCCTTCAGAGGTTCTTGGATGGCTCACTAATTGTTTGGCGCAAGTTTCTGCTGCTTTCCGATATTTCACATCTCCCGTTTCTTTATAAAGTATAAAGAACAGTTTTCCAGTATTGATATGATCAATATTAAACTCTTCCCAGTCGTAGCCTTTGATCGTGCCATCGTCTTGTACAAAGTAGTCGATGTTTGTTTGAATGAAGTCTAAATACTTCTTCTTCTTTGTTTTCAGCCATAATAACTGAAATCCTTTCAAAACTACGCCATAATCATAAGACCATTTCCGATCATATCCTTTATCCTGATACAAATAGGGTGTACGCGCCATGATACTCTCTGCTAATTTCTCTGACCAATTCAATCTTCTTCCTCCGATCAATGCTTTTTAAGAAAGAAAGGACTATGATTCGAACGATGATAGCCCTTTTTCTTTCATTTTTTGATACATCTACTATTACTGTGCAGCTTTATATGCCTCTTCATATTCTTTAGCGATTTGATCGCCACCTTGGGCACGCCAGTTGCTGATTGCTTGTTCAAAGCCATCTTCATCTATTTGTCCCATAATATATTGAACCGTCGCATCGATCATGATTTTTTCAATTTCGGAACCAACTTCATTATTTTTCTCTGAATCTAATGGAACTGTTGGATCTAACACGACAAACTGTTCATTTTCTTTGACTAATTGATTCGATAATTCTTTTTCTGGATCCGCATCTTTAAACGAAAATGTGACTTCACTTGGTCTTGAACTAGACAATGGTTGTACTTCTTGTTGCCAAAGGTCCATGTCGATATATTCGATTGCGCCATCATCTTGTAATTGGTAATGCGTTCCTTCGATACCACCTGTCATCAACTTATACATATCTTCTTCTAATAATTCATCCACAAACTGAAGCAACTTCTTCAATTGCGCTTCGTCTTTGACTGAGGATTTAGGGAACGCCAACAATCCACCTACGCCATTTCCTTCTGACCAGACATGATAATCGCCATCTTCGCCATCTGAGATTTTATTTACTGGGACAAGTTCCATATCTGGTTGAATATCTTTCCCCATATTTTTTAAGTTTTTGATATCGATCATCCCGGTATAGATCCCCGTTTTCCCTTGAGCAAATTGTTCCTGTTGGTCTGTCTTTTGGGTCACAGCAAAGTCTTGCGCTAAGTAACCGTTCTCAAATAAATCTCTAGAGAAATTCATCGCTTTCATATATTCATCCGTATCAAATTCTGGAGTGAATTGCCCATTACTCTCTACTTTCCAGCCATTTGGGGCACCGTAATACGAAGTAAATAATTTGAAACTCGTATAACGGATATCACTTGGGGCACGATCACCAAAACCAACCGTATCATCGACACCATTACCGTCTGGATCATTTTCTGTGAATTGCTTCGCTACTTCATAAAGCTCATCCAATGTATCTGGCACTTCCAAACCTAGATTATCTAGCCAATCTTTACGGATAACTAAACCTGCACGAGCATAGTCTTTTTGCATAGGTACACCGTACAACGCCCCATCGATACTCGCCGCTTCGATTCGATCTTCTGATATTTGACTTAAATTTTTATAGTCAGCTAAATACTCAGAAACATCCCAGAATACTCCAGATTTCAAGGCATTTCGCACAGAGGAATTCTTTAGCATGGCAATTTGTAAGGTCACGATATCACCTAGTTCATTTGAAGCTAATGCAGTGGTCAACCGTTCTTCTTTTGACGCATCAGGGATCCAGTTGAACGTCAATTCTGTATTGGTCTTCTCTTCGATTTTATTAACGATCGTATCATTCGGTGGCGAAGCTGTATGTAAAATATTCAACCACGTGATCCGCGTTCTCCCATCCTCTGTATCTGCGGATGTATCACTAGAGTCATTGCCACAAGCTGACAAGGCAAGTATGCTGAGCAAACCGATCCCTGCTGTTACTAACGTTTTTTTCTTCATAATTGTTCTCCTTCACTGAATGTATTTTTATCTATTGTTACTTCCTTCTTTTTTAGGCGATCAAATAGTTGCACCGCTGTCCAAGTGATGGCAAAAAAGAAGAAGCTACTCCCCATGAACGTCAACATGCCAGGTACTAGGCGAATGATTGCCGCGTAGCTGCCAATAATGATCAATAGTAAAACGAGTGAATAATGTAACTGA
This sequence comes from Enterococcus sp. DIV1094, assembly GCF_017316305.2. Classification (NCBI taxonomy): domain Bacteria; kingdom Bacillati; phylum Bacillota; class Bacilli; order Lactobacillales; family Enterococcaceae; genus Enterococcus; species Candidatus Enterococcus mangumiae. Next base: position 841,126 of record NZ_CP147250.1, read on the forward strand.
GAAAAACCGAATAAGAAAGCCATTTTGATTTTATAAAACATACCTTGCCACTGATAATGGGCCATAATTGGAAAAATATAGAGCGCAGACAGTAAGTAAAAAAAGCTGATGACCAAAATCACTACCCGTAAATACCAGTTTTGGATGTACGCAAGATCCACGTACAAAACGAAGGCAACTGCAAGATATAACCAACTGATCAACAACGTTTCTTTATAATTCTCTTTAAAATAATCAAAGTAAGTACGTGTCAGCGGAAAATCTTCTGATGAGCGTAACCACTTGCGGATGACTGCGACCATTGCATAAGAAGCAGGACCAAAAGTGAATAGTCCGAGTCCCAAAACGACTAATAATCCCCACAGAAAATTCAAATAAACGAGTTGCAGTAGTCTGATCAATTTTTTATTTGTGCTTTCTAACTTTTGCAACATGCTCTTACTCCTTTTCTAGTACACACCATCTTCACCTAGTTTTTTTGCAAGCTTGTTCGCAAGCACGACCATAAACAAGCCTACTACTCCTTTGAATAAGCCCATTGAGGTACTGAAACTCAATTGTCCGTTTTTCAATCCAGCAGTATAGATATACGTATCAAAAATTTCTGCTACACTACGGTTCAATGAATTGAGGAGTAAATACATATGTTCAAATCCTAAATCAAGTGTTTGTCCAATCTTCAAAATCAGTAAAGTGATGATCACTGGACGGATCGCCGGCAATGTCACATGCCATGTTTTACGTAAACGTCCTGCCCCATCCATTTCAGCTGCTTCATATAGTTGCGTATCTACTGCGGTGATCGCAGAAAGATAAATGATCGTCGACCAACCTAGTTCTTTCCAAATCACCTGTCCGATATAGACTGTTCGTGTCCAATCAGGAGAAGTCAAAAAACTGATTTTGTCTAGCCCGATACTTGCTAAAAATTCATTGATGACTCCGCCATCCACATTTAAAAAGACATAGGTGATCGATACGATGATGACCCAAGACATAAAATGTGGAATATAAATGATCGTTTGGATACTATTCTTGAATCGCTTGTTCGTTACTTCATTCAGTAAAAGCGAAAGAATGATCGGCATCGGGAAGAAGACAAAAATATTCAGACCAAACAAAATCAATGTATTTCTCAATAGCATAAAAAATGTTGGCTCAGTAAATAAACGAATGAAGTGTTTGAAGCCAACCCACGGACTGCCAAGAATCCCCAGATAAGGTTGATAATCTTGAAAGGCAATCACTAAACCTCCCATAGGTAGATATCTGAAAACAATGAAATAAAGGATTCCCGGGAGAATCATCAAGTACAAAAATTTATTCGTTTTGATTCCAGCAAGCGTCTTTTTTCTTCTTTTTGTTCGTTCTTCCTTTTTTGATAGAGTAAATGAACCTAACTCTTTTTTTACACTTTCCATAAGCCCTCCTTGATAAACGTTGTGTGACTTTAATCGCTATCCACAGCATAAATGAATGAAAGCGATTCCGTATATAATCATTTTCACTGACATAGGCAATTGCTTAGCATCACTTATTTCAACGCTTACTGGCATCATTTGTCCGATTTTTAATGAAATGGCTTTTACATCTTTTGTAAACCGCCCGATCGATACTCCCTAAAAAATGATTATGTACGTAATTTCAGGCAGATGATAGATTGGAGGTACAAAATACTTATGTTTTGAAGGAGGGTTCTCTCTAAATGAAAAAAAAAGTTTCGCTTGGAGAAAAAAGCTTTACGATTTTTAATTCTATTTTCCTACTATTATTAGCTTTGATCTGTATCGTACCGTTTTTGAATATCATCGCCACCTCATTTGCCTCTACTCAAGAAGTCGTCGCAAAAAAATTCATTCTTTTCCCTACGACGTTTTCTTTAGATGCCTATCGCTACATCTTATCTACACCAACGATTTTTCGTGCCTTGGCTGTTTCCATTGGTGTTACTGGTCTTGGAACGATCGTCAGCATGTGCGTCACCTCACTGATGGCCTATGGGTTATCACGTAAATATCTTTTTGGACGAGGTTTTTTCAATTTTATGGTTGTCTTTTCTATGCTCTTCAGCGGGGGAATGATTCCAACATTCTTAGTCGTCCGTTCCTTAGGGTTGATCAATTCTTATTGGTCGATGATTTTACCTGTGACTGTCAACGCCATGAATATGATCATCATGCGGAACTTTTTTCAAGCTTTACCTAATAGTTTAGAAGAATCTGCCAAAATGGATGGCTGTACGGATTTTGGGGTCTTTTTTAAAATCATGTTGCCTCTTGCTTTACCTTCGATTGCGACGATTTCACTTTTTTATGCGGTTACCTATTGGAATACCTACATGACAGCTATTTTATATATCAATGATTCCTCTAAATGGCCGATCCAAATCTTATTACGTCAAATCGTGATCGTATCGAGCGGGATGCAAGCTGAAAGTAGTGCGGTCGATATCATCCCACCTGCACAAACGATCAAAATGGCTGTCATCGTCATTGCTACGGTACCGATGTTGATCGCTTATCCATTTGTTCAAAAATACTTTGTGAAAGGAGCATTGGTCGGCTCTGTCAAAGGTTGATCCTTTCATAACTAAAGATACGCATAAAAATAATTATTCATTTACCCAGCACGATCTAAGAAAATATTTTCTCATAGATCGTGCTGTTTTTCACAATTGTTTAAGAGCGATATTCCGATTCAAAATAGTTTAGCCTTAACGGTTTTTCTTGCGGTATTCACCAGGTGTGATGGCTTCTTTCTTTTTGAAAAAACGAATAAAGTTTTGTGAGTTGCGGTATTTGAGTCTTTCTGCAATTTCTTTCACGGATAGAGTTGTTTCCGTCAGCCATTTCTTCGCGATTTCTAAGCGATAGTTTTGAATAAAATCGCCAAAGTTCTCGCCGGTTTCTTTTTTGAATACATTACTCAGATAGTTGGGATTATAGTGCAAGCGATCTGCTACCATGTCCAGTGACAGATCACGATCATATTCGTTATAGATGATGTGGATCATTTTTTCTGATAATGATTTAAACTCCTGTTCCGTGATTTCTTGCGACCGTTGTGTGATTGGTTGAACAAATTGAGACAGCAGCACTTGCTCAAGTTCTTGAGGATGATAGGTGTGTAACACCTTGATATAGATTTGTTTCAACTCTTCAAACTGGGTAATATTCACCCCCAGTAGTTGCCCTAACTGAACAAATTCATTGACTAACCGAATGGCGACAACTTCTCGATTCAGCTTATTCTTGTTTTGAGTGAAAATCTCACTGATCAATTCATGAAGAAGCTGACTGACTTGTTCGTCTCCTGAACGGATTGCTTCAAATAAACGATTTTGTTTTTCCATCGGGTATTTGATCAATGTTTTTTCTTGCTGTTCTGAGATGATTTCATGGTAGAACACGATTGAATTTGGTCCAGTATTTACTCGATGATACAAGGCTTCTTTTGCTTGATCAACGGACTGTTTGCTTTCATTCAACGTAGTAAAACAATCACTGATCCCAATACTGACAGTCAATTTAAGATACTCTTGGATCATTTTTTGAATCTGACGACAATGAGCCATTACTTTTTTGTTTGCAAATGCTTCATCCTTGGGACTCCGATAAATCGTTGCTTGCATTTCTTCATTCAGTACAATAGGAATCATTCGTTCTTCTTTAGGAACGATCTCAGCAATCATTTGGTTGATTGCCAACAGCAATAGATCTCGTTCTCCCCCATGGCTATCTTCTAAAAAATCAATTTGAACGAGTGCTGTATAGTAACATTCGTTTTGCGAGTCGTAGTTGAACTGCTGTAACCGTTGATCCAATTCCCGCTTTTCTACGCGGTTTCTAAAAAGACTCAAGACAAATAATGTTTCTAATTGAGGTTTCTGAGTAATCAAGTTCGCGCTTAATAGTTCATTTTCACCGATCACTTGACTCACGGACTGAACGACATTCTCTAGTTTTTTCCCTGATAACCCTTCCGAATGGAGATTCAGCCGGTCTTGAATCTGACTGATCGGGCGGACATACCTTTCAGAAAAGATATAGGATAAGCCCCCGACTAAAATAATCAAAGTAAAGGATACAGTCGCTAATCCGATTTGCAGATTTTGGACAGTCGTTCTGATAGTTGCAGGATCGATCTCTAATTGATACTGCCATTGATTGTAATCAGATTGGAGCAAGATAAAATTTCGGCCGTTTCTTTGGATCACTACAGGTATATTCGCTTCCATATTTTTAGTCGTTATCCGCCCTTCTCCTGATGATTCAGTATCAGTAAAAAGAATTTCTTCGCCGTAATAAATCGTTAAACGATCGTCATTGTTTCGTTCAATGATCCGCTGTAGCGCCTGATGATCGATTGAAGCAAATCCTAACGCATACTTCTCAGTGACAGCTTTAGGCAATGCAACGACCATTTCGATCCCTTCAGTTTGCTTTGTCCAAAAAACTTGTTTCTCATGATCCACATACTGTTCTTTTAATTCAGTTACTTTTTGAGGTTCAAGTTGGTTCAATGAGCCATTCACGACACCCCATCCGCCTTTTAGGCTGACTAACTTAAACGCATTCTCCTCCATAGCGATCGTTTCAATAAAATTAAGTTCTTTTCGTACTTCGGAATAAATGGCGTAGTCGGTATGATTCAAGGGAGATTGAAATATTTCGGAGAAGTTTTTCGTGGAGCCATACGTGGCAAAAGAGTACTCGATCGTTCGAAACTTCCATTCTACATTGGTTTTGATTTGTTTTAATAGATTTTGTTTATCTAGTAAATAGTTCTCTTCAATCGATTCATACGTGTTGGTATAGATAAACAAGCTAAAGCCAATGACTAGTACCACACCGATAATAAAAATCGGTAAAAACATTTGATAAAACAACATTTTATTCTTCACGAAACTTTCTCTCCTCTCTAAATTAAAAGGCTTACATTTTGTGTAAAATTGATTATCTTCTAAAGCAATGAGTATCTTTACTCTTTCAGATTAACATACTACTATTTAAAAACATAAGTTTTTTAAATAGGATGAAACCTAATAAAATCAAGCCATATTGACTTGGATTTATATTCATATTACGATGAATGCGCTGACAAGTATTTGTCTAGATAGTAAAAAACAGAAATAGCATGAGTTATAAATAAAAAACATCTAAGCAGCGCAAAAGAGGATTATAACTGATATAAAATAACAAAAATATGAAAAATCTTATTTAATTTTGAGATTTTCATTATAAAATTTTGTCTCACAGAAAGGAAATCACTCGATGGAAAGATTAACGAAAAAACAGTTCCCTAAAAATCAAGCTGCAATCACTTGTCTACAATTTGGTGAAGGAAATTTCATGAGAGGATTCGTGGATTGGCAGCTTCAACAGCTAAATAATCAAGGACTCTATCAGGGAAATGTTGCAATCGTCCAACCACTGGCTCACGGATTAAGCGAAAAACTAGCCGAGCAAGACCAGCTTTATACAGTTTTACTCCAAGGATTAGTGGATGGGCAAGTCATTGACACAACCGAACCGATCACGGTTATTGAGCGGACGATCAATCCCTATGAACAGTGGCAAGAATTCCTCGCATTAGCAGAAATCGATGAATTAGCCTTTGTTTTTTCTAATACGACAGAAGCTGGCATTACTTATCACGATGCCGATGCACACATCGATACGCCTCCAACAAGCTTTCCCGCAAAATTGACCGCCTTCTTGTATCATCGATTCAAAATGAATAAAAAGGGATTAACGATCATCCCCTGCGAATTGATCGATCGCAATGCGGAGCTTTTAAAAAAATTTGTCTTACAGTATGCGCAAAGTTGGGAACTTGAAACGGGATTTGTCGATTGGTTACATCAAGAAAATCATTTTTATTGCAGCTTAGTGGATCGGATCGTTCCTGGATTTCCAAAAGATGACATCAATGAACTGCACCAACGATTGGGTTATGACGATCAGCTGTTAGTCAAAGCTGAACCGTTTATGCTATGGGTGATTGAAGCACCAGAAGAATTGAATGAGCGCTTACCATTGAAAAAAGCAGGATTGAATGTTGTCTTGACTGATGATTTGACGCCTTATCGTGAGCGGAAAGTCCATCTTCTCAACGGTCCTCATACTGCAATGGTTCCACTCGGACTACTGGCGGGTGTCACAACGGTTGAAGAAGTGATGAAAGATCCTCTTTTATCTTCTTCTATCGACACATTAGTGACTCACGAATTGATCCCAATGCTGCAATTACCTGAAGAAGAATTATTGGCATACGCTAGACAAATCAATGAGCGTTTCTTAAATCCGTTTGCCAATCATCAATTACAGTCGATTGCTTTGAATAGCGTTGCCAAATTCCAAACACGCTTACTGCCTATTCTAAAAAAATACATCGAGAAAAAAGAAGATCTCCCTCCTTATTTAACTGTCTCATTGGCTGCTTTGATGTTACTTTATCGTTCCGATCATACAAACATCCAAGTAAACGATGAGCCAGAAGTACTCTCTCGTTTTACTGAAGCTTGGGCTGACCCACAGACTGCTGTTCTTCATCTATTAAAAAATCCAAGTCTTTGGGGTGAAGATCTATCCGTGCTCCCTAATTTAACAGAGGCAGTTTCATCTTATGTAACTCAGATTGATCAAAAAGGCATTCGTAATGTTTTACAAGAATTGAAAGGATGAAAAAAATGACTGATGTAGATTTCTCCACTAGAATCATCCAATTGCATCCACAGGATAGCGTGGTCGTGGCTACTACCACGATTCCAACGAATACAACACTTTATTTCAATGATGTTCACCTAACTACCTTTGAAGAAATTCCCTTAGGCCACAAGATCGCTTTGACCGATTTGAAGGCTGGGTCTGATGTTATCAAGTATGGCTATCCAATCGGCCACCTCGTGACGGATGTCAAAGCAGGTCAATGGATACATACGCACAATATCAAAACGAATCTTTCTGGTGAGGAAAGTTACCACTACCAACCTAAATCTCGCCCAATCGTCTATCCACAAGAAAATCGAACCTTTCAAGGCTATCTTCGTGAGAATGGAAAAGCCGGGATTCGCAATGATCTATTTATCGTTCCAACCGTTGGCTGTGTGAATGGAATCGCTGAATTGATCATCCAAGAATTTAAAAAACGTCATGCCGAGGACAATCCTTTCGATCATCTCACGATTTTAAAACATCCTTATGGTTGTTCCCAACTCGGTAAGGACCATGAGAATACGAAAAAGATTTTAGCTGATGCGATAAATCATCCGAATGCTGGAGGTGTGCTTGTATTTGGATTGGGTTGTGAGAATAATACGATACAAGAATTAAAGGCTAGTTTAAACAAATATAACGAACAGCGAGTAAAATTCCTAACCGCCCAAGATGTCACGGATGAAATCGCACACGGCGTATCTTTACTTGAAGAATTAGCAGAAATCGCACGTAGAGATTACCGTGTTCCTGTTCCTTTGGATAAACTCACGATCGGTTTGAAATGCGGAGGTTCGGATGGGTTATCAGGGATTACTGCCAATCCGTTGTTAGGTGCTTTTTCTGACTATTTGATTTCACAAGGTGGCAGCACGATTTTGACGGAAGTTCCTGAAATGTTTGGTGCCGAACAAGTACTGATGGCACGCGCTGAAAATCAAGAAGTTTTTGGATCGATCGTTCGTTTGATCAATGATTTCAAGCAATATTTTCTCTCTTATAATGAACCAGTCTATGAAAATCCTTCTCCTGGAAATAAAGCAGGCGGCATCTCGACCTTAGAAGATAAGTCGCTCGGCTGTACCCAAAAGGCAGGAAATTCAACGGTAGTCGATGTGTTAGCCTACGGTGAAAAAGTACGCAAAACTGGACTAAGTTTACTGGAGGCACCAGGCAACGATCTTGTCGCCGCTTCTGCATTAGCTTCTGCTGATTGTCAACTTGTCTTATTTACTACAGGCAGAGGTACCCCGTTCGGTTCTTACGTTCCCACACTGAAAGTCTCTACCAATACGCCTTTGTTCGAGCGAAAACAACATTGGATGGACTTCGATGCTGGCGATTTATTGACCCAACCAATGTCAGAGATCTTGCCTTTGTTTATTGATAAAATCATCCGTGTTGCCAGCGGCGAAGAAACAAAAAATGAAGCCAATGATGTGCGTGAGCTAGCGATTTTTAAAAATGGTGTCACACTCTGATTTTTCCAATCCTTAACTATTCTGAATTTGAAAGAAGTGAATCGAATGTTTTTATCTGATGATTTTTTATTAACCAATCAATGGGCAAAAAAACTATACCATTCATATGCAAAAAAAATGCCGATCATCGACTACCACTGTCATCTGTCGCCAAAAGAAATTTACGAAAACAAAGCTTTTACCAATTTGACCGAAGCCTGGTTGAGTGGCGATCATTACAAATGGCGCTTGATGCGAGCGTGCGGCGTTCCTGAAGAAAAAATCACTGGTCACGCCTCCGATTACGAAAAATTCTATGCCTGGTGCCAAACAGTGCCAAAAATCATCGGCAATCCTTTATATACTTGGACACACCTTGAACTGAAACGTTTCTTCCAAATCGATCTACTGATCAACGAAGAAAATGCCCTTAAAATCTGGGAACAGGCAAATAAACGCTTAACTGAACCAGCATTTCGTCGAAGAGAGATTGCAAAGAATGCGAACGTGACCGTCATTTGTACAACAGATGATCCGATCGATGAATTGGTCTATCATCAATTACTGGCAAAAGAAGAGCCTGATCTCAAAGTATTACCAGCGTTTCGCCCCGATGCTGCCCTGAATCTCACTCGCGATACATTTTCTGAGTGGGTCGCAAACTTAGCTCGCGTAGTTGGACAACCAATCGCTGATTACAGTTCTTTGATCCGCGCATTAAGTCAACGGATCGACTATTTTCATCAGCATGGCTGTCGACTATCAGATCATGGCTTAGATCACCTGTCCTATCACCCCGCTTCTGAAAAAGAACTTGAACAGATTTTCCAGAAAGCATTATTAAATGAAACACTGACACAAACGGAAATTGATGCTTACCGAAGCGAAACACTCAATCGGCTGATTGCTCTGTATCATGCACGTGGTTGGACCATGCAGTTGCATCTGCATGCGTATCGTAACTGTAATACCCAAGCCTTCACACGTTTAGGTCCAGATACTGGTTATGATGGGATCAACGACCAACCACTATCCAGTCACTTGCAGCGACTACTCGATCACGCCGATAAAACCGATCAATTACCTAAAACGATTCTTTACTCGCTCAATCCAAATGACTATCCCTTACTTCTTGCGTTGATGGGTAGCTTTCAAAAGGAAACGGCTGGCAAACTTCAACTCGGTTCTGGTTGGTGGTATAACGACACCCGAGCAGGCATGCGTGAGCAGATGACACAACTTGCTGATGGCGGTGTTTTAGGCAATTTCGTCGGTATGTTGACGGATTCTCGGAGCTTTCTTTCTTATACACGTCATGAATATTTCCGCAGGGTCCTCTGTGAATTGATCGGTGAAATCGTTGAACGAGGCGAAGCACCCGAAGACGTCAATCTTTTAGGAACCTTGGTAGAAGATATTTGTTATACAAATGCACAACACTATTTCGGTTTTTTTGAGAAGGAAGCGTGACGATGCGAACGATCCATATTGCAGGAGATTCCACTGCTTCGATCAAAGACATGAGTGCTCGACCGGAAACCGGTTGGGGAGAAGCCTTTGGTAACTTCTTCCAACCAGCGATTCAGATAAACAATCATGCAAAAAATGGGCGTAGTTCAAAATCATTCATTGAAGAAGGACGATTAACTCGTTTAAAAAAAGAATTCCAAGCGGGGGATTTTTTGCTGATCCAGTTTGGCCACAACGACCAAAAAATCACTGAAGCAAAAGGAACAGAACCATTTGGTAGTTACCTAGATGCCCTTTCTACTTATGCCCAGACAGCCTTAGCTTCACATGTACAGCCGATCTTCTTGACCCCTGTCACAAGACGCCTTTACTTAAAAAACGGACAATTAGATCCGAACTGCTTAGGCGAATACCCACAAGCAATGAAACAATTCGCACAAAAAAATAATTATCCGATCCTGGATGTTTTTACTCGTTCACAAACTACGCTTCAGCAGTATACGCAAGAAGAAGCAAAATCATTTTACTTGCATTTATCACCCGGTAAGCATGAAAATTATCCCTCTGGTCTTTGCGACAACACGCATTTCAGTCCAGAAGGTGCTGCTTTAGTGGCTCAACTTGTTGTTGAACTACTAAAAGAAACTGATCTTCCATTAGTGCAGTATCTAGATGTCCCCCATAAATGAAATAGATAGTCAGAAGTTCTTTATTTCCTATGGTTTATTTGGTTTTAAGATGACAAGAGAATACCACAGAAACAAACCGCCGTATCTTTCGATTTAGATACGGCGGTTTGTTTTATCCAAAATGTAAAACTCATTCATAAAAATAAATCCTCAACACGATCAAAGTGCTTGCGTGCGATCGTTATTCTTTCGTTCTTTCACTATCGCTGGTTTTCTTCCCGTGATCGCCGAACTAACGCCCTCTTTTAATTTTTCAAACATAAAAACATCTTGATTTTCTGCTTGTGGGCTTTTATGGATTTCTTGAAAGATCATTCGTTGGTCTTTCACCGTATAACGTGCATATTCGTGGATATAGCGATGTGTGATCATCAATGAAAGAATAGCAAGAGGGCTGTGATTCTTTTGTCTTTCAGTTAATCGCTGATAAATGACCCGATCCAGTTTCTCTGCCCAGATCAAACAATTTTGATAATGCTCGAAATGCGCTTCTGTAGATACCCACCGGAAGTGTTTGTCGTAGGCCCATGAATCCTCAACTAGTTGGTTTTTCATTTTTTTGAGTATATGTAATAATTCTTTTGTCCGTTTATGTAGAATAAATTGATTGAAAATGGCTAAATCAAAAGGTTTCGTAATATTCAATTCTTTGATAGGTGCGGTGATTTCGATCGTCATTTTTTTTCGCATAGATTCACATCCTTTCAATTGCTTATTGGTGTATTTCTGCAACTTAATGATAACAAAGGATGTCCCTTGCCTTCCCATCACTTTTTCCTATCAAAGAAAAAAATGGCTTTTCACAAAAAAAACTGGCATGAAATCATTAGGAGATTCCATGCCAGAGATTTATTTTACTGATTCTTATTCGCTGTACAAGTCACGTACTGGTGTCATGATGATACGGTTCAAATCATTGATGATCGTGCTGAATCCTTGTTCTTTTTGCATCAAGTCGTTGATGACTTCTTCTGATTGGATTTTCATTGCCATTTCTTGTGCTTTGGCAGCATCTTCATCGCTGAATTCTTGTCCGCTCATTTGTTTTTCTTGTAATTCGATTTGCATTGCTTGGAAATCTTTGAATAGTTGATGTGCTTCCTCATTCGCTTTTACTTTTGCATAAGCTTCTTCTAGCTCTTTGAATTCTTTTAATTCACGAATCTCACGTTCGATTTGATTTGCACTATCATAAATGTTTGACATACGACGGCCTCTTTTCTTCTATTTATTAATCTCTATTGTAACATGGGGCGATTTGTTTTCAAAGTGCCTACTCTCCTTGGAATCGACGCCATAGATCTCTCGTGGCATCGCCAATTCCTTGTACGCCGTCTCTTAACATATCGCCAAAGTTTCTTAGTCCTTCTTTTGCCTGTTCCCCGTAGCGATCTAAATTGTCTTGCCAGTTGCTATTGTTCTCTTCGTTCGATTGTGAGTCATCTGGCACTTGATCTGCTGGAACGACTTGGCCACCTGTCGCATAAGCATCTGCCACATTGAAGCGTGTTTGATCGGTATAAGGCAAGATACCTTCTGCTGCCGATTTGAAGACTTTCCCTACCACATTACCACTTGTCCCTTCTAAGTAATGAAGTTCACTCGCTTCTTCAAAGCCTAACCACGTAGAGATAACGACATCTGGAGTGTACCCAACGATCCATTGGTCATTGGCTTTTGTTGCATCGAAATTGGTTTCCGTCGTTCCTGTTTTCCCAGCAACTGTATAACCATAAGGATTCGCTGCCACACCAGTTCCATGAGAGAACGTACCTAGTAACATGCTGGTCATTTGGTCAGCCGTTTCTTGGGAAATCACTTGTTTCGGTTTACTATTCGTATTATCAACGATGACTGCTCCAGTTGAATCAACGATTTTAGTAATCAAATGTGGGGTATACATCTTTCCGTTATTGGCGAATGAACCGTATGCGCCCGCCATTGTCATTGGCGAAACCCCATTTTCTAATCCACCTAACGCCAAGCCGTAATACTTATCTGAATCAGCTAAAGGCAAGCCAAATTCTTTTGTTTTATCAAACCCTTTTTGAAGTCCGATCTCATGAAGCAACCACACAGCTGGTAAATTCAAACTTTGGGCTACAGCTTGATACATCGGCACTTCCCCTTGGTAGGTCCCATCAAAGTTGTGTGCATCATAATAAGATTGTGGTTTGTCTTCAAGAATACTTGACGGTGTATAGCCAGCTTCTAACGCAGGCGCAAACACGCTGAGCGGTTTGATCGATGAACCTGGTGAACGTTTCATCTGCGTCGCAAAGTTAAATCCTCTAAAGACGTGCTCTCCACGTCGGCCAACAAGTGCTGCGACTCCGCCTGTTTTCGGATCAAGTGCAACTGAACCTGATTGGACCATGGCACCATCCGCTGCATTTGGTGGGAATAACGCATCGTTTTGATAAGTTGCTTCTAATTGTTGCTGATAGTTCTGATTCAATGAGGTATAGATCTTATACCCTTTGTTCATGACATCCGCTTCATCTAAACCATATACACTGACGGCTTCATCGATTACCGCATCGAAATAGTAAGGATAACGATAACCAGATTCCGAATCCGTATACGTATCATTCAAATAGTGCGTGATATCCGTTTGGGACTCAGCAGTTGCTTGTTCCTCACTGATTTTACCATTTTCTGCCATTACGCTTAGCACCGTATTTTTCCGATTATTGGCATTTTCTGGATGATCGATCGGATTATAGATGCCGGGACCTTTCAACATGCCAGCTAATGTCGCAGCTTCAGACAGCGTGACATTGTTGGCATCCACTCCGAAATATCGTCTGGATGCATCTTGCACGCCCCAAACCCCATTACCAAAATAGGCATTATTCAGATACATCGTTAAGATTTCTTCTTTGCTGTACTTCTTCTCGATTTCAATCGCTAGAAACAGTTCTTTCGCTTTTCGGTCAAACGTTTGATCCAACGTAAGATACGCATTTTTGGCTAACTGCTGGGTAATGGTACTACCACCACCTCCGCCTGTACCGCCCGATGTGATCATTCTTACCGCTGCTCTGGCAATCCCTTTGATATCAAAACCCGGATGCTGATAAAAATTCCGGTCTTCAGTCGAGAGGACCGCATCTTGAATCAGCGGAGAAATCGCATCTAACTCCACATAAGATCCTTTTTGCGCATACAAGGTTCCCGCTTCTTCGTTGTTTTTATCATAGATCACGGTTGACTGACTCAAACCAGATTTCAGTGTTTCAACATTCGCTTGTTTTGCTAATACAAATAGATAAATACTCGTGATCAATACAACGATCAAACCAATCAGTAAAATCAGTTTATTGATATGATATTTCTTCCATACTCGCTTTCGCCAACGATGGAATTGTCCAAGATAAGGCTTGATCCATCGCCAAAAACTGACAAGCGCAGTTTTGATTCTTCCTAGAATGCTCTGAAAATCCATTCACTTCTTCTCCTGTCTCTTGATCTCATTCTTCTTATTTTAACATAACTAAGCATGCGTTACGTCCTGCTTGAGATGTAGGTGTACGCGTTAATTTATTCATAGTGAGGATAGTTTAGCATATGAAATGTCGGAAATTTTCCATTTTTTTCTTAAATATGTGTTAAAAATGATACAATGAACCTGAATCTTAACGAAAGGAGTGAGCTTGTGGAAATCACGATCACTTTGCCTGAATCGCATCAACCGATGACGATTCGAGAGTTATTAGAAAACGAATGGCTCGTTCCTCGAAAAGTCCGACATTTTTTGCGTACACGTAAAAATGTCTGGCTCAATGGTGAACCTGCCTTGTTCCATTATGAAGCGGCCGCCGGTGATCAAATCACCTTGCTTTTTGAAGAAACAGATTACAGTTATCAACCCGTACAATTGGGAAATCCACAAATCATCAATGTCTTATATGAAGATGAACATCTCATCATCGTGGATAAACCTGTCAGCATGAAAACACACCCAAATGAACCGACAGAAACAGCGACTTTATTGAACCATCTAGCAGCTTACTTGGCTCAAAAAGAACAACGACCGTATGTCGTCCATCGCTTGGACAAAGAAACAAGTGGTGCTGTTCTATTCGCTAAAAATCCTTTTATTTTGCCTATTTTAGGTCGAATGTTAGAACAGAAAAAAATCTATCGACGTTACCAAGCCATTGTCTGGGGGAAACTTTCTAAAGATGTTACGATCACAGACAAAATCGGCAGAGATCGTCATGATCGTCGCAAACGAGTGGTTGATCCAAGAAATGGACAACCAGCCATCACACATGTCCAAGTCGCCGAAGTTTCGGCAGATAAAACAAAGGTCTATTGTGTCTTGGATACAGGGCGAACCCATCAAATCCGTGTGCATTTAGCGTATCAAGGACATCCCATCGTTGGTGATCCACTCTATCAAACGAAGCCAACAAAACGTTTGATGCTTCACGCGTTGGAACTCCATATGACCCATCCGTTTACCCAGGAGAAAATCATTGCAAAAGCATTGCCAGGGTTATGGTAAATATTTAAAAACTAGCCATAAAAAACTGACATTTGGTAACTTGATCCATTACCGAATGTCAGTTTTTTCACTATCCTTGTCAAAAACATGAATTGACAGTAAGCGCATACATGCTAAACTTACTTTATATACATTATAAAAAACATCAAGGAGATGATTCATATGAATATTGAAGTAAGTACTCTTTCACCTCAAATTGCCGTGGCAACCAAAGCGACTGGTGTTACCATGGAGAACATGACCGCTGCAATAGATACAGGCTATGAAAAATTGATGCAAGCCGTTAGCGAACAAGGTGCCCAATTGATTGGTGCGCCCTACTGTGCTTACCTGAATAGCAATGAAGACTTTACCGTTTTTGATATCGAATTAGGGATTCCTGTCAACACTGCAATTTCTGCAAATGATGAAGTTTATATGAGCCAAACGTACGATGGAAAAGCAGTTATCTCCACACATCAAGGTTCTTACGCTACACTTGAGTCAACTTACGAGGCTTTGATGGTTTATCTGCAAGAAAATCAATTGGAGAGTACTGGCGTTTATTATGATTACTATCTAAGTAATCCGCTTGACACACCGGAAGACCAATTATTGACACAAGTTGTTTTTCCAATCAATTAAGTTCGGATTCATGTTGCTCCAAACTAGTCTCATTTGCAACGATTATTTCTTGTAAATAATGCTTCTATGACCAATAGCAAATATTTCAATTATAATTTCAGAGTCAATTATATTTGCTAGTATGCGATAATTCCCAATGCGGTACCGCCACTCACCACCTCGATTTCCCGTCAATCCTTTACCGTGTTGTCGAGGGGTGCTGGTTTCTTCCAAATTTTTTCTAATCCAAGCAACGATTATTCTTGCCTGATTTCGATTTTTTTCTGTGCTTTATGTATGTAGTTAAATATATACCCCCTCTAACAACTGCTCCATGTCAATTTGAGATATACCTTCCTCTTCTTTTTCTTTAGAAAGTATTATTGCATCATTTAGTAATTCCAACTCAATTTGCTCTTCTATTTTTTCAAGGACTGCCGTTCTGTAAAGTTTCGTCAATGATAAGTTGTGTGCTTTAGCGTATTCTACTACTAATTCTTTTTCGTCATCAGGAATTCTAAATGTAATTATTGATTGCGCCATCATCTATCCCTCCGCTCTAAGTTGTACCTATATCATACGAAAGATGCGGTTTTTGTCAATACAACGTTGGTACATAACATATAGAATAAAAAAGAACGGCTACCAATGATGACAGTCGTTCTCTATACCTATTTTTATTCAAGTTTCCATCTAAAATTAAAAGTCGCTATTTACTTCTTAGATTTATGCAAATTCGTTTCCTTCTCGATGCGCCTTTTCCGCCAACAGTAAGCTGCCGACGATCCCACTTTCATTTGGCATTCCCCATTGAACGATATACTCATCTACTGGTGGCGTTTCCATATAACCTGCCATCAATGTCGTAAATTGTTCTCTCACTTTTTGCAGTAGGTGTGCTTGATTCATGACACCGCCGCCTAAAATAATTTTTTCTGGAGCGATCGTCAAGGAATAATTGACTAATGCTTGTGCAAGATAATAAGCTTGGATATCCCAAACTGGATGATCTTCCGGTAGATCTTGTCCTTTGATTCCTGTACGTGCTTCGATCGATGGTCCAGCAGCTAATCCTTCTAAACAGTCTTTATGGAAAGGACAAGTTCCTTCATAATCATCTTCTGGGTGACGTTTGACCATGATATGCCCCATTTCTGGATGCGCACTGCCAGAAAGAATGTCGCTATTCAACACGACACCGCCGCCAATGCCTGTGCCGACAGTCAAGTAGATACAGCTATTTTTCCCTTGCGCTGCCCCTTTCAACAGTTCGCCATATGCCGCAGCATTGACGTCGGTCGTCCATGCCAAAGGAACGTCGTATCGTTGTTTGATACTTCCCAAGAAATCAAAATCTCGCCATCCTTGTTTAGGTGTAGCTAAGACGTACCCATAGCGTTCGTTGGTTGGATCAATACCGATTGGGCCAAAGGAACCGATTCCAATTGCTTCTAACTCAAACTGATCAAAAAATTCAAACACACGTGCCAAGGTTTCTTCCGGCATCGTCGTTGGCACACTGATTTTTTCAATGATCTCTCCTTGATCTGATACCGCACAGATAAATTTTGTTCCGCCTGCTTCTATTCCGCCATACATCAATTATTCCTCCTCAAAGCCGATTGTTCGAATCTCGTAAGGTCGCAACATCGAGTCAATCGTCTCCTGACATTCTTCTTCAAGGAGATTCAACAGTTTGCCTTTACTGTCATTTTTTGTTAACTGTAACGATTCTAAATGACTAGACATATTGAACCCTCTCGTTACTAGTTTATCATTAAGTTTACTTCGTTTCAAAGTAGTAATTGCAAACGTTTCCCCTTTTATTGATAAATATTTTTTTTTTGATGATAGTTTACCGACTTGATTCGGCAATTGTTTTGTCGAAAACGGAATTTGCGTGGCATAAGCATGTTTGTATGTGGCAAATTTATCTTCTCCTGCATGGACTTCTAAACTGTAATCAAATTGATGAACACCTAAGCACTGTGCTTCCGGTGTTGGGAAATACCCCCAGTCACCCATCTCGCCGACACAACGCAGTAAGGTCACTGCAATCGTTTTTCCATCCACGATTTCATATTCATTCAAACCAAAGTTACCGATCGTCAACCCTTGCTGTTCATCCCCTAATTGAACAAAGGCATGTTGATGTTGCGGATTGGTTGGATTTTCCCAATTCGCAGATACTTGGTTTGGTCGAGTTACAACTTCAAAAATACTATCTGCTTCGTGTTGTTCCACCTGTAACTTCGTTGGAAACAGGACACGTAAGCGATGATCTTTCATCTGGTTGTCAATGACGGTCGTAAAATCGATTTTTTTACTCTGCGCATGTAGCGTAATCAGCGTAGTGATTTCTAATGGCTTTGTTTCTTTTGAACGTTGAGCTTGTCTAAAGCGGAACTCTCGTACCATTTGTTGCTCTTTTTCTAATCTGTCATCTGCCGAAACAGGGATGTCGATCGTTACAGTTACTTTGACTTGAGCAATTTCAGATGTATCTTTGATGATTTCAACAGTGCTTTGTTGATTTTTTGAAAGAATTGCTTTTTCTCCTTCAGGTTGCTTGAAGATATATTCATTCCCGATATCTCCTACATCTTCAAATAGCAACAGCTCTTCAAACGTTTGTCCGGTCGTTTTATCCAACAAGGTCAATGTGCCATTTTCTTCAATGGTTAGATGCACTTGTTGATTTTCTAAACTCCGTCCTGCTTGATCAATCATCGATTCCTGTTTTTCTTCACTAGCTCCTTCAACTAAAGTAAATGTTTCCCAAGAAAAAGCAGGCATGTCATGAATGGGCAGTTCGATCGTGACGTTTTTTTTCATATACGGTACTCTAAAACGGTCCTTTGGTAAGTCATAGCCAAAGGAAACAACTTCTTCAGAAATCAAAGCTGGTATTTGTTTTTTATCTGCCGTTTCCACATGATAGTGCTTTTTAGGTTGTTCCGCTAGTTCTTGATATAGCTCTTCTGGAATCCCTTCAGCAAATCGTTTTCGCTCCAACTCTAAAGTGATCTCTGCAGACCCTGTTTTAGGCATTCCACCGGTATTGAACACGACAAAAGGATAACTTTCCTTTGAAAAAGTACTGGTATCGATAGCTGTCGCTAATTGTTCCAACGCTTCTTGCGCTAAATATTTCCCTACTTCATTCGCTTTTTCAAAACGAGGGATCATTTCACGATGGACGGAATCAACTGAACATCCGCAAATACTATCATGAGGGTGATTTTGCATCAGTGTTTTCCAGGCATAATCTAATTGATCGTGTGGATAGTTTCCTGTGACTTCATACGCCATCGCCGCTAAAGGTTCTGTGACATTTTCAAGTTGACGTTGCACTTTTGTGTTCCATTGTTTTAGATAAACTCTTGCAGAAGCTGTATTCGCTAACGTGTACCAGCCATCAGTTTCTTGACTGGTTAATTCACCTTCGACCGCACCAAGTTCCTGCGGGACATCTTCTTGTACAGCTTTGAGATAGTCCGTAAAGTTCGAATGGATAAATTCATAATCGGGGTATAAGTCATTTGCCAATCGGATTGCTTTTGATATATCTTTTTGTACAGGTTGGTGGTCCACACCATTCATCATCAATAAATGATCCGTAGATGCATATTGTTCTGCATCTGCTAACTTCTGATCCCAAAAACGAATGGCCGCTTCTTTTTCGGCAGGAATCTCGTTGCCATTGCTATACCAGTTAGCAAACAATAACCCAAAAATCTCCGATTGATCTGGTCCTTTCCACCACATTTCAGAATATTGCGAGGAATAATTTTCGGCTTCTAATACTTGGTTGTCAAAGCCGATCGGTTTGACACCACGACCAAACGCAGCCGCTTCTAAGCCTACTTGTTTCATCATTTGCGGTGTCTGTCCCATGTTACCGAACGTATCTGGGAAATAACCTAACATGACAGGCGTCCCCCATTTACGACTTTCTTCCATACCGATCAGCATATTTCGAACATTTGATTCTGAACTGATCAAAAAGTCATCTTGCAAGATATAGAAAGGGCCGATACGCAATTTTCCAGCATCAATGGCTTTTTGGATGGCTGCTTGTTTTTCTGGGCGGACTTGTAGATAGTCATCTAGAATGATGGTTTGCCCATCTAAATGGAAGCTGTTGAAGTCTGGATCTGTTTCAAATAGCTCTAGTAAATCATCCATTAATTCCACTAGTCGCATATGGTGCTGTTCATATGCCATGTACCATTCACGGTCCCAATGGCTATGAGAAATGATATAAACTTTTTTCTTCACACTGCTCTCCTCCTTATTTTTCCACTCGGATATCAAAGTAATCCATGACTAATTCGCAAAACATCATATTCGCCCATGAGAACCACTCTCTTGTATAACTTTCAGGATTATTGACATCAAATCCTTCGTGCATCAAATGTGTGCCAGCATCTGTGGCGACTAACAGATCAAGAATCCGCTCTTTTTCTCGTTTATCTTCTGTCGTCATCCCTTCCATCGCTAAAGCGATTGGCCAAACATAATTTTCTGGTGTATGAGAAGAGCCGATTCCTTTTGCATATTGCCCTTCATAGTAATATGGATTTTCTTTACTTAGCAAAGTTTCACGCGTGTGCAAATATCTTTCCTCTGTTGGTAGACAGTAGCCGAGATACGGTGCTGCGATCAAATTCGGTACATTGCTGTCGTCCATCAACGACGCGTTTCCTAAGCCATCGACCTCATACGCATAAATTGCTTCTCCACGACTATTCTTGGTCAAGCCATGCGTATCAATGCCTTGTTTGATTTCTTGCTTTAAGTGATTAGCCGCGGAAACAATTTCTGCCTCCGCTAAAATTGAAGAAAAGATTTCTTCAATATAACCTAGTACGACTACCGCAAACATATTCGATGGGACAAGATAGCCAAACTGACAAGCATCATCACTTGGACGAAATCCTGACCACGTCATACCGGTTGGTGCGATCACACTTCCTCGCCCTTCATTGACTAACGTATCTTCTTTTCTTGTCGTGTCGCGCATAAAGGTATATGGTGATTGCTCATGATTTTGTTCCACCTTGAAAACATGCAAGATTTTTTTGACGCCTTCCACAAAAGAGGAATCAAACTGATCCACTCGACCAGTATTCTTATAAAGTAAATAAGCAAGTTGGACAGGGTAACATAAAGAATCGATTTCATATTTCCTTTCCCAGATCCAGTCGTTCATTTCTGTATGATCCGTTTGGTGCCCTGCGCCATTTGCTTCTTCATTGAAAGCATTCGCATAAGGATCGATATTGATATAATAAAATTGTTTTTTCACTAGTCCGCTGATCATATCTGCTAAGTCAGTATCTTCTTTTGCAAGGACTAAGTACGGACGAACTTGGGCGGTTGAATCTCTCAACCACATGGCAGGGATATCACCAGTCAAAAGAAATGTCGTTCCGTCTTCTTGTCTTTTCACAGTAGTCAGCAATGTATTTGCAAATGCAGCTGAGAAATTCTCTGCCCAATCAGCATGCGCCTCACCACATTTTTCAATGATCGTGTCCATAAATTGTTCTACTGATTTTGGTATACTTTTATAAGCCATATTTATTCTCTCCCCTATCAAAATGATATATCATAAGAATTATAACCTTTTGAACAACGATTGTCTACGCTTTCATAAAAAGTTTTATCTATTTACTTTTCTTTGTTTTATGCTATGATTTAATCATGATATATCATTAAGAGGTGTAATTATGGAGCAGCCATTATATAAAACAATTTTTCTAGCGTTAGAAAAAGCAATCAATGAGGGGACTTTACCTGTCGACAGTCAAGTCCCTACCGAAAAAGAATTATCTGAGCAATACAATGTCAGCCGTATCACATCAAAGCGCGCACTGACCGAATTAGAACAATTAGGAATGATTTATCGCGTTCGTGGCAAGGGAAGTTTTGTTAAAGCCCCTTCGACGAAAACCGGCGAACGTATTTCGTCTTCCCAAAAACGAATTTTATTTTTATTGCCTTACTTGTCAGATCTTTCAGTAGGCGATTTTACACAAGGATTAAACCCAGTCATGCAAGACAAGCAATTTGAGGTCATGATGACTACCTTAGATTTTCTTGAAAAGAAACGAGCAGATGATATCATGCAAGAGTTCGATGGGCTGATTTACTATGCCTTTCAAACCGATCAGCATCTTGATCTACTCTTTGAATTATCTTTACAAGAGTTTCCAGTTATTATTTTAGATAAGAAAATCTATGAGCTGCCTTTCCCAACCGTTCTGTCAGACAACTTCCAAGGAGGATCATTAGCAACACAACAGCTGATAAAGGAAGGACACAAGAGAATCGCCTATCTTTTTGGTGATACCACACATCCACAGTCTGTCAGACAACGTTACCTTGGCTATCTTGAAGCATTGAATCTAGGAAAATTATCTTTTCATACAACATTAAACGCGCAGGAACTCACTGAGGATATGTTAGATACGTACATCCAACAACAAGTAACAGCTTTTGTCTGTGAGAATGACTTAGTTGCCATCCAAACAATGAATCAGTTAAAGAAAAAAGGCTATCAAATCCCTAATGATTTTTCCGTTATTGGTTTTGATGATATACAAGCCGCTGCTTTAGTTGATCCACCACTCACGACGGTTGCCCAAGATTTCAAACAGTTAGGCGAACTTGCCGGAAATGCTTTGATTGAATGGCTCGCAACAAAAGAATTACCGAAAGATATCAAATATCCTGTCACATTGATCCAGCGACAATCAACAAAGGAGATCAAAAATGAAGATCCAACAGATTGACACACGTCACGGTACAGCAAATCAAGGAACTTTTTCAAATGGGAACTGCCTGCCTTATACAGGCGTTCCTTTCGGCATGAATTATTTTGCACCACAGACAAACGATCAAAAAGGCAGTTGGTGGTTCCACCCTGAGGATCGCACGTTTCAAGGCTATCGTTTGACCCATCAACCTAGCCCTTGGATGGGAGATTTCAGTCATTTCTTGATGACTCCGATCAGCGGAGCATTAAGCGAACCGACGATTTTTCATGCCCAAAGCTCTTATCGACCAGAGGAAAGTCTATTTTGTCCGACACATTTATCGATCAAACAATTGCGCTATGGTATCCAGTCAACATTGATTCCTAGTATGTATGGCGGTATTCTCTCGCTAACTTACACTAAAAATGATAGCGGTTTATTATTGTCATTTCCTGGACGTTTCCGTCTGACTGCCAAAGATGCGTATACGCTAGAAGGACAAGTCACCCATTTTGCCGGAGCAGAAGACCCGAATTTCACTTTTTATTTTGTGTTGCGCTTCGATCAACCTTTGACAACTAGCACACTCGATTATGCCAGCGAACAAGCCGCTGCTATTCTGATTTATTTTGGTCCTATCAAGCAACAAACGATTCGACTAGGCACGTCGTTCATCAGCAACGAACAGGCACATCATAATTTGAGACAAGAACAAAATAAACAAGAAAAAGACTACCTTTTAGAGAGTCGTAAGCAATGGCAGAGCTACTTTGATCGAATCAAAATCAACCATCATGATCAAAAGCAAACGGAAACGTTCTATCACAATTTGTATCGAACATTTCTATTTCCTCAAACATTTTATGAAATCGATCAAGAAGGAAAGAAAGTTCATTATGATACTAGTAGTCGTTCGATAAAAGAGGGAGTTCTTTATACAAATAATGGTTTCTGGGATACGTACAAAACGGTTTATCCACTTTTTTCATTGATTGCAGTGGATAAATATGAAGAGATATTGGAAGGCTTTTTAAATAGTTATCGAGAAACTGGCTTCTTACCTAAATGGCTTTCGCCAGATGAACGAGGGCTAATGCCTGGAACGTTGATCGATGCAGTGATCGCTGACGCTGCTGTCAAAGGTATCGGCACACCGAACATGCCTGAATTTTTAGAAGCGATGAAAAAAGGAGCGACGATTCAAAGTGAAAAGCAAAATTATGGTCGCCAAGGTACCAATGATTATTTGAAATATGGCTATGTACCGAACCATTATCATGAATCGATCAACCACACCCTTGACTATGCTTATAGTGATTTTTGTATCAGTCGCGTCGCTCAAACACTAGCTGATGACGAAACGGCTCATCATTATCAGCAACAATCAAAAAACTACCGCAACGTTTTTGATCCACAAACTGGCTTTATGCGTTCAAAAGATTTATCTGGACAATTCCGACCTGATTTTTCTCCTACTTCTTGGGGAACAGACTATGCAGAAGGAAGCGCTTGGCAGAGTAGTTTTGCTGTGTTTCATGATTTTGCGGGATTGATCGAAGTACATGGCGGAAAACAAGCGTTCGAGAACAAATTAGTTGAATTATGCAATCAAGCGCCTACGTTTGAAGTCGGTGGGTACGGATTTGAAATCCATGAAATGAGTGAAATGGCAGCAACTGAATTTGGTCAACTAGCCATCTCCAACCAACCAAGTTTTCATTACCCTTATCTTTTCCATTACATTGGGAAACCTGAAATGGCACAGCCATTGATCAAACAATTATTGACACAACTTTTCGATGCCTCACCCACTGGTTATCCTGGCGATGAAGATAATGGCAGCATGGCTGCTTGGTATATCTTTAACAGTTTAGGCATGTATCCCGTCACACCCGGAACAGGTGAATATGTGATTGGTATACCCTTATTTGATCAAGTGATCGTATCACTTTCAAATGGAAAACAGTTGACCATTCAAGCTACACCTAATCAACCACAACAACAGTTTGTTCATCAGGTGAGTCGAAACGGAGAAACTTATGAAAAGCTATACTTTACTCATCATGATTTATTAAAAGGAGGAACGATCAACTATCATTTAGGAATCGTACCTACTACTAAAGCTTATTCAGAGGAAAGTTTGCCCTATTCTCTAAGTCGCAAAACGTAATAATAGATATTCAATGAGAAAATAGTAGAAGCAAGAAACCTTCTTCAGCAATAAGTATAGAGGATGAGCAACTTCAGTCGGACTTTATTGAATGATTGATTTCATCCATGGCTCGTTGTTTACAAATGCCTCGTTAAGATGCTATACTAAAGAAAAGAAGCGATGCTCGAACATCGCTCCAATGTAGCCGTTTTGTGGTAGCAAAATTTTACGTAGTAAATCCGTCAACTTCTGCTAAAAGTTTATGACGGGTTTATTTTTTATCGTTTTTGCTTATTGTCAGCATAATGCCAACAAGCGCAAGCAGCAACGATCCAAACTGGATCATCAATGCTAATGCTTCAGCAACAGACAAAATGGCTACTCCTTCCGTTGAAGTAGGAAAATGCTCATACGCATCACCCCCTGAGTAGCTACCATCATAAACAATCTACATTGTCTATTTTAACATAGAAACTATCGTATTTTTCTGATTTTATGTTTTTTTATATGATTGTTTCACCACAAACAATCATATAAAATAAAAGATACAGGAGAAACCGGCTTGCACATCCTCTGTTTTTTTATTTGTGAAAATATGTTTACAGATGACTTATTAAGATGCTATACTAAAAAAGAAGCGATGCGTCAACATCGCTCCAATGTAGCCGTTTTGTGGTAGCATGTTATAACGAATTTAAACCCGTCAACTTACGCTAAAAGTTTATGACGGGTTTATTTTTTATCGTTTCTGCTTATTGTCAGCATCATGCCAACAAGTGCAAGCAGCAACGATCCAAACTGGATCATCCGTGCTAGTGCTTCCGCAACAGACAAAATGGCTACTCCTTCAAAAAGCCATATAAAATAGAGGTCATGAGATAAATATTCTCACAACCTCTGTTTTTTTTATTTAGACAACACGCCTTCACTTTTCCCTTGATTTTCTCGATATTCTGTCGGAGATTGCCCGACGATTTTTTTGAATAATTTTGAAAAATAGGTCGTGTTGTTATAGCCGATCTCATTGGATATCTCATTGATATTTTGATTGCTATGGAGCAACAACCATTTTGCTTGTTCCATTCGCAAATGGTTTAGGTAGGAAGAAAAACTTTTCTTTGTTTCTTTTTTAAAAAGCTGGCCTAAATACATGACATTTAGGTGCAGATCCTCTGAAACTTCTTTTAGTGTCAGTGGCTCATGATAGTGTTCATGTAATATTCCCAGTACTTTTTCTACATTCAGGCTGTATTTTTTTTGATTTTGCTGTTCTTTAAGTAATGCCAATAACAAGTGGTGCAAGTCTTGGACTGATTTTGCCTGATTGATTTGTTGAATGCCATGTAAGTATTCATCATCTTCTAAGCGGACGAACTCTCTTTGGATATCCATAAATAGCAAAAAACTCAAGTGCCGAATATCTTCCGGTGTCATCACGGCACGTTGGAATTGCTCAAAAAAGTCAGTGACCATTTTCTGAGCGGCTTCCAATTGTCCACTTTGAAGTACGCGATTAAAATTCGAAAAATCAATCACTTGCTCGTTGGCTACATGTTGATCGGCATATATGATCTGTTGCTTTTGTTCGCCATAGAATTGATGAAGTTGTAAATTATCCTTCGCTTGGTGAAAGCTTTCCGGTATTTTCTCAACTTCCTTTGTCTCTTCGCCAATACTGATCAACCACTCTTGTTCTGAAAAACAAGTTTCGACTAAGCGGCAAAAACCAGCGACTGTCTGTTCTTCTAATAACAGAACGTATAAGAGCAGCTTCCCATAGTTTCTTTGATAGTAGTAGGGTTCTTTTGTTTTGACCAGCCACTCCTTGACGGTTTTTTCTGCTTCTCTAGGCAATTGAACCAAAAGGATGCGCCGCTGTTTCGACCCCAATTTCTCCAATAATTCTTCTTCACTTGGCTCATCTAATTCTTCATTCAGCCATTGACTAAACAGGATTTCTTGAAAGATTTCTTGTTGATTTTTTTGTTCGTATTGATGGTCCAAACGTTTCTTAACTGTTTCCAGGCTAGTAATCAGTTCTGTTTTATTCACTGGCTTCATCAAGTAATTCACAGCTCCTAGTTGGATGCCACTCTTCAAATAATCAAATTCTTGATAACCAGATAAAATCATAAATTCAAAATGAGGATATTGCTTTTGAGCAACTTCAATAAACTCTAATCCATTCATTTCAGGCATCGTCACGTCGGTCAACACAAAATCAATCGGCTGTTTTTCCAGAATCGATAGTCCTTCCATCGCATTTTCTGCTGTAGCGACTACTTCAAAACCTAAAGAATTCCAATCAATGATTTTTTTCAATCCCGCTAAAATCATATATTCATCATCTATCAGTAAGACGTTATACACGGTCGTCCCTCCTCGTAAAGGTAATATGAATGGTTAGTCCCCCTTCATTGTTTCGCTCCAACATCATCTGATAACTTTCGCCAAAACTACCACGCATCCGCTCATTGACATTCTGTAACCCAATCGATTCAAATAATTCTACTTTTGGATGAGCGAGTCTCGCTTTGATTTCTGCTAAACGTTCCTCAGTGATCCCTTTGCCGTTATCGCGAATCAACAGATGGACAACGCCATTTTCTTCGAATACTTTTACACTTAGCGCATTATCAAAGCGAGTAAAATCGATCCCGTGCTTAAAGTAGTTCTCTACTAAAGGTTGCACGATGAATTTAGGCACTTCGATATTTTCTAATGAAGGCGCAATCGTAAAATGATAAGCCACACGATTAGGGTAGCGCATTTGATACAAATACACATACTTCTCACAAAAGTCCAATTCTTCTTTTAAGCGAATACTCTTTTCCTGATTAGTATTATTCCGTAACAAGGCGGAGAACGCATAAACGACATCTGCTAACTCTTCACTACCTTCACTGATGGCGTACATGCGAATATATTCTAAGGTATTGTATAAAAAGTGCGGATTGATTTGTGCTTGGAGTGCGCGCATGTGGGCATCTTGCTGCTTGATCTCTAACTTGTAGATATCTTCCACGTATTGATTGATACTTTTCAACATGTCATTGATGCCTACAGAGAGATCTTTTAATTCGTATTCAGTGATGCTTGTATCCACACGTGTATCTAAGTTGCCTTTCGCTACTTCATCCATGGCTTCCATGACTCGTTCGATTTGTTGAGAGTAACGCTTGAATGTCTTGTATAATAGCAAAAGCAGCAACCCGACTAATATGATCACGCCAACGATCAAAGGTGCTAAACTTCTTGCAGTGACTCGACGAACCGCACGTTTGTCTAATGTAGCTAAGATACGATAATCATCGGATAACCCTTGTGCTTGGATGAAGTTTGATCTCGCTAATGCTTCCAGTGGTAACGTCGAATCTGCTTGTAGTCCATGATCGATCAGTTTTTCTTGCTTAGCCACTTGTCGTTTCGCCAATGCTTGATCATGAAAAGTATATAATCGGTTACTAGTTCCTGATATCATATAAAGCGATAAACCACTGAAAGTATTTAAATTAGACAACGCTGCATCCAACTCATTTTTATCGAAGCCCACAAACATACTGCCAACTTCTGCGCCTCCTTGGGTGATCGTCATCTTGATGTAAAACGCGCTTTTTAATTGTGGTGTGCCACGTTTGACCGTACCACCTTTATTTTCTCGTGTGGACTCAAAATATTCTGGCAACTGATTAAATGTAAGATAGACGGTACTCACTTCTTCGTATGCGACGTACATATCGCGAACTAAGTTAGGAAAAGAAAGAAAATCTGATGTTTCTCGCTGTTTGTCATAAGCATACATCAGGTATTGATCGATCGGTTTCGTCAAGTACGTCGTGATGTTCTCGATTTTATCTGCATTTCCTACGAACTGATCTTTGATGACTTTGCTTAAAGTTGTTTTATCACTAAGGGTTCGTAAAGTACTTTGGACCGCCTCATTCGTCACTTGTTGGGCTTGTATTTGTCTTTGGATGAAGGTGTGCGCACTGATGATGAAAGTAGCAATCATCGTCAAAGAAATCATGACGATTGCATATTTACGTAATAATCGATTCAACAATGTACCCTTCGAAAAGATAAAAGCCAGCCTATTCATACGCTTCCAGCTGTATGTCCAGCTTTTCCCGCCATTGCTTAGTGATCAGCCCATTCCAGACGGTGAGCAAACCAATCAGTCCAAATAATATCAATCCTTTGTAGTTCCACGTTACCCAAAGAATCATTCCACTGCCAAGGATGATTTTTAGAAAAGTTGAAAAGCTAGCAAAGCTGGAGATCAAGCTTAATTTCAATAGATTTCCTAAACTCATTTGATAACTACTATCCAAGATCATGCTATATTGATAAGTGGCATAGGCGTACAGCATGCTAAACAGTAAAATAAAATCAATGACTAAAAAAAGAATGCCTTGGATCTGTACCGATAAATACAAATTATAACTAAGTAAAAAGAGACACGCAGAAAAAAGACCAAATAATTGATTTGCTCGAACAAAGTTTTGTTTGAACATCCGCCAACTACCGCTGAATGTGATTTCCTTATATTCGAACCCATGGCGATAAAATTGTTCATTCACTGCTTTCCATGCTGGCCCGATCCCTAAAATGACTCCCCCACAAAAGGTCAATCCCCAGAAATACAACGTCAATTTCATTATGACCCATACACGTATGAACAATGTTTCTAATGCTTTACCTAACACACGTCTCCCCCCTTATTCTTCATCTTATCCTATTATACAAATAACAGCGAACAATAAAAAATGTCCGCCGTTATCTTTTGATTATTTATTATCTTGTCGGAATGTATCGTATTGTTTTTGCATTTCTGTCAATACTTTATCGTAGCCAGCTTTGTCTAAGGCGTCCATTAATTTTGGTAATGTTTCATCTGGATCGACCGTTCCTGTATTCAAGCCGTCCAAATATTGATTCATCACATTAGAAATATTGCTTAATTCTGTTTTGACCGTATCAGTATTGAAACTGAACCCTAGAATCGGAGAAGTCTCTGCTTCAGCGATGGATTGATCTCTTTCAGCAATCATTTCATCGGTGATCGTATCTTGTGTATAAAGGATTTTGTTGTTGCCAGTATTCCAAGCAGACATGTGGGTTTTTGGTTGGTATCCATCTAATAATTTTACTTTGTCATCGCCTACTTTTTCCCAAGCTTCTCCTTCGATTCCCCAAACTAAGCCATTAAGCAATTCAGGATCACTGTTGAGTAACGCTAAGAATTCTACTGCTTTTTCTTTATTTTTTGACGTATTAGAAACAACAAAGTTTGCCATTTGTGCTTGTGCAGTCGATTTCAATGGCACAGTGATCGGTTTAGACACTAATTCTTGGTTGGCTGCATTTGTTAAGATCGTATCGCCGTAATCGTAAGGTCCTTGCGTTTCTCCACGCATCAACCATGTGTTACCTTCTAAAGGATAATCTTTGTTGCTTGTCGCTGCATCACTAGGGATCAAGCCTTGATCGTACCAACTGTGCATCGTACGTAACAACTCGATGTATCTTTCGTTGTCATATTGGTTGATGATTTTTGTTTTATCCCCATTCAAGTCAACCGCAAATGGCAACGTGTTTCCTAATGGATAGTCAAAGTCACCTTGTACTTTGAATCCTTGGCCGATTGCAAAAGCTGCTGTATTCGGTTCTTGTTTATGGAATTCCTGTAATACCTTTTCAGCATCTTCATACGTTTCGATTCCATCAATCGATAAATCATATTTATCTAACAATGGTTTATTAAAGGTCAAAACTTGTTTCGCAAAGACGTTGCCATTTACTGGGAACGCATAAAGTTTTCCATTGACTAGATTGCCTTTAATATAGGCTTCATCCAACGAATCATACGCTTCTTTTCCATATTTAGGAGCTAATTCTGTCAAATCTGCAAATGCGCCTTTTTGAGCATTTGATACATAGTTATTGGCAAAAGCGATATCGTAATTTTCACCTGAAGAGATGATGACGTTCATCTTCTTCTCATAGTCGCCCCAACCGATATAATTGATATTGACTTTCACACCGATTTCTTCTTCGATTCGTTTATTTGCCACTTCCATCAACTGATCAAGGTTATCTGGTTTATCCCCGATCTGATACATTTGTAATGTTGGAGTATCACTGGCTTCTGCGTTATCTTGATCACCTGAACCACCGCCACAAGCTGCTAAACTGATTGCTGTTAGTGCTGAGAATCCTGTAAAAGCTAATTTCTTCCATAACTTCATTTTTTCTCCTCCTATTTTTAGTGCTTTATTCTTTGACGCCGCCAATCGTTAACCCTTTAACAAAATGTTTTTGGAAAAATGGATAGCTGATCGCAATCGGTAACGTCGAGATAACAACGATCGCCATACGAGCAGACTCTCCAGGAACTGAAGCAAGACCGCCGGCTAACTGACTGCCAGCTCCAGCATTTTGAGTAAGATATTGGATATTACTTTGGATCTTCATCAATAAATATTGCAATGGTACTAGTTTATCATTTTGGATATATAGCAAGGCATTGAACCAGTCGTTCCAATAACCTAAAGCTGCAAATAAACTGATTGTCGCAATCCCTGGAATCGCTAAAGGTAAGACGATTTGAACAAAAATCCGCAGTTCACTTGCCCCATCGATCCTAGCCGATTCGATGATCGAATCAGATACCGAACGCTTAAAGAAGGTTCGCATCACGATAATATTGAATGGACTGACCGCCATCGGTAAAATCAACGCCCAAATCGTATCTTTCAGCTGTAGTAAGTTTGTCATCACTAAGTAGTTCGCAACCATACCTGGTGAGAACAACATTGTAATCAAACAAAAAACTGTAAAGAAACGACGAAACGGAAAGTTAGAACGAGAAATCGCATAAGCATACAGAGACGTTGCCGTACTATTGATCAACGTTCCTAAAACCGTCACGAGAACGGTCACGAAAAGCGCTTGAAAAATCTTGTCTTGCATCTGATCAAACAAGAAAGTATAGCCAAAGGTACTAAATGCTTTAGGCCAGAAACTGTACCCGTGCGTCGATAAGGCAGATTCTTCTGTAAAAGAAATCGCAATCACAAAAATAAATGGTAACACACAGGAAATAGCAAAAAGTGCAATCAAGATGTTGGAGAAAAAGTTGGTGGTTTTATTGAACGAGCGGATCTCCACTCGTTGGACTTTCTTTTTATTCATTTCTCTCCTCCTTAGAACAATGCCGATTCGCTGTCAAAACGACGAGCAATCGTATTGGTGATCATTAATAAGACAAAACCAACGACAGATTGATAAAGCCCAGCTGCAGCTGTCATGCCAAAGTCACCCGTGGATGTCAGACCATTGTAGATATACGTATCTAAGACTTGAGTCACCTCATAAAGTGCGCCGGAATTTCTTGGAATATTATAGAATAAACCAAAGTCGGCTCGGAAAATATTTCCAACAGCCAATATCGTCAAGATCGTCATCAATGGAACCAACTGCGGGATAGTGACATGCTTGATTTGTTGCCATTTGCTTGCGCCATCGACCATCGCAGCCTCGTAATAGGTTGGATCGATTCCCATGACCGAAGCAAAGTAAATGATACTGTTATAGCCGATTCCCTTCCACGTTCCAATAAAGACTAAAATAAATGGCCAATATTTCGGATCATTATACCAATTGATCGTTTCGCTGCCATTTGCTGCCAGCCATTGATTGAAAATCCCTTTATCTGGACTTAAAAACGCATAGACGAAGTAACTGATGATGACCCAAGAAAGGAAATACGGCAGCAGTGACATCGTTTGATACACTTTTACCAAGCGTTTGTTTCGCAACTCACTCATAATGATTGCAAAGACGACAGATATCAAGAGATTCAATAAAATAAATGTCACATTATATAAAATCGTATTTTTCGTGATCAAAAATGCTTGATCGGAAGAAAATAAAAATTTAAAATTCTCCAGTCCCACCCAAGGACTCTCCCTTAAACTTGCAAGAAAGCCATCAGCAGAAATATGGAAATTTTTAAACGCAACCACATTCGCTAGAACCGGGATGTAAAAGAAAAAAATCATCCAGATCATCCCAGGGACAGCCATTAAAACAAGCGCTTTGTATCGCCATAAATTGCCAATAAACCCTTTTAACCCCTTCCTTTTTCGCATATAAAAACTCCTTTCCCCTCATTCGCACTGTAATTATAGCGCTTTCAAAAAAGAGAATAAATAAACAAATTATAGGTAAAATGAAACAAATTATAGAGAAGGGGATGGAAGGAGTGTTCAATAATGAGTAATCAGACAGAAAAAAACTACTTACAGAGTCGAGAAATATATTCCTTGATTCTGTAAGTAGTTTCTGTCTCAATTACTCTATTTATTTGCTACTTGTAGTCTAAAAACTACATAATATAAACATCTCCAAATAATTAACCTAGTATTAATAGAGTGAAAAAGTTCTCTTGAATCTCTGGATACTGATAAATTCTAATACAATAATATAAAATGCTAATACTATAGAAATCATTAGTATAAAAAGACCTATTGAAAGGAAAATGGAGTTTCTATGATTGACCTGAATATCATAAGGTAAAATAGAATTGAACAAAGAGACCAGTTTCATGTTCAGAAGAATGGAAAGTACATAACTAAGACTTAAACCTAACATGTATATAAAAAAATTTTTAAGCAGGAATTCTCTCAACACATATTTAGGATGGATTCCCAAGTATATTTTTGTTTCAACATCTATTCTATCAATTGCTTTTATTAGCGACATTTTATTTCTAAAATCAAATAGTATATAAATAGAAATTATTACTATTAAGAAGGATAGAATATCCCTCCCAAAAGAAATTTGAATAATTAAAAACTGGTTTCCATTTAAACTTAGTTGTGCAGACTTTAAATCAGCACTCATTATTTCTTGTTCCATGACTTGAATCAATCTTTGTAAATATAGCTGCAAAAAAACACACTCAAGAAATAGGATTCCAATAATAATAATCGAAACAATGTATCTAAACCCTGTTTTGCGTGCGCTCTCAAAGCTTCTCTTAACAAGGTATAAGTTAGATAAAATAGTTGGCCCCACATTGATCATAGACTTTTTCTCCTTTAGTTAGCTTAACTATTCTAAATTTGGATTCTTCTATAAAATTAGGATCATGAGTAGACATAATCACTGTAGAACCTAGTCGATTCATTTTTTTCAATAACTCAAAGACAATTTTTGCATTTGCCTTATCTAAATTAGATGTCGGTTCATCAGCAATAATGATTTTGGGATTCGCAACGATTGCTCTTGCAATATTCACACGTTGTCTTTCACCACCAGATAGATTTTTAGGTGAACTTTTTATATATCTATCTATTTTTAAATCTATTGTTACTTCCTCAACTTTCGATTGTATAAATGAGAGTGGATAGCCTAAATATTTCAATTTATATGCTATATTTTCAAACACTGTCCATTCTTCAAATAACCTTGTATCTTGAAAAACTACTCCCATCATTTTCCTTAAATCTTGTAATTCCATATAGTTATATTGACTTAATTCTTTATCATAAATTTTCAAGCTACCGGTATTATACATTCGTCTCCCTTGAATTAATTCAATTAAAGTTGTTTTTCCCGAGCCGCTTGCTCCTATCAGAAAAACAAACTCTCCTTGTTCAATCTTTAAATTTATGCTTTTTAACACCTTATTATTTTTGTGTTCCACGCCAAGTTTATCCATTAAGATGAAATTATCCTTTTTCATATTTCCCCTTCACATAAGTAGATTATTAAACATTTCTATAAACTAAATAACATGTAAAAAAACAACTTTTTCGTTCATTATGTACTTCCATTTTGGGATATACTAGTACTTAAAAATTCCCTATAAATTTTATTTGAGTAGTTTTAATGACTTGATTTTTTGGACAATAAAAAATTCAGATGACTTATACACTAAGTATCATACATCATATACTTATCATTTTATTACATCTTTCATAAATATTTGATTTAGCATCATAATCGTATATGGAATTTATTTTTTAGTACCTTCTCTATTCGTGTTTACGTTTAGGTTTCTCAATTGTTGCAGATACTTCTTTCACAATCTCAAACAAAAAAACTTACAGAATCGAGAACTACATCCCAACCCTATAAGCCATTGTTACTATCTATTTACTTCTAACTTGTGCCAATTCCTCTGCCGTCATTTGGCGATAGTCTCCTAAGGACAAATCATCTGGGAGATGGAAATTCCCCATACGAATCCGTTTCAAATAAGTGACTTCTTTCCCAACGGCTTTCACCATACGTTTGACTTGGTGGAATTTCCCTTCATGTAGAATCAAGCGAATATGAGAGGTGTTAGTTTCTTCATCGATCGAATCTATAATGAGCGTCGCAGGCAATGTTTGTTCATCCCCATCAATAAGTAAGCCTTCTGCAAAAGCTGACACATCTTCCTTTGTCATCACGCCTGCAATCTCTGCCAAGTATTCTTTTTCCACATGTTTTTTTGGCGAGAGCAACTGATGTGAAAACTGTCCATCATTGGTCAGGATCAACAATCCTTCTGTGTCTTTATCTAATCGACCAACTGGAAATAGGTCTTCTCGAAAATCTTCATCAGAAAGTAAATCGATAACGGTTTGATCATAATTATCTTGAGTTGCTGAAACTACGCCAGCCGGTTTATTCAAGATATAATAAAAATCTTTTTGATAATGTAAATGTTCATCCAGATACATCACCGTATCTTCCATTTCTTTTACTTGATGTTTATCACTTTTGATACATACTCCATTGACTGTGATCAAGCCTTTTTTGATCAGCCCTTTAACTTCTTTGCGGCTGCCAAGACCGATATCGGCTAAAAATTTATCTAAACGCATACGATTGTCTCCTTTTTTAGCAATGTCTGTCTTATTTGATGCGCAAACGTCGTCGTAAACGAATCATCCCTTGACGTCCTAATAGCTTATCTGCGAGACGGAGCTTCAATGCTAGATACGTATAGACGAAACCGCCGACTCCTGCTACTAAGACGATCAATACGAGCGATTGGAACTTACTATCTTGATTCAAGAACATCCCCAAAATCATTTTCGTTAGCCCCGCTGCAAGAAGCATCAACATCGTTAGAATAAAAATCAATAAGGTGCGCCGCCACACGAATTTCCGATTGAAGCGTGCCACTTGATGGATTTTCTTTAGTATCAGCGTACAAGAAACGATAAAGCCGATCATCGTTGCCAGCAATGGGCCATATACCTCAAAAATACGGATGGCTGGATACTGCAACACTAATTTTACGATAAACCCAATGAGTAAATAGTAAATAGCTGCTTTATTCTCAAACATCCCTTGGAGCATATTCGATACAAGCATGTAGAGTCCTAGAAAAAGACCAACAAAGCTTGCTTGGACCAACACTTGGCTTCCTAGTTGATCCGGTGTATAAAATAGCGTATTCAACGGATAAGCTAAGAGCATCACGCCACACGTTGCAGGAAACATGATAAAAGAAAACAACTGTAAGTTACTGCTTGTCAATTTTGCTAATCCACGTCGGTCTTTGATCGTTACCGCTTCTGTGATCAACGGTAGACCTGTCGCAGCAATCGATGTTGCTAAAGCAATGACAACCATTGTCAACTTATCAGGATTCGCACTGAAAATCGAAAAAAGATCCAATAATTGTGCATTTGAAT
Organism: Enterococcus sp. DIV1094; assembly: GCF_017316305.2. Classification (NCBI taxonomy): domain Bacteria; kingdom Bacillati; phylum Bacillota; class Bacilli; order Lactobacillales; family Enterococcaceae; genus Enterococcus; species Candidatus Enterococcus mangumiae. Next base: position 877,192 of record NZ_CP147250.1, read on the forward strand.
ACTCGGTGGCATTCGACATGATCTGAATAAATGTAAATTGATCGACCAATTTAAAAATCGTGATCCCTGAGCCGACAATGATAAAAGGAATCGCTTCTTTGATCGTATCCACCAGTAATTCTTTCGTCGCAATCGTCACTTGATTTTCGCTATATTGCACACGAGCTGATGTATACGCTTGATGTTTTTTCAAAAAATATAACAAGACAGCCAAACTGATGACCATGCCAATAAATGCTGCAAAAGTCGATTGAGTGACTGCGGTCACGTAATTACCTGACAGGACATTCATAATGATGAATGTGGAGAGTAATAAATAGAAAACACGTGCAATCTGCTCGACGATTTGAGAGAGGGCATAAGGCATCATTTCCTGATTCCCTTGGAAGTATCCTCTAATGACACTCATACAAGGAAAAACGAGTAGCGCTGCACTTAATGAGCGCATGATCGGAATCAACTCTTCGCCACCACCAGAGGCACGAGCTAACCAAGGAGAAGCAAAGTACATAAATCCTGCAAAAAACACACCTAACACAGCCATCATTTGCATTGCTCGTAAAAACAGCCGACGAGAGGTACCATATTCATTCAATGAATTGTATCGTGCGGTTTGTTTCGCAATTGCAGCTGGAATCCCAGCAGTTGAAATCATTAAGAATAGCGCATAAATATTGTACCCCATATTGAATAACCCATTGGCAGCCTTTGCATTTTCGCCCATCCAAGCATACCAAGGAATAATATAGACTGCCCCAAGCAATCGTGAAATCATATTGCTTGCAGTCATCCAAGCAGAACCTCTAGCCATTTTCTCTTGGACTGTCAAATTTTCTACTGCTGGTTTTCGTTGATTAGTCATTGATCAGATTCCAACTTTCTTCAAAACATTACTCATATTTTAAGTGTAAATCTTCAAAGTAGCAATCTTTTTTGTTAGCTTTTTTTGATTTATCATCGGTCGCAGCCTTTACATAATAACCGTTTTCTTTCATTCGTAGGAAGTTCTTGTGTTTTATCTTTGTTCTTTCGAAATCGTGGATTTTTTATTTTTTTGTGAGTTGCCATTTACAACAGCTGCATATTTTTTTGCATATTCATATTTTCTATCAAAACTTTCTTTTTTGAATTTAAGCCCTAATTCACTACTATCTTGATTAGAGAAAACTGTATCGTCTCTTGTCTTTCCATCATTCGTTGATTTATCAGCTATACCCTTTAACGTACTTTTGACTGCCGCTTTCTCTTTTGCCAGAGTTTCCTCCTTTTCCAACCATTGCTGATACTTAGGGATATTTAAAATGCTAGGTGTTGGTTTTACTAATTCACGAACTTTCTTATTAAACTGGTCTATCTCTGCTACTCCTTTACTCAGACCTTCTGTTTGTTGTTGATACCTAGTGATACGTGGAATGCTAGGAGTTAGTTCTTCATGTTGCAGATACCTAGCAATACGTGGCATGCTGTGAACTGGTTTTTCTTCTTTACGCTCTTTCGTTTTAAACACATAGTCCAACGCTGCTTGCCCTTTAGTCGGCGCTCCATCTTTAGCTAACAATTCTTGTAGCTTAGGGTTAGTTTCTACTTCTTGTATTAATTGAATTGATTCATATCTATCATATTTTGCATAACCTCGCCTATACTTATTGAGACGTACGAATCTATCATACTCAGTAATTTCTGGATTCATTGATCTATTCCTTCTTTCTTTTTATTTAATTAATATACTTTAGATAGAAATAAGATTGATTGATCTTCTTTCCATCCTTTTAACGTTTTGTTTTTCTTACACGTTCAAACTACGACTAAACATTTAACTTCGTTCTTTTGAAACCGTATTATTTCCACCTTTAGATAATGGGGTATTTACTATCTTTGCAGCCTCGTACGCCGAACTAAGTTTACGCGTTAAGAATAGGGGACTCCCTTTCACAGTCGTGCTAAATGGCTTTTCATTTATTTGGGTGGTTTTTGGGCTATGTAAAGAATCGCCTACCTCGGATATTCTCGTTTCTTTCATCTGTAAATGTTGCGCTGACTTACCTTGACTGTTCCCTTGTTTAGATCGTTGCTCCTTATTATTTGTAGTGACGACTTGATCTTTCTGCGTCTTATTCAAAGTGATTTTATCGTAAAGTCGACGACCTAATATGATTCTGCTTGTTGTTTTCAACAGTAACTTAAACAATCTACCGCTTTTCTTTAGAGTCATAAATCTATTTTCACGGCGATATTGTTTTATCGTCTCTTTAAAATTCTTCTCGGATTCAAGCCCCTCCCTCACTCGAGTTGGCTGAAATTGTCTTGCGATCAGATACTCACTAATTGGAGGTTCTCCCTCTTTAGTTACGCCCTCGCTATTTGATAACTGCACCCCTAGTATTTTTTCATCATTCATTGATCTATTCCTTCTTTCTTTTTATTTTAAATAGCGCATTTCAGATAAACATAGTTCTATGTCACTCCTACTCTTTTACTCTTTCATTTTACTTACACTTTCATGCTACGATCTCGTGCTTTTGATGCCACAGCTCTTTCTTGTTTTGACATTGAATGATTTGCCGTTTTTGCAACTTTTTTTGCCAAATCTAGTTTACGGGTGAAGTATCGAGGCCTGTCTTTCGCAGTCACAGTAGAAGGATTCACATTTTGGACCATGTGTGGATGATTTACTGACTCAATGACAGCTGTTTTAGATTTTTTTATTTTACGACTGAGTGTTCTAATTTTTTTTAGTATATATGAAAAAAATCCTCGTCGTTTTGATTTCAGTTGTGAAGATGTTTTCTCTAAATCTGGAACGCTTGCTATTGTATTTTTTGATTGCTCTTCTGATCGTTGAGAAAGTCGGCTATCTTCTAGACTATAATAGATTGAGTCAGATTCTATACTGTGCATTGAATGATATTCTAGATGCTGTTTTGACTGTAAATATTCGGTATTCCCCTTCGATAACTGTCCTTTAAATTCGCTTGTTTCTTCCGGGTTCACTGTTCTATTCCTTCTTTCTTTTTATTGGTTAATTTATTCTTAAAAAATTCTGCGACTGAATCATCAGCTACGCAGCGGTTCTCGTCTTTCCCTTTGACGTGTTCCCTTACTCGCAACTGCCTCATTTCTCCGATACGCTATTTTTTCAACTCTATGTACTGTTTTTTCGAAGAAGGTTCGTTTACAAGGTCGATTTTTTTCCCGACTGTCTTCGCCGACTATTGGCTTATCTTGCTTTATCTGCTGTTGGAGGGTAGCAAATGCGCACATTTGCTCTTCCTTTTTCATATTGTATTTCGCATTCGCATTTCCCTGTTGAATGACTCCCTTTTTATTGCGAAAATCCATCCACTTCCTGCGGATCCAGTTGTGTTTTTGAAACCTTTTTGGCTTGTAAGCTTGCCACATCTTCTTATACTCGAATGACTCCCATGGTGGACTGACTTCTTTTCCATTTTTAAAGAAAACGATTTTCCCTTCCAGTTGCGACCAATTCCGATAGACATAACGAAGTTCATGGTTGGTGACATTGCTAGTCGGCTTTTTTACGCGCGGTTTAGTCAAGACTCGCTTCATATCCAGTCCGTCTAATAGAAAATAAATCGTCACATTTGGATTTGTTTTGGCAATATCTACACCGATTTTGGACCCTCTTATCATATGTAATGATGGCGAATATAATTTGCCTTTTTTGGCAAAGCCATATCGATGTTCGCCCAAGTTTGCGTTAGGATCTTTCGCTAATTCACTGTAGATATACCTCCCTAATTCTTTGCTGTCAGGGAGTTTCAATACACTAAATTCATCTGGTATATAATTTTTAGAATAGGCTTTTACAAAAAAATAAGGCTGGGCAACAGTTCCTTTATAAAGATGAGCGAACCGATTTTTGAGGGTGACTTGTGTGTGATAGTAATAATCTTTCCATAGTGGTAAATCTCTGTACTCGGACTTGATATAATCCGGCCATTCATAGGAAAACTTTTCCCATTTTTCTGGCGTTGTCAGCTCTGCTCCTTTTGTCCTTAACACATCACGTAGATGGCTAAGATAGAGATCAAATGAGTAATCTACCCAAGTTGTCTCTTTATCGACTGTCACATTTTTTAAATGAAATTCTCCGTTAACTATTCGGTTCAAATAGTCATTTCTTGTGGTTGTTAATCCAAAAAATAAAATCACTTGTTTCTGTTCATTTTCCATACCTTGCCTTCTTTCATTTTTACTTAAATCGCCCGTTCACGAAAATACGAGCTGAAAAAATATGCTATAATAGACCAAATAAATACAAAGTGAGGGATGATTCAATGAGCTTCTCCTTAGAAGATATCCGCAACTTATTGTTAAAAGAAAATCTGTTAAAAGAATTTGTATCACCACAAGGGTGGCATCTTTATGCCCCCGAAAATCGAGTATTCAAGAAATTAAGTTATGACTCACGTCAAGTCGATGCTGAGACATTATTTTTTTGTAAAGGGTTAAACTTTAAAGAAGACTATTTAACCGCTGCAATCGCTCAAGGGCTTAATTATTACGTTGCCGAAGAGCCTTATGAAACTGAAGCTTGTGGGATTATCGTTACCGATATCCGTAAAGCAATGGCAATTCTTTCGATGGCTTTTTATGACTATCCGCAAAAGAAAATGCTAGTGATTGGTTTTACTGGTACTAAAGGTAAGACAACAGCTGCATACTTTACAAAAGCAATCTTAGATCATACGACTAACTACAAGACTGCTTTGTTTTCAACGATGAATACGACATTAGACGGTAAGACTTTTTTCAAGTCTAATTTGACGACACCTGAATCATTGGATCTCTATCGAATGATGGCGGAAGCAGCGGAAAATGGAATGACTCATCTTGTCATGGAAGTTTCTTCTCAAGCGTATAAAACGCAACGTGTTTACGGTCTAACCTTGGATGTTGGTATTTTCTTGAATATCTCTCCAGACCATATCAGTCCGATCGAACACCCAACGTTTGATGATTATTTTTATTGCAAACGTCAGTTGATCTTAAATTCTAAAAAAGTGATTTTGAACCGTGAAAGTGACTACTTTGATTTGTTAGTGGAGACAGGACAAGTCCATGGTATTCCTGCCATCACTTATGGACGAGCAGATACTACAGACGTTCAAGTGAAAAGTTTAGAAAATCAAACACAAGCCTTTCAATTGATCACACACGAATGCAATCTACCAGTTGAAGCGGAATATAAGATCAAATTAGCTGGCGGCTTTAATCAAGAAAATGCAGCCAGTGCGATCATTGCGGCGACCTTAGTTGGTGCTTCCATCAACGATGCCCAGCAAGGACTTAAAGAAGCGAGAGTTCCTGGTCGAATGGATCAGTTGACTCATAAAAATGGTGCGCATGTCTATGTTGACTATGCACATAACTATTTAAGTTTAAAAACGTTATTAGCATTTGCTAAGAGCGAACATCCCAACGGTCGTGTGATCGTCGTTCTAGGAAGCCCAGGAAACAAAGCGATTTCCCGCAGAAAAGATTTTGGGGAAGTCTTGTCAGAAACAGCCGATGTCGTTTTCTTGACTGCTGATGACCCTGCCTTTGAAGATCCACAAAAAATCGCAGAAGAAATCCATGCAGCAATTACGAATACGGAGCTTGCAGTTCATTATGAAATGGATCGACCAACTGCGATCCAACAAGCGTTAGCAGAAAGCCAACCAGAAGACTCTGTTGTCATCGCTGGTAAAGGCGTCGATGCGTATCAAAAAGTCGGTGGAGTCGATGAACCTTATGAAGGTGACTATGACATCGCAAAACGCTTGATCGAACAATGATGACTTGTAAAAAACAGAACACTTTAGCTTAGACAAATTACTCTCGCTAAAAGAGGTTGTACCAGAAGCGTCTTGATCTGAGAAGTAAGCTAGAAAATTGAAAATAGTTTCTCTTATTTTACAATTTTTTAGTTTACTGTTTAAGGTCAGCTTCTGGACACTGTTTAGTCGATTTTAAAGGACACAAGGTGCCTAAAGTCCCAAGCACTTTTTAGATGGTTCGTTCCACACTTTTTGAAGAGGAACGAAACGCGTGGTTTTTTCTAGCTATTTCTTGACTTTCAACCATTTTTTTATAAACATTCGCTTTCAGACTATCAAGTGATTGTACTTCCGATGTCCTTTCATTATTGGTAGAGGTGTTTATTATTTTTGTTTCCATTGAATTTGTTCCCTTCACTTCTCCTCTCTTATGTAGCCTTCCTGCTGCATAGGTTTTCCATCTTAACTTATATAACGGTTCCTTCCATGGTGGCCTTGTTCTCTTCTTATTTTCAAAGAAGACCACTTTATTCTTTAACACTTTCCAATCCCGATAAATATAACGTAATTCTGAAGATGTTAAACTGAAATAGTCGCCCTTACCGTACTCTTTGTCTATTGCAGCTCGTTTATCTAGTTCATCTAACGTAAAATAAATTTTTGTATTTGGTCTTGTTTTTACTATATCGATACCTATTTTACAGCCTCTTTTTGTATGTCCGCATGGTTCGATCCTTTCTCCATTTTTATGAAATTTATGCATATTTGGGCTATATGCTACCACTTCGACTTGCTCATAGGGCTTTTCTAATCTATTTTTTTCATTTTCCCGACTAAATTTGAAATAGCGTGGCCATAATGGCAAATCCTTGATTTCTGGCAGTAAATAATTGATCCAATCTTTAAAAAAAAGCTTTCTTTTCACTGGGTCCATAAGCATCTTTGCCCGCTGCTTCATTGTTTCTCTCAATCCTTCGATATATGTATCAATCAGATGATCATGTACACATCGACTATCTTTAAATACATCTTTTTCTGTTGGGATTTTTCCGTCCAAGAGATCACCGTAAAAAAATTTACGTGGCTCGGATAATCCGAAAAGAAAGATCATTGGTTCCTCTTTTGTTTCCATGCTATTCCTCTTTTCTTATATATGTATCTGAAAATTATTGTCTACAAAAAGCTAAATCGTCATAGCTCGTTGCCTACGGACAAAAGGTTTCTTTTGCTCTTGGCTATTTTTTTGTTTTCCTACTGTTTCTATCAGTAACGATTGCAAGTTTTTTTGTTCTCCTATCCTCTCACTTGTACTGGATATACTTGCTTGGATCTCTTCCATTGATTGACACCTTTGCTTCTCTAGATTTCCTGTTAGACGCCTTTTTCTCATTTCTTGATACTTTTGCCAATCCTTGACATATTTCCCTTCGATCCAAGGTGCTTTCACGATTTTTTTATTCTCAAAAAATACGACTTTTTCTTTTAGTAAATACCAATGGCGAAAGATATAACGAAGTTCTTTACACGTGAAGTCACCTTTGTATTGTTTTTTACGATTTTTATCAGCGATATTCTCCATATTCAACTTATCCAATACAAAATACATCTTAATATTGGGATAATGTATGACTATATCAATACCATTTTTGCATCCTCTTTCGATATGTCTCAAAAAATCTTTTTTCTTTTTATTCTCATTTCGATAGGAGAGTACCTCATTCTCCACGAATAAATTTTTTTCAGACACTACTTGTTTAAAGATATTCAGCAACTGATTCTTAGGATTCCATTGCACGCACTGCCAGTATCTTTTCCAATGCGGGCGATACTTATGTTCTTCTGCTAATAAGCTAGGCCACTTTTTCTCAAATTCTTTCCATTCTTCTATGGTTCCTAATTTTTTTTTCATCACGTTGCTAACGATTAATTCATGTATGCCTCTGTTGTAGCGATCAATGACATATTCTGATGAAGTCGCTTCTGTCAGATTAGGAAACTCTTTAAGATTAACCTTTCCTGCTACGACGTCATGAAAAAAAAGATATCTCTGCTTATGCATCCCAAATAATAAAATATATACTTTTTCTGTGTTCATCCCTCTACTCCGTTTTCTTAAATTTACTGCTTTTACAAGCAAATGTAAGATTTGATTTTCTGGTTATATTTCTCTTTGTAAAAATGCTTTCCTTTGATTTACTTGAATTTGTTGGACTTTTTTCTGTTCATTCAAAGTATTTGCCAATTGATCAAACATTTTAATTTTTTCTTGGAATATTCGAGTTTGTTGTACAATCCCCTGTTGATTTAAATCGCCTTTCCATTGATGAAATGCAGCTAACTGTTTCGGTAATTCCTGACTTCCTTCTGGTCTCTTTTCTGAGTGTAGAGAGAAGCTTCTTGCTTTTTGAGGTTGTTGGATTTTTTGTTCATTTAGTTTATTTGCCCATTGTTCGAATGTGTTTAATTTTTCCTGAAATGCTAGACTTATACCTTTTCTATTTTGTTTGTTAGTCCGTATGATATACTCTGTACGTATGAACCTCATTAATGTCCCCATTCGATCCGCTTTGTCACCTGGGCGGAGAATCTTTTTCTGTGCTAGTTTTTGTTCTAATTTCTTTTCTCTATGCTCGATGTACTCTTGCCACGCTCCGACAAATGGTCCCTCAAGCCACGGTGGGGCTACTTGTTTCCCCTTTTCAATAAATGTGACTCTTCCTCCTATTTCCGTATAGTTTCGGTAAATTTTTCGAAGTACACTGTTGAATAATTCATTCGTGTAGAATTTCTTATTGAGCGTATCAAATGTGTGTTCTTGAATCTTGTATCGTATTCCTTTCATATTAGTTCCGTCTAGTGAAAAATAAATGGATGCATTACCACGAATAGCCGTTTCGATTGCAAGATCATATGCTTGTATTTCAAGATGTTTTATAGGGACTTTTTCGCAATATCTCCCCCTACCATATTCGTGGTATAACATACTCCCATTTGTTTTCAAATTACCATCTTTTGATAAGTTCGAAAAAATGGTCGCTAAATGATTTCCTTCTTTTAACTCCATTGAACGAAGATACTCAGGCAAATGTACTAGTTTCCCTGCTTGTACTTCCAGCAAAGAAGGTAATCTTTTCGAAAAATCATCCAAATCTTCCGATGTGATCAGTTTTCCTTCTTTGACATATTCAATGATTAAATTTTCAATTGCTTTACTGCAAGCATCAAACTTGTAGTCGTTATAGTTTTTATTGATAAGTTTTTCTTGAACTTCAGGCAATTCCGCCATCTCTTCACACGCACGCTTATGTCCAAAAAGTAATATTTCACCTTCCATTTTATTCGTCTGATCCGATTTTAGTAATTCACCTTCGGCCTTTTTATTTATTATTCCATGATCGAGATCTGGTTGCCGCTCCTTTACAGAAGCAACTTTGACCCAAGGAGGATCTACAATCCTTACATTTTCTATAAAGAGAATCTTTTTGTAGATATTTTCTACCCGTGACCATTTTTCTTGGACATAGCGGAGTGACTCTTGAAGAACCCCATTATCCTCGCGAAACAAATAATTTTTTTCTTCTATATTTTTTTGCTTTAAGTGAGTCAGAGAGAATATAATTCTTATTTTATGGTCTGTTGCCATATCTAAAGCTGTTTTATACCCATGATCTTTGCGTAAATCGATTGGGGTCTCATTTCCTTCCGCATTGATATAAAATAATTTTTGGCCATCTGTATGTAGGTTGCCTGCTTGAATGGCTCCTCTAAAAACTGTCGATAAGCGATTCTCAGGATAGCGATTCATGGCATCATAATATTCAGAAAAATAAACTAACTTTTTTTCATTTTTGGGAAATAGCAACATAGGCAAGTTGTCAGAAAAATCCTCCCAATTTTGTAACGTGAGCAGGTTACCTTCCTTCACCTGTCGAATAATCAATTGCTCAATTTCATTACTACAAGCATCAAACATTTGTACCTGATAGTCCTTACCTGGTTGGTACTGTTCAAATTTATTTGACTCAAATAACCGTTTATATTCATCTTCTTGACCAAAAAATAAAATTTTTATTTCATCTGTTAACATCCTTATCGCTCCTATTACATAACTTGTAAGGTATATGTAAGCTTATTTTTCCAACACATTCAGTTCTATGTATAAAATTTGTGCCAACAGCAAAGACATAAAACATGCACTTAATAAAAATCAACGAGTAAACCTTTGTGACCCAGAGACAGGTTGTTCTTTCTATTACTGGGTTCTTCCTTTTCTCATTTACTTTTAGAAACCCTCTTTTAAAGCTCTTAGAGATATGACATAGTTCTTTACAGGGATAAACTTTATGTCTTTCCCTTTGAGATTCATGTTCATGTTAATCGTTCTTTTGTAAATCATTCAGCCAAACTACAACGATAGTGTACGCTGTCTACCTATACAGGCTTTCTTTAGTTCTTGCCTCTCTTTCTTTATTTTTGTTTTTGATAATATATTTTTTAAAGATGTTTCCCCTTGCTTTTTCTTTTCTATAGAGAAAATCGTTTGCTGGATATCATCCATTGACTGAGTTCGCATGCTACTTAGCTTTTTTGATAGTTGTTCTTTTCTACTCTCACGATACGTTTTCCAGGCGTGAACGTAGCTCCCATCTACCCAAGGTGCTTTTACGATTTTTTTATTTTCAAAAAATATTACTTTTTCTTTTAACTCATACCAATGGCGAAAAATATATCGTAGTTCTTTACATGTGTAGTCACTTTCAAATTGTTTTTTGCGATTTTTACCTACGATATCGTGCATATCCAATCCATCCAGTACAAAATAAATCATGACATTCGGGTAGCAAATAGCCATATCGATCCCGTTTTTACATCCTCTATCAATATGTTGTGTGATATATTGTTTTTCGTTGTTCTCATTGCAATAAAACAACGAAAAATGTTCCGTCTTTAGTCCTGCGGTAATCCCTTTGTAAAAAATATTCGATAACTGATTTTTAATATTCCATGCCATACACTGATAATATTTCTGCCAGTGTGGCTTATTTTTATGATCGATTCTAAATAACTTAGGTAAATTTTTTTCGAATTTCCGCCAAGATTCTATTGTTGTTAACTCTTCCCACAGTACTTTTCTAACGAGATAAAAATGTAGTTGGTTGTTATACCAATCAATAACAGCTGAGTCTATGCTTACTTCTTTCAGTGGAGGATTTCCCTGTAAATCTATTCTATTATTCTTCTCATCTTCAAAAAAAAGTTTCCGGCTATCATCTAGTCCATATAAAAAAATCTGTATTCCTTTCGTCTCCATTTATCTATGTCTCCATTCCTTCTCAAAGAGCCTTATTTTTCAAGTTGTGTTTAGTATACGTGGAATCAGCCCTTTATTTATCCTTTTTTTTCTGTTATTTAACATAATCACCAAGTTTCACTTCTCCTGTTTTTAGTGTCTTTTTTTTATGTCATCAACAATGGTTTTCAAACAAAAAACAGCCACTCCTATTGTTCGCATAGGGATTGGCTGTCGACATCTATTACTAGCTATTCAAATGAAAAGAGTGCTTATTTATCATTCATTCCTTCTATTTCAACTGATTTTTCAATTCATTTTGGATGCGTGTTAATTCTTCTTCGGCGATCATCTGATAAGAGATACCATGTTCGCCTGTGACACCATCTCCTGTAAAGCCAACACCCGTTAGTTGCTCAGAGTTCACATGATTCAATGCCGTTCGATAGTGCCTAAAGAGCATTTGGCTCGTTTCCCATGAAATATTCGTTTGGGTATTTTCTCCAATAACATCAAGCATCTCTTTATAGTTTGCTAACGTGCTGACTGATCTTGCTTGATCCAAAAAGCCAGTCAAAATTTGTCGTTGTCTATTTTGTCTCCCATAATCGCCATCTGGATCTTCATAGCGCATGCGCGAATACTTCCGTGCATCTTCGCCATCTAACTGTAATTTCCCAATTGGAAAATCAACCCCTTCATAATGAAAGCTAAACGAATTATTGACTTCAACTCCGCCTACAAGATCTACTAATTCTTTCATTCCTTTTAAATCGATTTGGGCATAATAATCGATTGGGATGTCTAATAGATTTTCTACTGTTGCTATCGAGGTAGAAATGCCCCCAAAAGCATACGCATGATTGATTTTGTCATGGAAGCCTTGACCAATGATCTCTGTGTAGGTATCTCTAGGAAGACTAACCAATGTCGTCAGCTCTTTTTTAGGATTGACTGTGGCAACGATCATCGTGTCTGTTCTTCCATGTTCTGCTCTTTCCAGATCACCTCCATCTGTTCCAAGTAGTAAGATTGAAAATGGATCTCCTGCAAGATAATCCAACTCTGTTTCTATTCGCTCACTCGCTTCATAAGACTCATTGACCGTTGCTCGGATGTCAAAATAGATTTTCCCCACGTATCCTACGACCCCCAGAGTCATAAGTACGAGTACAGTCAATATAGAAAGAAATACTTTTTTTCTGCCAGACATCTACGTTCCTCCGATTTTATTTTTTGCCCATCTGGATTTTCGTCTTCTATTTCTCACTGAGATAGATCAATCCTTTTGGGACCTTTTGATTCGTCGCAATACCTGTCAATAAGCGATAGTAAACGTTCTTATCCTTTAAGATCATTTCTACAACCTCTTCTTCCGACAATCCCGTTTCTTCAAAAAAATCATGCTGCAAAAAGTCTAAAAACATTTGTAATTGCGCATCGATTTCTAATAATTCAGCGAATTGTTCTAAAATATTGTCGTAAGTTGTCTGACAAATCCCTATAAACCGTTGATGCAATTCGACACAAACCTGTTGAATAAGAGGAAAATCCTGCAAGTGACAAAGTTCATCGTAATTTTTTAAATAGGTAGTAGGTGTCACCTGTACTTTTTTGATCATGATTTCTTCCTTTCATCTGGAAATTTATTTTGTTCATCCTCGTGAGTTAAATCCTAACATCTATTAACGACATCAATCGTTGCCAATCGGTATCATTTGGGATTTTATTGAAAAGCAAACAAGTCTCAGCACCGGAAAAATTAGACAGATGCTCTGCATAATTTGTCACAATGATATCGAATTGATTGGTTTTGAAATAACCATGACTGATGTCTAATGCATTGGGAAAATAAAGTTCTTGATAGGTGCCTAGATTTTTCCGAGCGGTGACTTGGATCCGCTGTGAAATAAACTGATTGCCTTCTAATAAAAAAGCGATTTTTTTGGGCTTCCCCCAATATAATTCCTTTAAGCAATCCATCAAGATCGTAAAAACTGTGCTTACGTCTTCAATCGTTTCTAACGTAAAACAAGGAATCCCTTTCAACTGGTTTCTCAAAAACTGAGTATTTTTCTCCACTTCTTCCGGAAACTCTTTTTTTACGAATGTATTCAAATCTGGAATCACCGTATTTAACACTGGAGAGATTTTATGTTTTAACATCATGTTAGAAAAAAAGGACTGGATAAACACAGTACTACTTTCAACCGCCCCCTGTGGTGGATCGATTTCCTCTAAGTACCGTTCAGTAAGATGTATGACTCGAGGCTCTTTTCCTAATTTATCGCAAAATATCTTTTCGAGATCAACATCAAAAACGGTCCGTTTACTGAGTGTCAATGCATAAAAGTAAATGATTTCTTTTTCGCAGATGGGCATTTGTAAATGATTAGATAACAATTTTTTTAATTTTTTTAGTTCTAGATAGTATTCTTTACGGAACAACTTTACGATTGCAGGATCGAGTTTGACGTAATGACCATGAGAAGTTCGCTCTAAGATAATGTAGATCATGTAACAAATCTCTTCAAAAGCCACATTTGAAAAATCTCGACTGAATTCCTCTCCTTTCAGATCCAAGCCGATCTCCTGGATGATCAACGGAGGAAAGACGGTATGGGGGGTGATATCAGATTCGTAGTAAAAGTTAAAATAAAAATGTCGGATATTCACTTCTTCACCAATCAGATTCACCTGGCTTTTATTGATACTTAGATCGTAACGAGCAAGAATCGGTTCGATTTTCCTTAAATACCGCATCAATGTTGCTGGAGAAAGGAAAAAAATATCCGCCCATTCATTGATCGAAAGAATCTCGCCTAAAAAAATACTTTCGAGTATTTTGAACATCGGTTCATTACTGATCATTGCTTTTTTTTTATCAAAATATTTTTCTATATCCAGTATTTTCAGTTTATAGCCAATGTTGGATGTTTTCATTTCGATCGAATCATTGAAGTATTCCTTGATATTTTGCAAATCTTCGATGATCGTGCGACTGGAACTTTTGATTACTTTCGACAATTCACGTATCGGTGTATACGCAACATGCTCCATATATTCTAAGAGATGCAACCATCTCAATGTCGTTTTATTCGTAACAAAAGATGATTGGATTTGTCTCATAACTTCACCTTCTCCTAATTAAAATAGCTTTTTAATTGTTCAATGATCCGGCTACTCGCCTGACCATCCCCATAAGGATTTTTTGCCTGTGCCATTTCCTGATAAGCTTGTTGATCTGTTAATAAATGGGTGATTTTCGCATATACCTGTTCTTCTTCCGTCCCCACCAACTTTAGTGTGCCTGCTGACACACCTTCTGGTCGTTCAGTCGTTTCTCGCGCAATCAACACTGGAACTCCTAGTGAAGGTGCCTCTTCCTGTATGCCACCGGAATCTGTCAGGATCAAGTAGCTCTTTGAAAGAAGTTGATAAAATTCTGGCGTATCCAATGGCTCGATCAGTTGGATATTGGTCTGTTCTTCTAAATACTGTTGCGCGATTTCTCGTACTTTTGGATTTTTATGGACCGGAAATACCACGTTTAGCTCTGGGTATTCTACGGCGATTCTTTTCAACGCTCGAAAAACATTTTCCATCGGTGAGCCAATATTCTCACGGCGATGCATGGTCACTAAGAGGATATTCTTCTCCTCATGCTTTAGCAGGCTTGTCTTTCTTTCCTCCAACGTCTGATATAAGGCATCGATCGACGTGTTGCCAGTGACCAGTATTCGCTCTTTAGGATGATTTTCTTTCCAAAGATTTTCTTGGCTTTGTTCCGTCGGAGCGAATAAAAAGTCAGACAACTGGTCGATCAAGCGTCGATTCATTTCTTCTGGAAATGGGTCTTGCTTATCGCCAGTGCGTAGTCCAGCTTCCACATGGCCAATCAAAATCTGCTGATAAAAAGCCGCAAGCGCCGCTGCTAATGCCGTCGTTGTATCTCCATGTACTAACACGAGATCCGGACGTTCTTCTTGAAAAACAGCTTCTAATTTTTCCAAGATGCGACTCGTCATACTAGACAATGTCTGATTTTCACGCATGATCGCTAAATTGTGATCGGACACTAGCTGAAAAGCTGCCATGGTTTGATCCAGCATTTCCCGATGCTGTCCTGTGACGAGCACCTTGGAAAGAAAACGGGGATCTTTCTCTAATGCTTTGATTACCGGTGCCATTTTGATTGCCTCTGGTCGAGTGCCAAAGATTGATAATACCTTTATTTTCTTCATAATGCTCCTCTTGTGTTGTTTTTTTGTAACAAAGAAAATTGCTTTTTATAAATCTCATGCCATTTGGCTAAATAAGGTTGTAGTGCATAGTCTTCTGCAATCGTACTTCTAGCTGATCGACTCAACTGTAAACGATGGTCTTCATCTTGTAACAGTTTTCTCAATCCCTCAAGCATTGCTTGTGTATCTCCCGCGTCCACTAAATAACCATTTCTATCCTGTTCGATCAATTCAGGGATGCCGCCTACTTTTGTAGTTATGTTTGGGATACCGGCTGCCATCGTTTCTAAAATCGCCATCGGTAAGCCCTCATGGTAAGAAGGCAAGAAGTGTAGCACGGTTTGTTGAAACAAAGATGGCAATTCTTCTTTTGCGACCCAGCCATTCAAAGATACATTATGGATGTTTTCGCTTTTGATTTGTTGAGCGACTTCTTCGTTTTCTTCATCGCCATATAGCATGAAGTGTATCGCTGGAAACTCTGCCTCACATGCTTTTGCTACTTCTAAAAGATCAAAACTCCCTTTTCTCTTACCGATTCGACCAAGAGTGAGGATACAACTTGCCTTTGGCTCATACAGATTTTGAGAAGGCAGTTCTACGGCATTTGGTAAAATAGCGATTGCTGTATGGGTCAATGTTTGATAATACGCTGCCCAGCTATTGCTTAATACTACTAACTGATTCACTCTCTTTAAAATAAAGCGTATCCAACATTTAATCAAAGGATGTCCATTTTCATAAAATTGATCAAACTGCGAAGCGTGCATGTGGAAGATCGTCCGACAGTGTCTCGGCGTCAATAGTAAGAGGAGGCTCTTCCGATAAAAGCTCCCCTTTTGTGCAACATGAAAATGAAGGATATGACATTTTTCTTTTTTGATATGCGCACGAAATGTCATGAAAGCTTTACATTGTGTCCAAAACCGCCCTTTTTCTGACCATGTTTGATGGAAGAAAAATTGCGAGTCTTCTGGCACTTTTGCAGTTTTAAAATTCTGGATAACTGTAGCGATCCCTCCTTGGGCATCTGGATCAGGTCCAACGATCATAATATTCATACTTCTCTAATTTTCCTTTCTTGGACAAATGTTTTGACGATTTTCAGTTCGTGACGATAAACGATGAGCACGATACACATCAAAAGCAACACCAGTCCTTTTTCTAGCCAGAATATTCGGTTAAATGCGGTAAAAAGAGCAAAAACATAAAGTAACAGCGCTAAACTCACTTGTCGTTTGACTGAAAAACCTTCCCAATGCTTCATCGAAAAATAGGTTCGTGAAAAAAAGAAAAGCAAGTAGCCAAAACCTGTTGCGATCGCTGCACCTGTCGCACCTAATAGCGGCACAAGTAATAAATGAGTCATCCCTGCGGCTAATACTGCCACTAGCGAAGCAGCGATATTCAACTGGCTTTTTTTGGAAAAGACGATGCCTAAATTCGTCGTTTCACTGATCGTCATCATCAAAGGATAAAAGGAGAGTAGCGGAAACAAATACTGCGCTTCACTGTATTCACTAGATAGCAATAACACGATTCCTTCCTTAAAGAGAACCATGAACAAAAAGCAAAAGGATAACAGGAACATCATCAAGTGACTGACACGCTCATAGTAGCGCAGCGGTTTGCCTTTTTTGTACCATTCGTAGGCAGTCGGAATCCAAAAATTCGCAAAACTGACTTGCAAGACCATCAATGCACTCGCTACCTTAAATGCAGCAGTATAAATCCCCAACGAAGCAAAATCAGCAAAATGCCGCAACATGACTTTGTCGATGATCGTCAATAAACTGTAGAGAAAAGTACCTATCACCGTTGGGAGACCAAAACGATACAGATTTTTGAGCAACGTTTTGTCGATCTTAGTAATGAGTGGATAAAAGAATATGCTATTCCCGATGATCAGTACGCAATCTCCTAAAATTTGTCCTACTAACATCCCATAAACGACCGTAATAAAAGTAGGACTGCCAAAATAAAGAAATAGCAATGTGAACAATAAAATGATGAGCTTGACCAAGATACTATAAACCGAAAAAATAAATGCTTTATTTTGCATACGAAGATTCAATAAAATAAAACGCTCAAAAATCAGGAAAATCGCTGATAAAGCTAACAAATAGATCGCATGAGTATAGCTCGGATCTTCAAATAAAATCAGTGAAAAGTGCTTCGCATAAAGAACCAAGTTCATCGCTAAAACAACAGCCCCAATCAAGGGAATCATCATCGCTTGCTGCAACAGCGCCTTCTTATTTTCATAGTCATGGTATTCTCGGGTAAACGCCTGATCAAAGCCTAGATAGATCACATAGATCAAAAACGTCTGGGCAAGAAAAAACATACTCGTTTTCCCGTATTCTTCTGGACTTAAAAAGGTCGTCGTCACTGGTAAAAGTACCAGATTCAAGACCGCTGAACCTAACGAGCCAATCGAGAAAAAGCCCAATCTTATAAGTATTTTTTTCAAAAAGCACCTCACTCTTTCTCTGTTAAAATAATCCCACCACAAATCAGTCCTAAAAACGTAGAAGACAATGCAGAATACAGAACGTGACCGGCAAAAAAGCTGTAAAAAAAGACAACGACCAATGCCAAACTATAGACTGAACGTTTACTTGGTTGAAAGGCTAAATAGAGAAAATAAGCACCCATGATCAGCAACAAACTAGTTCCTAAAAAACCTTGACCAAAGAGCGTATCGAAGAAATCCATTTCAATCAAGCCTAAACGCCCAAAGTTCGCTAAACGATACTCGAATCCTTGTCCAAAAATCATGGTAAAATGACGCCACTCATCTTCTAAAAAAGCAGACATGCCACCAATCAAAAAATCACTCCGAGAACTAGAGATCAAGCGGACCAAATCGCCATCGAATAGATGATAAAAATAAACCAAACGTAAATAAGTCCCTTCAACGGCTTGGATCATTAAAGGAAACCCTTGTATGAATAACCAAAAAATACCAAAAAAACTAAACAACCAAATAAATAACTGTTGCATCAGTGCTTGTCGTTTGATTCCTTTGACTAATCGCCACAAGAGATAAAACAAGGTGACTAGTCCATAAAAAATGCCCGTCTTCGTGCCAACAAGGACTAAACAAATGAAATTCCCAGCAAATAGACCACCTAAAAAAAGTGAGCGTCTATGTGTTTGCTCTTTGATTGAGTCAATCAATGCTTGAACAGTAAAAGTAATCGAAACAATAAACGCAAAACTTGTATCATTGTTTGCAAAGAAATAACCTTTATAGCCAGCATCAGAATTGTCATAAGTTTGATAGCCTAGCCCTAAGAGATAGGGAATCAGTAATCCAAGTGTAAATAGAACACTGATGATGATGAATAACCGATCATAACGGACTTGGGAAATCAGTTCCTTCCGTTGATACACAAAATAAGGAATCAATATCCATAAAAGATATTTGACATACACCGACAGATCCGCAATCATCCACGACCAGGAATACTGTAGAAAAGCAGACTGTAATAAAAACAGCGCAAGTGTGGTCGCGATAAAACCATAGGTCAAATACGTATAATAACTACGTGTGATCCTTCCCAAAACGATCATAGTGATCAGAAATAAAAAAAAGAGCAAGCGATAAGCGACACCAATCGGAAAACGAACACCGATACTTAGAAACAAGCCATTCAACACATCGATGATTGGGAAAATCGCCACAGTCCACATAAAAAAAGTGAGGATTCTCTGATTTTTTATATTCATGCGTTCGTTCGCTTCTCTCGCCAAACCGTTCTTAAAAAGCGGAGATTGCCTTTGATGTAACGATCAAACATCCTGATTGGCTCTTGAATGAAACGATAAAACCATTCTAGGCCTGTCTTTTGCATCCAAAGAGGCGCGCGCTTTGTCTTACCTGCGACGATATCAAAACTTCCACCGACTCCCATTGCAAAGGGAACTTGCAACACTTCTCTAAAAGTTTCTAGCCAGATTTCTTTTTGAGGGCTGGAAAAAGCAACAAAAAGGAGATCCGGTTTTGCATTTGCGATTTTTTGAGCGATTTTCGGAGACTCTTCATGTGAAAAATAGCCATGATGGTAGCCTGCGATCGTAAGATCAGGGTATTTTTTTTGATCATGCGCGACGACAGAAGCCACGACTTCTTCTGTTGCACCGAGATAATAAGGACGCCAACCTTTTTCCGCAGATAACTTTACTAATTCACGAAAGAGATCGATGCCGGTGACTCTTTCTGGCACATCATAGCCCAAATAATGTGCCGCCCAAACGATCGATTGGCCATCCGCAGTAATCAGCGCTGCACGATTGACGATCTTTTGTAACTCGGGATCTGCGTGCATCAAATTTATTTTACCTGCGTTTATTGAAACGTGTTGTGCATGGATACCTTGTTCAATCATTTCTTCGACTGCAGAAACAGTCTCAACAAACGTCAACGGATCTAACTTACTTCCAAGAATCTCTATTCGGCGCTGTCTATTCATCAAAAAGCTCCTTTAGATAATAAGACTGTCCCGATCGTCTTCACAAAAATTTTCAAGTCCAACCATACAGTCAAATTTTCGATATAGTAGAGATCCAACACGACCATTTCATGAAAACTCAATTCGTTCCGGCCACTCACTTGCCAAAGTCCTGTACAACCAGGAGTGATCGTCAGTCTTTTTTTGTCCGTATCAGAATACTCTGCCACTTCTCTTTCCAAAGGAGGACGTGGACCTATCAGTGCCATTTCGCCTCGTAAAACATTTACTAATTGTGGAAGTTCGTCCAAACTCGTCTTTCGCAGAAAACGACCGATCTTTGTAATACGTGGATCATTTTTTAATTTGAACATCGGCCCTTCGATTTCATTTTTATCTAAAAAATCGTTTAAGCGTTTCTCTGCTCCTGGATGCATCGTTCGGAACTTATACATTAAAAATGTCTGTTCGTTTTTACCAACTCGCACTTGTTTAAAGAGGATCGGTGCTTGCCAGTCGCAACATTTTATACTCACACAAATTAGGAACAACAATGGGCTAAGCAATACTAGAAGAAACAAGCTTATAAAAAATTCGATCATACCTTTCCAATAGATATAGCGATTCGGCGCAACACGTAACTCTTCATTGTCAATTGTTGGTCTATCCATCTTTCCTTCTCCTTAGTAATAATAATTCTTGGCATTATCTGTTCCATTCAATACAACACCTAAGATATTTGCATCTACCATTCTTAACTTTTTCACTGAGTTTTTTGCAGCTTGCTTATTTGTTTTATCGGCATGAACGACAACGACCACACCGTCTACTTTCTTCGAGAGGATCAATGCATCTGAAACGATATTGATTGGAGGCGTATCAATGATCACTACATCATATTCCTGTTTGAGCTGCTCTAAGGTAGCGGTCAATTTGGGTGATGAAAGCAGATCATTCGGATTCGGCAGAATAGGTCCACTCGTAATGATTGAAAATTCAAAATTTTCCAAATTCACTCGTTGGATACAACTAGCGATTGAAACATCGCGACGCATATAATTCGACAATCCGACATGCGCCTCTTTCATAAAACGCTTATGTTGCGTCGGTTTTCGTAGATCCGCATCAATCAACAAAGTACGGCTGCCTTTTTGTGCATAAGCGACCGCCAAATTTGCGGATACCGTAGATTTCCCCGTACCACTTTCCCCTGAAGTCACTAAAATCGTTTTTACCTCTTGTTGCGTACATAAATACTCGATATTTTCTCTAATCAATTTATATTGCTCTCTCGTAATCGAATAACTTTCTTTCATACTTCGCATCACACACGCGCCCTTCGTCTCGTACTTCTTGGAGGATTCGGCTCAAATTTAGGTGTTTGCTTTTCTTTACTCACTTCACCCAGTATTTGTAGATCCAATATTTCTTCGATCTCTGTCGTTGAAGAGAAGCTTCTTTCCAATACAAGCAAGACAAAGACGAAAGTGAATGCCAGTAATAAGCTTAAGAAAAAAGTCAACGTGAGCAGAAGAAATCGATGAGGACGAGTCGGTCTTTCATTGGGTAAAACCTCATCTTCCGCTAAAATCGTCACATTATCGATATTCATAATACTCGGGATCTCCTCACTGAAAATCTTTGCAGTCGTATTCGCGATCCTCGCAGCAACTTTTGGACTTCTGTGGTAAGCATTGATTTCAATGATCTGCGAATTTGTTGCATTTGAAACACTCAATCGTTCACTTAATTCTGAAATGCTATAGTCTTCATTTAGTGCTTCACTGACCGCATTTAAAATCCTTGGACTCAAGATGATCGCACTATACGTATTGATTAGTTGAAGATCAGCTTGGATCATCTGCGTTTCTAACCGTTGCCCTGTCGAATGATCAGCTTGACTGACCAACAGCTGCGCACTTTTTTGATAGATCGGTTCAGCAAACAAATGAAGATAGACAAACATGCTTAGTAAGGGAAGACTAATGATCATAAAAATCCAGCCTTTTTTTTGCTGCACGACTTGCTTTAATTTTTTGATATTTATTTCTTTTTTCATCACGTTTCCCTTTCAGTATCATTAAATCCCGACAAAATAAGTTACTTTGTTACTGGTAGCTTCCCAAGCGAATACGCCTGTTCAAAACTGCTTATGTTCGTTAAAATATTTTTCGTATCAAAAACGACCGCTTGATTCATTTCTTCGATACTTTCTGTCGGGATTTCTTTGAATACATCATGATCACAGAGAATCACTGCCAGATCACTCCCTGAAAGAGCTTCTTCTAACTGCGATACATCTGAAATTGGCACGTATGGATCATAAGTGACTACTTCATAATTTGATTGCTGTCTTAACCTTGCAACAATATCGATTGCCGGACTTTCTCTCGCATCATCGATATTGCCTTTATAAGCAAGTCCTAAAATAGCGATTTTTCCGCCTTTATGATCAGGTACGATTTCTTTTATTTTTTTGATAATAAATTCAGGCATATTTGCATTGATCTCACGCCCCAACTGGATCAGCTTTGCTTTTTCCGGTGCGGCTGCGACAACAAAATATGGGTCAACTGCCAAGCAATGACCACCAACGCCAGGCCCTGGCTGATGAATATTCACACGTGGATGCTGATTAGCTAATCTAATCACTTCCAACGCATCAATATTTAAACGATCGCCTATTTGCACCAGTTCGTTGGCTAAGGCGATGTTCACATCACGATACGTGTTTTCCATCAATTTTGATAACTCCGCTATTCCGGCAGAAGTTCCCAACATCTCCCCTTGTACAAATGTCTGGTAGATTTTCTTTCCTTGATCGATACAGGCAGCAGTCATCCCACCAATGATTCGATTATTCCTAATCAACTCTTCAAATATTTTTCCTGGCAATACGCGTTCAGGGCAATGAAGTAAATAAAGATCTTGTCCGATAACGAATCCCTCTGCTTCAAAAAATGGTGCCACCAGGTCTTCCATCGTACGTGGCTGGATCGTGGATTCGACGATGACCGTATTGCCTTTTTCTACATAAGGCAAAACTGCTTGCATTGCCGCCTTCAAGTACGTCAGATCACAGCTGCCATATTGGTCTTCTTTATTTGGCGTCGGAACGGCAATAATAAAAGCATCGGATTTTTCTGGAACAAGTTGTGCTTTGAATTTTTGATTTTCTAATGCCTTTGCTAGATATGTCTCAATCTCTGGTTCTTCAATCGGGGCTTGTCCTCGTTGTAAAGAATCCACCACCGCTTCAGAAATATCGACACCCACTACCTCTACTCCATAATGCGCAAAAGTGATTGCTGTCGGCAATCCAATATAGCCTAGCCCAATAACGTTTATCTTCATTCGCTTTTAACATCCCATTCTGCTAATTGATCTTCACCTGTTTGGTAGATCAACTTACTTGCTTGTTGTTCCTCTTCTAGTTCAAAGGAAACATTTCCAGTAAGTGATTCCCCCACGGCAATCTCATTTCCAAACATCGCCATCGTATGATCCAACTCGACCAAGTCACCGTTCTTTGTTTGTAAAAGAAAATCGATGGAGCCTAAGCCCGCAGAAACCGAGCCCATATTTTCGCCAGTGATCGTAAAAGTATGCAAGACACGATCGCCATCTTCTGTTTTCTTCTGGTTGATTTCCTGTTTATCGATGCTGATCTTTAGACCGCCAACAACCGTTTGCGGTTGTGTCACTTGTTCTGCTGCATCGCTCCTAGCGGTAGCATCTGTTTTCGTATCCGTTTCATTCGAACAGCCTGCAACAAACAACAGTATAAGTAACAGACTAAGTAACTTGAGTTTCATTTTATCTCTCGCTTTCTATAGTGAAAGGGTCCCTTGCATGGATTGAAATACAAGGTCCCCTTCATTTCTTCCAAAAATCGAATGTTTATTCGACGATCGTTACATTTGCTTTTGCAATGATCTCTGTACTTTGATTTCGGAATCGATGGACGCCATAAATCGTCACTTTACTTTCTTTGGTGATACTGCTTGCCTGAGTAGCATTCAGGTAAGCTGTAAATTTCCCATCAGCAAATGCACTGACCCAAAGCGTCAATCCATCAATATCCAAACGACCAAAATTGATATCTTCTCCCGTATAAGTCCCTGTGATAACTCGACTTCCCAATCTGTAGTCGTCAGGGGTGATCGTGCCGGTAAATTCTCGGTTGATCGACAGAATACTGCGGTCTAATTCTGTTTCGACTGGACGACCATTGATGATTTTCCGTTGGTAACCGACCAACTCTACTTTTTCAGCATCACGTATCATATGACGAACCGTTTGATTGACAAAGTACGTGAACGTTTTTGTCGATGTGTTGAAGGTACCGCCCCATGAAACGGACTGACCGTCAATGATCAAATTAGCTAAATTGATATCGCCAGTAAATGACCCAGTGATGAGATTTTCTGTTACTTTAAATGGCTCCGGTGTAATCGTTCCTTCACCTCTGACTACCTCGACTGGCTGGCGGACAAGACGATGATCGACCGTTTGTCCATTCGTTCTTTCTCGGTGGAAGGTTTTGATTTCCACTTTTGCAGCCTCTCTCACCCGATCTCTATAACGAGCGTGGACAAAAAATTCAAACGTCCCGGCCTCTTG
This sequence comes from Enterococcus sp. DIV1094, assembly GCF_017316305.2. Taxonomy (NCBI): domain Bacteria; kingdom Bacillati; phylum Bacillota; class Bacilli; order Lactobacillales; family Enterococcaceae; genus Enterococcus; species Candidatus Enterococcus mangumiae. The sequence goes on from NZ_CP147250.1 coordinate 901,589, forward strand.
ATCGAACGTGCCGCCCCAGTTGCCTACTGATTCCCCATCAATCAATAGATTGGCAAAATTGATGTCGCCACTGAACGTTCCAGTAATCGTTGTTTCCGTCGGTCGATAGCGATTTGGTGTCAGTGTTCCTCTCAATTGGTCGATCACTGGTACTTCTTTCACATCTAATACTTCGATGGCTTCGCTATTTCCGCTGATTTGTCGATTCAACGCTTGGATCTCTACTTTGTCTTCTGCTTTGATATTGAGATTCCCTACGAAGAAAGAGAATGTCCCATCTGGGTTGAATGTTCCACCCCACACATTCGTAGATGTTCCATTGATAATCAATCGAGCTAAGTTCACATCACCAGTAAAACTTCCAGTAATCGTTGCTTCTCCTACCCGATACTGCGCAGGTGTGATCGTCCCAGCTAAATCTCTTTCTAATTCGACTCTTTGTCGATCTAAGACTCTGCCGTTTTGATCCAATGCTTCGATTTCAACAACGTCATCCACCGATTGGATGCGATTACCGACAAAAAATTCAAAATTCCCATCAGCAAATGTTCCCCCACGGACAGATACTCCATTGATATGGACACGAGCAGAAACCACATGACCGGTATAACCACCAGTCAGGAAAAGATTACCCGAAGAAACGTTATATTTATTTGGTGTGATCGTTCCTTCCGTGCTTGCTGGATCAATCACGACCACTGTTGAAGCGATATTCGATGTTAGTCCATCAATACTTGCTTGTGCAAGGATCACTGTGCCCAAAGGCTGAGGGTCGATTTCTAGTTCAAACTCCCCGTCGTTATCAACTGTTCCTGTTGCGATAACGTCACCATCCACCTTGATTTCGATTTGTGCATTTGGTTCGGCTGTCCCCGTCACAGTTGTTGAAGTCGTTGTTACTTCATTCAATGTCGTAGCTGCAATCGTCGCTCTGACTACGATCGTTTCTGCAATATTCGAAGAAACGCCATCCAATGTGGCTTGTGCCGTAACAACTGTTCCTGCTTCCTGACTTTCAATCGTCAACGCATAAATCCCATCACTTCCCACACGTCCAGTAGCTAAAGTGATTTCCCCTGCGCTAATAACGATCTCCGCATTCGGTTCAGCTGTACCTGTGACGCTCGTTGAGTCTGTATTCAAGTCTGAGATTGTCGTTTCTGCAAGCGTGGCTTTTTCACTATCTCCCACGATCGTTTCTGCTACAGAAGTAAGCCCATTGATAGTCGCTGTCACACTGACCTTAGTGCCGACTGATAAAGCCACATTGGCAGGAATAGTCACTTGATACGTGCCATCACTTCCTACACGACCAGTTAATGTTGGTTGCCCTTCGATCGTGATGGTCAAGCTAGCATTCGGTTCTGCTTGTCCAGTGATCTGAGTAGAGGTTGTGGTCAATTCATCAATCGTTGTTTGCTGGATCGTTGCGCCAGCAACAAAGTTTCCTGTGACGATTTTCCCAACTCTTCCACTATTGAATGTCGCATTGAATCTTGCGTCATTTGATTGGATCTGAGAAGTGATTTGCTTTATAAGATAGCTGTTCACTGAAAACGAGCCTTGGTTGAACTCCTGATAATTAAAGGTTGGATCACCTGAAAAATTCGCTCCCCTTGCCCAAGTTTGTATTCCTCTAGAAGAACGGATCGTGTAATTTGTCGTTCCTGGATAAGAACCGATGGCGCTACCATTTCTATGATTGTTTTGGATGCGAACATTGGACCCTTCTTCAAAAGTGCTTGATTGTCCCAAATTAATGGCAGAAAAAGTACTTCGACCAACAACATCTAACGTTCCACCAGACGAAACGTGCAATGATCCTCTTAATCCTAATGCTTCTTGTGTTTTCTGCGTATTTGGCGCACTAGCGATTCTAAATGTCGCCCCAGAAGCAATCGCTACTCGAGAACTACTTCCTTCAATCAATACCGCTTTCACTTTATTTCCTGAATTATTTTGTGACACGTCGAGCAAACTGTTAGACGCCAAGTTGATTTGTCCACCATTAGTAAGATGGATCGCACGAGCAGTCCCATTATTGTTGGCATGGACAGATGCGCCATTATCCACATTCACTCGGCTATTTGCATTCGCCCAAATCAGTGAACCCGCATTGATTTGATTTTGTCCTAAAAAATTCACAGAGGAATTATTGCCATTTAAATACAATAAACGCCCCGTTGCGTGACTATTTTCATGAATCACGTTGGTAAAGGACACACTTGATGTTCGATTTTGATAAATCGTATCCGTCGCGCGAGACACGATGCGCACATTGCTGATACTCAATCCTTGATTCACAGTATTTCCATATAGGCGAACATTGTTTGCAAAGGTCAAAGTATGACCATTTCCTTCAATCGATTTCGTTGTCCCTGTCCATGTCACACTGCTAGACATAGTGATTGAATTCGCTAAATGGATTTGCGTGACATTCGCATTAGCTAACGCCGTTCTTAATTGTGCATTCGTAGATACTTGGACTACATTTCTTGCTAACTGAGCCTCAGCTGCTTCTATTTCTTCAGACTCTTCGACTTCTGTTTCGTGATCTTCAGCGCTTTCTGGCTCTGAATCTTGAAGCTCTTCTGTCTCCGCTTGTTCTTCCGCTTCTACAGGATCGGCAAGCTCTTCTGGTGATTCTTCACTTTCTGAATCAAGTTGCTCCTCTTCTACGTTGTCGGGCTGATTTGTTTCATCTGGATCAACGATTTCAGCAGATGGTAAATCAGATAATAAATCATTGGATTGAATCAATTCTGCCATTTCTGGTGAAACCGGTTCATGTTCTTCTGTTGCTAATGCAGTAATCGGCATCATCGATAAAGTCAACTGACTGACCAACAATAAGCCAGTTGCTTTTTTACTCATTTTTTTATTCATAGTTAACTCCTTTTTTCTTTATGTGAAGCAAGATGATTATTCTGACACTTCCTTTCTTGTCTATATAAAAAAACATTCTTCGTATCCATTGATCAGTGAAAACATTTAGCTACTTTGAACCTGCTTCACTTTTCAACTTAAAAGACAAAAAGAATATTCTTTATTTATTGCTTAGAATAAGGATAATTTAACATGTTTGATTCTGAATGGTTAAATCAACTTTTGCACTCCGGTATGTAAAACGTGTCTTTTGTCAATGGAATTTAGAAAAAATTATGATTAAATATTTCAAATATAAAGTTATAATAGCTTGTATCCTTGCGTAGTAAGACAGGAAAAGGCTCTCACCCGTTTGTTCTTTTTCTACGGACTAAATCATGTTTTTTAAAAGATCATTTGTCATTAAAAAGTTACCAAGAAATCAAGTTTCCTCCTCTGTTTCTATCTCATTCACTAAAATATACAAAAAAACCGAGGCTCAACGTTGTGTCAAACAACGGTTGATTCTCAGTTTCACTTGATTTATTTACTTTTTAAGCACTTTCTTAGCCGCATCTATCTAAAGGCATATACAGTGTCCTCTAAAGATTTTCTTTCTTTTTGGTTTGCTCTTTGCCGCTTGTTGCTTTGAAAACGAACAAATCGAATGAAATGTTTTTAGTTTTGCTTGTTGATTTTTACTTGAGGTCAGCGAGACATTGGACTGAAATGTTTTCATGTTTTCTTGTTGCTTTTCACTCGGAATCGGTGAGACATCGGACTGGATCGGTTTTCGTTTCTCTTGTTGCTCTTCACTCAAAATCGGTGAGACATCGGTTTGGTTTGGTCTCAGCTTCGCTTGTGGCTCTTCACTCAAAATCGGTAAGGCATCAGGTTGGATCGGTCTCAGCTTCACTTGTGGCTCTTCAATCAAAATCGGTAAGACATCGGGCTGGTTTGGTGCCAGCTTCGCTTGTGACTCTCCACTCGAATTCTGCAACTCATTGGATTTCTCTTCATTCGCCTTCTTGGCAAGCAACCGATTTATTCTTTGCTTATTGTACTTTTTCCATAATCTGACGTATTTCCCTTTGATCCATGGGGCTGCTACTTCTTTATTTTCTTCAATAAATATGACTTTATCTTTCATATCTGCCCACTTTCGAAAAAGCGCTCGTAGCTCCCTGTTCGTATGTTTCCCATCATATTTTTTTGCTCTCGCTTTACTGAATACCGCACGCATATCGATGCCATCTAAGATAAAATATATATACACATGTGGATGATCTTTAGCCATATCGATACCATTTTTACACCCTCTTTTTATGACACCCCATACATTAATCTGTTTATTTTCTTCATTTTTGTAACAAATAACACACCCATCTCTTAGCAATTTTGGTGCTTTCATCGCTTCTTTAAAAATGGAGAGCAACTGATTTTTAGGATTTTTTTCCATGCTTTGATAATATTCATCCCATAAAAGAAGCGTTTTTGATTCTTTCATCAAGTAGTTCGGCCATTCCTTAGAAAAATTTTGCCAAGCTTCTAATGAGGTCAGTTTTTCGAGAGAAGTACGGATCAATCTGTTCAATGTTACATTATAACTATCAATTACATATCGATAGAGTTCACCTGTATTTGGTCTCTCAGTAAGAAGCCATTCAAATTTTCCTTCAACAACTGCACTGAAAAACGCACTTCGATACTGTTCCATCCCGTAAAGTAATACTCTTTTTTCTTCCATTTACCCTTGTCCCCTCTGTATCAAGTCATTTATTACTTTGTATTTATGCCGAAGCTATGAACATCTACTCTAACAGTATACAAGGTTGTTTTTTCTAAACGCTCCATATTTTCTCGTTATTTAACATATATACTCCGCTTATCTTTCATAACACATCACAAAAAAACTCAGTGACACCCTCTCTACGAATGGTCACTGAGTTTATTAGTCTAGAATTAAGCCAACGAACCTTCTCGTGCTAATTCTGCGGCTTTTTCTTTTTCTTCAGTTAATAATTTATTGTCATAAAACTTGATGAATGGTAACCAGATGATGAAACCAAGAATCGCACACAAGACAGCTAAGACAGCCGCTTTCCAGTCACCCCCACTACCGACAAATGCACCGATCCCCACTGGTGAAGGCCATGGCATTTGCGCTAACATCGGACGAACGATTTCTAATTTGATGGCAAAATAGGCTAACGATGCCGATGCCATTGGTGCTAAGAAAAATGGCACTGCCAAGTAAGGGTTATAAACGATCGGCATACCGAAAATAATTGGTTCATTGATATTAAAGATCCCTGGGACTAATGATGCTTTCCCTAACACTTTTAATTGGTCCGATTTTGCCATGAAAGCGATAAAAATGATCAAGCCTAATGTTGCCCCAGATCCACCGACTGTTACGTAAGAGTTATTGAACTCACCGGCTAATGGATAGTTGGCGCCTTGAGCATTTGCTGCCATGTTGGCTAAGACGATTGGTGTCAAGAAGGAGGTGATGATATTCGCCCCATGAATCCCCACGATCCATAACGCATGGATCAAGAAATAAATGACCATGATCCCGATCCACGTATTCGTCAAATTTGTTACAAAGCCAAAAGGAATCGCAATCATTTTGAAGATATCTGTGCCTAAAGCGACTAAGGTTCCATTGACAATCATGACCACAAAAGCGATCACAAACGTTGGGATCAATGCGGTAAACGAACGTGAAACCCCAGGAGGGACTACATCTGGCATTTTGATGACGAAGTTTCGTTTGACACATAGACAGTACAATTCAACTGCGATGTAGGACATGATGATCGCAGTGAAAATCCCTGATGTCCCTAGACGTTCGACAAATGCCCCCATGCGTACACCACTAACTACTGTTTCTGTATCTGTCATGCTAGAGATCAAGCTGATTTTTCCATCTGAAATGATCAACTCAGGAATACACATGAAGAAAGCAAAAACAGATAATAGCGCGCCTGTTAGTGGATTGACATTCAATCCTTGTTCATCTCTTTCGATCGAAGTTAATTCATAAGCAAATACAATAGCAAAATAAATGGATAGTATCCCCATCGTCATTGTGTTGACGATCATGTACAAATCACTGACTTTGAAGAAGGTAGCATTGAAAAATCCTTCTAAAAACGGAAATGGTAACGGCAAAATATTTAAAACTAAAAACATTGAACCTACGATCGTAAAGGGAATCGACGCCATCCCCGCAGCCATTACTGCACGTACGATCTTGAATTGTGCCACTTTCCCCATCGGTCCCATCAAATATTTCTGTAGAAAATCAAACATTTACTTACTCCCCTTTCCAAAATGTACTACACGTTCATACTCTTTGATTCGTTGATAGTGACGATCAGTATTCGCATGGATCTTATTTAAGCGTTGCTGACAAAATAGACAGATCAGTAGACCGCTTACAATGACAAAAAGGATCAATGCTTGTCCACTCGAACCTTGTGCCATAAAAGGAAATAATTCAGAATAGACAGGCGTAAAGACAGCTAATGCTAGAAACACATTGATCACCGCTTGCAAGCGAAAATAATTTCTAGTAACCGAAGCGTTATTTTTGTGTGTACGATAAAGTGCTACTTGTTCTGCGACAACTGGTAAAAGAAAGAATAATAGCCCTAATGGTAGCCAAAACAGAATACTGCTTGCAAGTAATAAAGAGACCAACCAATACAGATTGGTAAAAAAGAAACCAGCCGTCAAGTAGCGGATGATCAAGTAACGATTAAAGTACAAGACTTTCAAGCTAAACGCTTTTTTCTCTAACTCACGTTGTTTTTTCTCAGCCTCACTCATTTTCCCACCTCCATTCTTCTTTTATTTTTGATACAAATAACTCATTTCTTTGGCTACTTCCAATAAAGTCATCGTCGTCATCAGATGATCTTGTGCATGGACCATAATAATCTCCATTTCAATCTTTTGACCACTCGCATATTCTTTCAATAAATGCGTTTGTGATTTATGGGCTTCTAAAATTTCTTGATTTGCTTCATCTAGCTTATCTGCGGCTTCTGTAAAACTTTCTGCTCGTAACAAAGCAAATGCCTCGTGGATCAATGTTCGGGCATTGCCACTGTGAAAAATAATATCAAAAGCGGTCACTTGGAGCTCTTCACTCGTCATTTTCTCCGTCATCAGGACTCCTCCTTAGTAAATCATTTTCATAAATTGTTGATTAAAATTTTCAAACGTTGGTTCCGCTAAAATCAGCTCTTGCAAGTCCAAGCGGTCAATAAATTTAACAATCGCCTTTGTCACCACAGTGATGCCTTCATTTTCAATACAAGAAGGAGAAACCAGAAAGACAAAATGGATCGTTGTTTGTTCGTCCCACTGCATCCCATCAGGTATAACGCCGACGGCAATTTTGGCAGTCACACCAACTGGGATCGCTGGATGTGGGACAACCACTTGTTCACTGAAAACGATCTGGCCCATTTTCTCACGACGTTCGATTTGGTGATACATCTCAGACGTATAATTTTCCGTTTCACCTTCTTGTAAGAGTGCTAATAAGTCAGCAATCACACCTTCTTTTGTTGGCGCGGAAGTATAGACTTTAAACCAGTCACAAGAAATCTGATCTTCATAAAATGCGATTTTTTCTTCCCTCAGTGATACGGATTCTCGTGTTTTCATCAAACAATTTGGTCGATATTCCTCGATCACTTTCCGAATCGTTTGAACATCTTGTTCGTTCAAGAAAACACTGACATGAAGGACAGGTACTTTGAAAAACATTGTTGATAAATCAATGGAAGAAATGATCAAATCCACATTTTCTAATGCTTCTTCATTGATTTCGTAATAGCCCTTCACTTGCGTCACTGCAATATTTTTTCCAAATTCACTCAACACGCGATTTTTTAACAGTTGCGCACTTCCGTAACCTGTCGCACAGATGATCAATGCCTGTAGTTTACAATCCACCTTATTTTTTTCAATTGCTGCCATTAAATGAAGTGCTAAATAGGCCCACTCATCCTCATTGATTTCATATTGATGCAAGGAAGGCATTCGACTGAAATACTGTTTCGTCAATTCAAAAGCTTCCGGATCTTCTTTCTTGATTTCCTTTGTCAACGGATTTTCCAAAGCGATTCCTCGCTCTAAACGGACCAGCATCGGTTCTAAATGATTCAATAAACCGTTTCTAAATTGATAATCTTCTACTAATGACTGACCCAAAACTTGAGCCAATTCATTAAGAACGGTCATTAGTTCTGTCACTAGTTCCTGATTCTCTCGCTGACTGTTTTGATTTGACTTTGCCATCAAGTGTAACGCTAGATAGGCGATCTCATCTTTAGGAAAACGAACCTTCATCACAAGCTCGATCCGTTTCGTAATATTCGTAGCTGCTTGATACTCCGTTTCATGAATCTCTTTTCCCGTGATTTCAGGTACTTGGATCTCAAACCCAGCACGCATTCGCTTAATTGCTAAGGCTAAATGTAACGCTAAATTTTGGATCACAAAATCGGACACTTTTAATTTAGACTCACGGATTTCATCCAAGATGATGATCACTAATTCTTCAAAATTGATTTCTTGAAAAAACTGACTGTTGCCGAGGTATTCTTTTAAAGAATTCGTATATTTATTCCCAAAGAACGTATCCATGATCACATGGCGCTTATCTTGTTCTTGGCCCTCGATCCACATCCCTTGTTTATGCTTAGAAACCACCTTCAACGAATAATCGGCTAGTTTCTCTTTGATTTCTTGGATATCATTCACTAAACTCGAACGACTGATATATAACTCTTCTGCCAAATCATCGATCACGATAGCACGATCTTCCAGAAGTAGTTTATTTAAAATATACTTTTTTCGGTCTTCTGAATCGTAAAACTCGGTCACCTGATCACCATATTCAACAGTGACTTCTCGTTGCTTTAAAAACAGCGCAAAAGCAAGCTTGTTGACGACTTCTAATTGATAGCCTTGCCCTTGTTTTGCAATGAGTTTGCCCCCATTTTTTTCGATGACTTCATTTAATGTTTTCAAATAGTTGCGAATCGTACGGTCAGATAATAATAATTCAGAAGCGAGGTACTGGCTTGTAAGATATTCTCCTTGATGGTCAATCAATTGCCGCAATAACTCTTTTTCTGTTTGTTTCATTACTATCTTCCCCTATTCGTCTATATATTTTCCTCGATCAGCTCAGCTAACTTTTGGATACCTGTAGGGATAGGAACATACGCTTGGAAAGGTATACTAACAACCGGTTTCCCTACTGTGTTTCCTAGTTTAACAAATTTATCTAAGTACATCGTGGTTTGGGGGCTGATCAAGAATAAATCAAAATCACTTGTTTTGATTTGATTGTCTCCTTCTGTTGCAGAAACCGCATCAACAAATACTTCTTCCCCTTTTCCTTTAAAATATTCTGTTGTTTTTGATGCCATCATCGAAGAAGACATTCCTGCGGCACAAATAATCAATGCTTTTTTCATTACGATCACTCCTCTGATTTTTTGATTGGATTCCTTAGCTTCACTATAAAATGAAATCGCTTTCTTATCAAAATAGATTTTTCCGTATCGCTTAGGAAAATAGTTATCTATTTATGTACAAAAAAAGAAGTCACACAGTTGTGCAACTCCTTTTAATTACTGTATGTTGAAATTCAAACGTATAGCATACTGCTATTCAGTTCCTAATCATTGCCTACAAGGAACTTGACTTCTTGGGCATCCGAGCGATTGCCTTCTTCATCTTCTAAAGAAAGGTAGCCAGTATATTCTCGAAGTTCCAAGTCATTTAATTCAAATTCATTGCCATTTTCATCCACTAATTCGATATTGATCTTTTCTGATAAGCTCCAGTTGTCTTCAGGATCATCTGCTAAGAAGCGCAACAAATCGCTTCGTGAAAATGTATTTGACGTGTGGGTTGAAAAATCAATCGTTTCATTTTTGAAACGGGCTGTCGGTGCTTCCGTGTCAACCACAAGATATCTGACCGGATAGTCCGTTTGATTTCCTACTTTGTCTTGTAGGCGAAGATGCGCATCGTATACGGTGGCTGAAGGCGCAACATTGACGATACTTAACGCAGCTCCCAGATGATCGTGTAAGGAAAGTTTGATTTCATGTGGTGCCGTCACATTATCTAATGGCTCACTCGCTAAGAAGCGTGATAGATCCTCTCTTTCCAACTCATTTACTCGACGTGCTTGAAAATCGACTGGTGCTGTCACGATATTGACAATCGGGCCCTCTTTGTCTCCAGCAAGGAACTTAACTTCATAAGCTTCAGATTTATTCCCTTTTTCGTCTTCCAAGCGAAGATAGCCCGTATGCTCGATGAACGCTAATTCATGCAAATTAAATGCATTGCCATTTTCATCGGTTAGTTCAAAGTCTATATATGGATATAGCGTCCAATTGTCTTGAGGATCACCAATTATAAAACGCAATAAATCTTTACGTGAGAAGGTGTTTGCCGTGAGGGTCGAAAAATCGATGACTTCTTCTTTAATGTTCGCCCACGGTGCTTGAGTATCAACCACTTGATATTTCACAGGGTAGTCCGTATAATTATTTGCCTCATCTCGTAAACGGAGAATTCTGTCATACGTCATCGTTGACGGTGCGGTATTTTTAATGCTTACCGCACTACCATCACTATTCAGTAACGAAATATCGATTTGATCCGTTGGTGTGTTGTCATCCACGGGTCCATCGATAAAGAATCTCATAAGATCCTCTTTTGTCAAATCACTCACTCTGGTTGCTTGGAATTCTACTGGTGATGTCGTCACATTGGCTGTAGGCCCTTGGTCGTCTCTTGCCTGGGAATTCATTTCTTGTAAATTTAATTGATTTTGATTTTCTTCTGATAAAACTATTTTTCCTATCTCTAGATTTAAGGGGTTCTTCACTAATTCGGATATTTCTCCTGTTGCATGACTTTCTGTCTGCTTTTCTATTATTCCAATGTTGGTTGTCACCTCATTTTCTACTGCAAAGACGTTAGATGGCAATAGGACACTTTGGAATAATAGGAATGAAGCTGCAAAAAATCGGATTTTTTTCGTTTTCATAAATTCTTTCACCCTCTCTTGTTTGTTAGAATGGACGTTAAAACATACTGGCTACGCATTTTTTTCAGATCAATCGATCAAACTATGTAAGGAAGTAAAAACGATCGCTTTGATCAAAAAATCTGCTCAACACTCTTGCAGATATAAAGTACGCAGATTCAGTACAGATATTTTGAAAAAATCTCCCCTCTATGATTGAAAGAGTATTTCAATCAATACTCTTTCTTCCTTCAAAACACTTAAAAATAACAACCATTCTACATTATCATTATCTATGATTTTATCCGTTCAAAAAAATTTTTTTTCTCTTTAGAAAGGTTAAATAAATGGATAGTACTCATAATTCGAACGATAAATAAAGGATTTACGCCTTTTTTTACCAAACAGCTCATTACGTTAGATTGAAAATCGCTACGGAAAGCCTTTTTTCAACAACTAAAATGACGTAACATTGAGACACTCTATCTGAAATAAAATTTCTGTTATTAGCAATTAAAAGTTAGACGAAACACATTTTCGAGAAGAAAATATATTGAATCGTATGTTACATAAAAAAATAAGCCATCAGCCAAAAAATCGAATGATTTTTGTGGTTGACGACTTATTTTCTGAAGTTACTTTACCTCATTCTACTGTTTATGAATAACATTTTTTTTACTTCGCAATTACTGTGCATTGAAATTCCAACGCATACTGTAGACTGGATTCAATGTATCATCCAAGCTTTCAAAATCAAAATCTTCGCCAACAGAGCCAAATAATGAGAATGAGAAGGAAGTACTATGGCCTTCAACCGTTCCTAATTCTCTACGGTTATTGAGATTTTTCCCGTCTGTGATCAGCATCACTTCCTGATCATTCAGATTGTTCTTCATCCCTAGATCGATCTCCGTCAATTCATCCGTATCTGCTTGACTGACCATGGAACTGACAGAAACTTTCACTGGACGTTCCGCATTGTTTTGGATTTGATACGTCGGTGACACGATTCCTTTGCTTTCTTTACTTTCTGCAAATGAAACATTCATCGGAATCGTCACATCGATGTATTCAGACGTGTCTTCTAAGATTGTGACTTGACTATTCAACGTTCGGCTATTACCCGCTTGGTCCGTCAAGGTGACTGTCACGCCATACGTTCCTACTTCTAAATCTGCGAATGCCGCATTGTTTTCATACGCTACTGCAACTTGAATGTTCGGTGTTAAGGTCCAATTATCTGTCGGTTCACCATCTAAAAACTCATGGGGTGCTGGCTCTTCTTGACCTTTCGTGAAGACGAGTGGATCTTTAAGTGTTCCATCAGGTGCTGTGGTATCAACGATATGAACCATTCCACCAGTGATTCTCGCCACATTTCCAGCTTCATCTGTTGCATTGATATTCACATGATGATACTCGTTAACTCCATTCGGCTCTAAATTGAACAACTGCCGTTCATTTTCTAGTTGAATATTTTCTAACTCTGTCCAATTATCGGCTAAACCGTCAATCAACGAACGTAATTCGGCTTGTGTGAAATCTCGTTCACGAGTAGCTTCAAAAGTTGTCCATGGATTTCTTGCTGTGCCAGTCGGAGCTTCTGTATCGATCACTCGATAATTGACCGGATATTCTGTCTTGTTACCTCGTGCATCTTGCAGTCGGACCTTCGCATCATACACAGTCGTTGAAGGTGCCACATTGACGATACTCACGATATCGCCTGCATTGTTTCGCAAAGAAAGATCGATTTGATCCGAGGTGGTCACATTATCCAGTGGATCTTCGGTAAAGAAGCGTAACAAATCCTCCCTCGTCAACTCATCTTTTCTGCGTGCTTGGAAATCAACTGGAGCCGTCACGACATTTCCAGTTGGGCCTTCATTATCGCCTGCGAGGAATCGAACTTCTTGTAAATTTGTCTGATTCCCATGCTCATCTGTTAAACGAATATAGCCAGTGTACTCTTTGAATTCCATGTCATCTAAGGCAAATTCATTGCCATTCTCATCTTCTAACTCAATTTTGATATTTTCTGGTAACGTCCAGTTATCGTCAGGCGTTCCATTGAAAAATTGTAATAAATCAGCTCGTGAGAATGTATTGGATGAATGAGTTGAAAAGTCGATCACTTCATCTTTGAATGATGCTGTTGGTGGTAAAGTATCAACAACCCGAATCATTGCATTTGAAAACCTGCGACTATTCCCAAGTTCATCTATTGCCGTTATATTTGCTGGATAATATGCATTATCCCCATTAGGCGCATAAATCGAAAAATTAAAATCCGTTTGTAAACGAATCTTTTCCGCTTCTGTCCAATTATCTTCTAATTGACTAAATAACTTGCGCAAATCGTCTTCACTCAAATCTTCTTTACGGTTTGCTTCAAAGAGCGTCCAAACTGTCTTAACTGCCCCTGTAGGTGCTTCCGTATCAATCACTCGATAATTCACGGAATATTCCGTCTGATTATTTGCTTGGTCTTGTAAACGAATCTTCGCATCATACACGGTATCTGACGGTGCGACATTGACAATACTCACGATATCCCCAGCGTTGTTTCTCAAAGAAAGATCGATTTGATCTGAGGCTGTCACATTATCCAGTGGATCTTCGGTAAAGAACTTCAATAAGTCCTCTCTCGTCAACTCATCTTTTCTGCGTGCTTGGAAATCGACTGGTGTTGTTACGACATTTCCAGTTGGACCTTCCGTATCGCCAGCAAGGAATCTGACTTCTTGTAACGAGGATCGATTTCCTGCTTCGTCTTCTAAACGAATATAGCCGGTGTGTTCTTTAAATTCCATGTTACTTAAATTAAATTCATTGTCATTCTCATCGACCAATTGAATGTTGATATTTGCTGGCAACGACCAATTGTCTGCTGGATCACCAGTTAAAAATCGTAATAAATCTGTTCGTGAGAAAGTAGCTGAAGTATGGGTTGAAAAATCAATCACTTCATTTTTAAAAGTAGCGGTTGGTGCTTGGGTATCAACGACTCGATATTTCACCGCGTAGTCAGTCTGATTGTTTGCTTCATCCTTTAGACGAATCGTGGCATCATGGATCGTTGTTGTTGATGGAGCAACATTTTTGATACTTACGGTATTTCCAGCACTGTCTAGTAATGAAATATCGATTTTATCCGCTGGCGTATGAATGTCTACTGGACCATCGATAAAGAACCTCATAATGTCCTCTTTCGTCAAATCAGCCACTCTGGTTGCTTCAAAATCGACTGGTGTAGTCGTGACGTTGGCTGTCGGTCCTTGATCATCTCTTAACTGGAATTTCACTTCTTGTAAGTTTGACCAATTCCCAACTCCATCTTCTAATCGAATATACCCTGTGTGAGTAAGCAATGGATCTAAACCATATAAAGAGATCGTCCACCCTCTACTATCCACTAATTGGATTTTGATATCATCTGGTAACGTCCAGTTATCGTTCAAATCATCATTCATAAATTGTATAAGATCCGAACGGGTTGGTACATTCATTGTCTCGTTAAAAAGACCAGTAAACCCTGATTTAACTGTCCCAGTTGGAGGTCGTGTATCCATCACATAATAATTCGTCGTATGTGTCTCTGTCACTCCTGTCGTTTTATTTCTCAAAGTAATATCCATATACCCACGAGCGTCTGGTCGCCAGCCTTCAGCTGGAGAAGCAACAGAATACTCATAGTTATTAGGATCATCAGGTAACTTTTGGAACCACGACCGAATTTCTGCCTCCGGCATAGTGACAGGTGCACGTTGCGCTTCGATTGGAATATTATTCCCAATCACAGCAGATGAACGACCATCATCAATTTCAAGTGTACCGATTTTTTCATTCGTATACGTACGATTCGTCAACTTTCGTGGCGTTGCAATGTTCGTATATTGCGTCGCAACCCCTGTCGCACCTAACGTAACGTTCCCACGAACCTCAACTGGTGCGGTTGAATTACTCGTTGCGACTCTTTTGACAGTTATATTGATTGTTGCAGAATAGGAACTGGTCGTGACAGTTCCTGAGATAGTGATATCGGAGCGATTCGAAGAAATATTCGACAATGAGTACGTATTATTGTGGATTGAATGATTTCCATAATACATCTGTGTATAAAATTCATCCGGCATCCCAGCTGGACTATCTGTTACGATCGAGGAAATCCAGCCGTTGCTCCCATTGACACGTTCCACCATTGAATGTGTTGGTACATTTACGGAAAAAGTTGTCGTCGAATTAACGGCTGTACCTAAAGTGATTTTTCGGTTGATCGCATTTTGCAATACACTTTCTAAATAGGAACTCCTACCATGGTTGGTCAATTGCGTGAGATTTTCAGGCGTTTCATTCCAAGCTCGTAAAGAATTCGCCAAAGGATTTTCATCAATAAGCGGTACTTCTGACACCTCTGTTGGTACTTCATCGGTTACAACAGGGGGGGCTTCTTCTACCACAGGGATTTCTTCCTCTTCCGTAGGGGCTTCCTCCACGACTTCAGCTGTTTCAGGAGGGGCTGATTCAGCTGAGACTTCTTGTTCCACTCCTTCTTGAACGATCGGTTCTTCCACGATGTTTTCTGGTTGTTCTTCAGACAAATAGCTTTCTGGCTGTTCTTCTATGATTTCCGTACTGGCAATCGGTTCGTTTTCTATGGCGAATACTGTCGATGGCAACAAGGTATGTTGGAACAATAGAAATGAAGCAGCTAGAACTCGTATTTTTTTTGCTTTCAAAAATCCTGTCCTCCTCTCTCTTTTGTTAGAATGTCCATAAAAAAACTGACTGCGTACATTTTTTGATCAAAAGTAAAGATTATGTATGAGTAAAAGAACTATGTGCTTGATCGAAAAAATTAGATCCAATACGCATGTTCAGGATAGATATTTTGCAAAATTCATCCTTCGACGATCAAAAGATTGGCTATGTAATTGCTTTTCTAAGTTGCCCTCTTTCTCATTCTCAAAACATCCAAAAAATAACGCACATTCCACATTAGAATTATCCACGATTTTATTCGTGTAAAAAAATCTTTTTCTCCCTTTAGAGTGGTAAAACAATTGAGCATTCAGCGATAGATTGAACAATAATCTGGATTTTTACGCCTTCTTTTACCGTATGGATTGCAACGTCGTATCCCTGTTTGCTATAGATAGCCGTTTTTCTAGCTTCTACTATAAATGGATGAAGCCTTTTGACTGAAACAAAATTTCAGTTTATAGAAATTTTTGTCTCAACACGATACCTTTCTCGGTAACTATTTTGAAATCAAAACGAATAAAAGCAAAAAAACCACTATCCACAAAAATTGAAACAATTTTTGTGGATAGTGGTTTTTCACTTGAAGTTGAACGTTTCCGTCCTATTTTTATTATTACTGTGCGTTAAAATTCCAACGCATACTGTAGATTGGATGTAATGGATCATCTAAACTTCCAAAATCAAAGTTCTCACCAACGTTGCCAAATAGCGAGAAGGAGAATGAAGTATGACGCCCTTCGATCGTTCCTAGTTCTCTGCGGTTGTTGAGATTTTGTCCTGAGGAGATCAACATCACTTGTTGATCATTCAGATTATTCTTCAAACCTAGATCGATCTCCGTCAATCTTCCAGTATTTGCTTGACTGACCATAGAAGTGACCGAAACAGTCACTGGTCGTTCCGCATTGTTTTGGATTTGATATGTCGGTGACACGATTCCTTGGCTTTCTTTGCTTTGAGCAAATGAAACATTCATCGGGATCGTCACATCGATGTATTCGGATGTGTCTTCTAAAATCGTGACTTGGCTGTTCAATGTTTGGGTATTACCGGCTTGATCTCTTAATGTGACTGTCACGCCATATGTTCCTACTTCTAAATCTGCAAATGATCCATTGTTTTCATATGCGACTGTGACTTGAATATTCTGTGTTAAGGTCCAATTATCTGTCGGCTCCCCATCCAAAAAGTCACGTGGTGCTGGCGCTGTTTGTCCTTTCGTGAAGACAAGCGGATCTTTGAGTGTACCGGTAGGCGCTGTCGTATCAACGACACGTACCATTGCATTAGCGATTCTTCGTGAATTTCCCGCCTCATCTGTTGCTGTGATATCCACAGGATGAAAGCTATTGGAGCTGCTCGGCGATAAGTTATATAAGTTGCGATGATTTTCTAATTGAATGTTTGCTAGCTCCGTCCAATTATCCGCCAAATTGCTGATCAATGAACGCAATTCTGCTTGTGTAAAGTCTCGTTCACGAGTTGCTTCAAAAACTGTCCATGTCCCTCGAGCATTTCCAGTCGGTGCTTGGGTATCAATGACACGATAATTGACTGGATACTCTGTCTGATTTCCTCGAGCATCTTGTAAACGAACATTCGCATCATAAACAGTCGTTGAAGGTGCCACATTGACGATACTTACAACGTCCCCTAAGTTATTTCGCAAAGAAAGTTCGATTTGATCTGAGGCGGTCACATTATCCAGTGGATCTTCTGTGAAGAATCGCAACAGATCCGCTCTCGTCAACTCGTTCACTCGGCGTGCTTGGAAATCGACCGGTGTCGTAACGACATTTCCTGTCGGTCCTTCGTTATCACCTGCGAGGAAACGGACTTCTTGTAAATCAGTCTGATTCCCATGTTCATCTGTTAAACGAATGTACCCAGTGTACTCTTTGAATTCGATATCATCTAAAGCAAATTCATTCCCATTCTCATCTTCTAACTCAATCTTGATATTTTGTGGTAACGTCCAATTATCATCAGGCGTTCCATTGAAAAATCGTAATAGATCAGTTCGTGAGAAGGTATTTGATGTATGACTCGAAAAGTCGATCACTTCATCTTTGAATGTTGCAGTCGGTGGTAAGGTATCGACAACTCGAATCATTGCATTTGTAAATCTCCGGCTATTTCCAAGTTCATCTGTTGCCGTTACATTTGCAGGATAGAACTCATTGGGTCGATTAGGTGCATAAATCGTAAAATTAAAATCCGTTTGTAAACGAATGTTTGCTGGTTCTGTCCAGTTGTCCTCTAATCGACTAAATAGCCTACGCAAATCTTCTTCACTCAAACGTTCTCTGCGGTTTGCCTGAAAAACTGTCCAAACTGCCCTGACCGCTCCTGTTGGTGCTTGGGTATCGATCACTCGATAATTGACTGGATATTCTGTCCGGTTACCTCGGGTGTCTTGTAATCGTACATTCGCATCGTACACGGTATCTGAAGGTGCGACATTGACGATACTTACAACGCCCCCTAAACTATTTCGTAAAGAAAGTTCGATTTGATCTGAGGCGGTCACATTATCCAGTGGATCTTCTGTAAAGAACCGCAACAAGTCTTCTCTCGTCAACTCATTCACTCGGCGTGCTTGGAAATCGACCGGTGTCGTAACGACATTTCCTGTTGGTCCTTCGTTGTCTCCAGCGAGGAATTTGACTTCTTGTCCACTTGAGCGATTACCTGCTTCATCTTCTAAGTAAAGATAGCCAGTGTGTTCTTCAAAGTCTAAGTCATTCAGATTAAATTCATCCTCATTCTCATCGACTAATTCAATGTTGATATCTGGTGGTAAAGACCAGTTATCGCTTGGATCACCTGTCAAGAATCGTAGCAAATCGTCCCGAGAAAACGAATTTGACGTATGAGTCGAAAAGTCGACGGTCTCTTCATTAAAAGTAGCCGTTGGTGCTTGAGTATCAACTACTCGGTATCGTGCCGAATACTCTCTTGTATTCCCTGCCTCATCGGTCAAACGAATCGTCACCGAATGTTCCGTCGTTGACGGTGGTCGATTGGTGATCGTCAGTTTTTCATTCGCACTATCCAACACTTCGACGTTGATATTTTCTGGCAATGACCAATTATCCCACGGCCCTCCAGTGAAGAAAGATAAAAGCTCTTCGTCACTTAGCTCCCCTTCTCTTCTTGCTTCCAGTCCTACGACATCTGTCCTGACATTCGCAGTAGGCGCCTCGTTATCAAACACTCTAAATCTGACTTCTTGTAAAGAGGAACGATTCCCTGCGGCATCTTGCAGTCGAAGATAGCCTGTTTGAACATCAGTCGACGGAGTGATTTCACTGAGATTAAGCGTTGAGCCATCACTATTGACTAGCTGTAATTGAATATTTGCTGGCAACGACCAATTGTCTTCAGGATTGCCATTTAAAAACGGCATCAGCTCATTTCGTGAAGGGTCACCCGATCGACGGGCTGCCAAATCTACCACGGCGTTGCTAAAATTAGCGGTAGGCGCTTGGGTATCGACTACTCGATATCTGACAATCGTTTCATTACCATCACTTCCAGGAGGACGGTAAGCTTCGCTTGTATTCCCCATCTCATCTTCAAACATCAGGCGTCCTATGTGAAGACGATTTCGATCAGGTGCGATACCTGTGAAAGAAGGCATAGGACGACCCATAAGATCGTTGAAAGTGATTTTTATATCGTCTGGTAACGTCCAGTTGTCACTCAATTCAGTAACTGCTTGAACGAGGTTCGCTCGGTCGATAGCGGCAGAGCCTCCCGATCTTCGAGCTTGTAAGTAGACGTCCGCCCTGGTGCTCCTTGCAAACGGCGCTTGGGTATCAATCACCCGATAATTCGTCGTATGTGTTTCCGTCACTGAGGTGGTTTTATTTCTTAATGTGACCACCATGTTTCCTGTTGTATCCGGTCGCCAACCTTCTGCGGGGGAAGCGACACTGTATTCATAGTTATCAGGATCATCCGGTAAGCGTGTAAACCATGAACGAATCTCCTCTTCACTCATCGTGATAGGTGCTCGTTGCGCTTGAAGCGTTATGTCTCTTCCAATTACTGCAGAGGAGCGACCATCATCAATGGCTAAGGTGCCGATCGTCCCAGTATTGTAACTAAGATCCATCACGCGCCTTGGTGTCGCAATATGAGTAAATTGTGTCGCAACGCCGGTCGTACCCAAGCCAACATTTGCACGGACAATAACTGGTGCTGTCGAATTACTCGTCTGAACTCTTCTTACAGTAAAATTGATCGTTGCAGTGAAATTCGTATTGATCGTGACATTCCCTGTGACAGTAATGTCAGAACGATTCGAAGAAATACCCGACAAAGTATATGTATTTCTATGGGTCGAATGGTTGCCATAATACATTTGTGTATAAAATTCATCTGGCATGCCGGCTGGGCTGTCTGTCACGATGGATGAAATCCAACCGTTACTTCCATTCACCCTTTGAACCATTGAATGCGTCGGTACCGTCACAGAAAAAGTGGCGGTTGCATTCACTGTATTCGCTAAAGTGATGTTTCGATTGATCGCATTTTGCAACACACCCTCCAGATAAGAAATTCTCCCATGATTGGTCAATTGTTCGACATTTGACGGCGTTAAGTGCAAACGTCCTAAATGGTTTGTCAAAGGATTTTCATCAATCGGTGGTAATTCAGAGACCTCCGCTGACTCCTCTGGTAATTCTTCTGGTACAACAGGTTCTTCTTCCTCGACACCTGGTGCTTCCTCCACGATTCCTGGGGTTTCAGGGATACTTGGTTCAACTGGTTCTTCTTGTGGTGGTTCTTCTTGGACGAGCGGTGCTTCTACTTCGGCCTCTGGTTCTGCTTCTGTTATGTAGCTTTCCGGTTGTTCTTCCACCAATTCTGTACTGTCTGCCATTTCATTTTCTATCGCATACACTATTGGTGGCATCAGTGCATGCTGGAATAATAGGAATGAAGCCGCAATCACTCGTATGTTTTTTGCTTTCAAAACTTCTGTCCCCCTCTCTTAGTTTCAAAATAAATATTTACATCTTCTGAATACATCGATCTGTGGGATCAAATGGTAAAACTATGTAAAAAGGTAACGCTATGTGCTTGATCGAAAAATCTCGGTTGATATTTCCTATTAGAGATAAGCGATGTATTCAGGTGAATTATGTTCGTTGGATCGCTACAATTTGATTAGAAAAAGCTTTTAAAAAAACAATGCAAATGCTATCTAAATGTAACGTTCCTGTTAAAATTATCCACAATTCTCTAATCGTAATAAAATCTTTTTTTACCGTCAGAAAGGTAAAAAAACACTTTCAACAATAAATACATCTTGTAATCAACTACTTTCAACCATTGTTTTTACTGAGTTATAACAATATCACACCTTTATAGGCAAGGGACGATTCTCATCAACCGAAATTTCCTTTGTGTGGGAATTTCTAAAAAAAGTCACCTCCTTAGGAAATTCATGTGAACTTCCCAAGGAGGTGACGATTTATTTTATTCTTTTATTTGAACAAACGATAATTAATTAGCAACGATATTGACTAATTTATTTGGAACAACGATGACTTTTCTGATCGTTTTTCCTTCAAGTTGTTCTTTGATGTTCTCATCAGCCATTGCTGTTTTTTCTAATTCTTCTTTTGATAAGTCACGTGCCACACTAGCTTTTGCGCGAACTTTTCCATTGATTTGGAAGACTACTTCTACTTCGTCTTCGATCAAAGCAGCTTCATCATAAGTTGGCCATGGGGCATAAGAAAGATCTTGTTCATTGCCTAAGATTGCCCATAGTTCTTCACCGATATGAGGAGCGATCGGTGCAAGTAATTGCACGAAGCCTTCGATATATTCATACGGTAAAGCATCGACTTTGTATGCTTCATTGACAAAGACCATCAGTTGAGAGATTGCTGTATTGAAGTGTAGATGTTCGTAATCCTCTGTCACTTTTTTGACTGTTTGATGGTACACTTTATCAAGTTTACCGTCATTAAGTGTCGTGATACGATCACGCATTTTATTGTTTTCGTCCACGATCAAACGCCAAACACGGTCTAAGAATTTACGACTGCCTTCTAAGCCGTTTTCACTCCAAGCAATTGACGCATCTAGTGGCCCCATGAACATTTCGTATAGACGTAACGTATCTGCGCCATAAGCTTCTACAACATCGTCAGGATTGACGACATTGCCACGAGATTTAGACATTTTTTCGTTGTTTTCTCCAAGGATCATACCTTGATTGAATAATTTTTCAAAAGGCTCTTTCGTTGGTACGACACCGATATCATAAAGGAATTTATGCCAGAAGCGTGCATACAATAAATGAAGTACAGCATGTTCTGCGCCACCGATATAAATATCAACTGGTAACCAACGTTCTAGTTTTTCATAGTTGGCTAATTCTTTTTTATTGTGCGGATCGATATAGCGTAGGTAGTACCATGAGCTTCCTGCCCATTGTGGCATCGTATTCGTTTCACGACGACCTTTTTTGCCGGTTTCTGGATCAACGACATTGACCCACTCATCAATGTTTGCTAATGGTGATTCCCCTGTACCACTTGGTTGGATGTTGCTTGTTTTTGGCAAGCGTAGTGGCAGCTCTTCTTCAGGTACAGTCGTTACTGTGCCGTCTTCCCAATGGATGATCGGGATTGGTTCACCCCAATAACGTTGACGAGAGAATAACCAGTCACGCAGGCGATAGCTGACTTCTTTTTTCCCAACACCTTGTTCTTCCAACCATTGATTCATCGCATCGATTGCTTCTTGTTTGTTCAGTCCGTTCAAGAAGTCAGAATTGATATGCGCGCCATCTTCTGTGTAGGCAGCTGTTGAAATATCGCCACCTTCGATGACTGGTAAGATTTCTAGATCAAACGTTTTTGCAAACTCATAATCACGTTCATCATGTGCCGGTACTGCCATGATTGCGCCTGTTCCATAAGAAGCTAACACATAGTCAGCGATCCAGATAGGGATTTCTTTGCCATTTACAGGGTTGATCGCATAAGCACCTGTGAAGACGCCTGTTTTTTCTTTGGCAAGGTCTGTTCGTTTAAGATCTGATTTTTTCGCTGTTTCGGCGATGTAAGCTTCGACTGCTTCTTTTTGTTCAGGTGTCGTGATCTCACGAACCAAGTCTAGTTCTGGCGCAAGTACCGAGTAAGTTGCCCCGAATAACGTATCCGGACGTGTCGTAAAGACTGTATACTCTTTGTCTGTTCCAGCCACTTTGAACGTCACGTTCGCTCCCACTGAACGACCGATCCAGTTGCGTTGCATTTCTTTGATGCTTTCAGGCCAATCAACAGATTCTAGATCATCGATCAAACGATCCGCATAAGCGGTGATTTTCAGCATCCATTGACGCATTGGTTTGCGGATGACATCATAGCCTCCACGTTCACTTTTACCGTCGATCACTTCTTCGTTTGAGATCACTGTACCTAGTTCAGGTACCCAGTTCACGGCTACTTCCGCTTCATAGGCTAACCCTTTTTCGTATAATTTAGTAAAGATCCATTGTGTCCACTTGTAGTATTCTGGATCTGTCGTATTTACTTCACGGTTCCAATCGTAGCTAAAACCAAGTGAATTGATTTGGCGACGGAACGTTTCGATATTTTTTTGCGTAAATTCTGCTGGGTCATTTCCTGTATCTAACGCATACTGTTCTGCGGGTAGACCAAATGCATCCCACCCCATTGGATGTAGTACGTTGAAGCCTTGGCTACGTTTGAAACGAGCAAGGATATCTGTCGCGGTATACCCTTCTGGATGTCCGACATGCAGTCCTTGTCCTGATGGATACGGGAACATATCCAGCGCATAGAATTTTGGTTTATCCGGTTCATCATGCGTATTGAAAGTATTGTTTTTTGCCCAATATTTTTGCCATTTCTTTTCGATTTCCTTGTGATTATAGCTCATCTTGAACCTCCTGTTTTGATGTAGTGACCTATCCTGTAGTCCCTGCCCACGAAAAAACAAAAAAATCCTATAAAAAGATTGCTCTTTTTATAGGACGTAATCTACGTGGTACCACCTAATTTTGCCTTGCTAAACAAGACCTTGAACGTTGTAACGGTCGTCACCGCCTCTGCTTACTGGAAGAAATCGTTCAGCAGGTGCAACTCAAAGGCGAGTTCAAAAGCGTCCGTACACATTTTCACCAACCATGTGCTCTCTATAACTTTCGACTTTTTACTACTTCCTTTTCAAACGTTGAACAACTAAATTTTTAGTAGCTTCATAGTAACAAATATTAGCGAATCCTTCAACTATTATTTCAGTTGAAGCGATTATTTTGCAACGATCAAGCTTTGACCTGGGTAGATGAAGTTATTTTGGATGTTATTCCATTCGATCAATTGTGCCATTGTAATACCATGGCTATCTGCCACGCCCCAAACGGATTCTCCAGCTTTCACCGTATAACGTTTGCCCTCATTAGAAGTAGGCGCTACTGTTGTATTGCCTTTTTTCACGATCACTTTTTGACCTGGATAAATGAAATTGTTTTTGATGTTGTTCCATTCGATCAATTGATCCATCGTGATTCCATGTTTATTGGCTACACCCCACACAGATTCACCGGCTTTAACTGTATAGATCGTATCACCAGACGTTGATGTGTTTGTCGTTGCTGACGTATTTGGTGTACTTGGTGTTGGTGTTGGTGTCGCTGTCGGTGTTGTCGTCGGCGTAGCCGCTGGTGTCGCTGTACTGCCACCTTTTACGATCAGTTTTTGACCTGGATAGATAAAGTTGTTTTTGATATTGTTCCATTCGATCAATTGGTTCATCGAAATACCGTTTTTATTGGCTACACTCCACACAGATTCTCCAGCTTTGACCGTATAAGTCCCTGAGCCTTGGCTTGCTGTATTTGATGTAGTTGTGTTGTTAGCAGGTGTTGAAGTTGCCGTATTCGTTGAAGCAGTACTTGAAGAACCGCCATTTGAAACGACTAACTGCTGACCTGGATAAATAAAGTTATTCTTGATGTTGTTCCATTGGATCAACTGTGCCATTGAGATACCATGTGCATGGGAAACGCCCCAGACAGAATCCCCTGCTTTGACCGTATATCTTGCACCAGAAGCTGGAGTACCTGTACTTGGTGTTGACGGCGTTGACGGTGTTGTACTTGGTGTCGAAGGTGTGCTTACAGAAGCCCCACCATTTGAAACGATCAAGCTTTGACCTGGATAAACAAAATTATTCTTGATATTGTTCCATTGGATCAATTGCGCCATTGAGATACCATGCGCATTTGAAATGCCCCAAACAGAGTCGCCTGCTTTGACTGTATAACGTGTACCAGATGAATTGTTAGTTGTCGTTCCAGCAGAACTACTACCTGCTGAAGTCGTATTGTTTCCTGAATTTGTTGTTGAAGATCCGCCAGCTGTTCCGCCTTTGATCGTCAATTTTTGTCCTAGATAAATAAAATTATTTTGGATATTATTCCATTCGATCAATTGTGCCATTGAGATACCGTGTGCATTTGAGATGCCCCAAACTGAATCACCAGATTTAACTGTGTACGTTGTTGAACCAGTACTTGTACTTCCACCAGTATTTCCTGTGTTCGTACTTCCTGTGTTCGTACTTCCTGTATTCCCTGTATTGATCGTATTGCCGCCGCCAGTAGTTGCTCCACCGCCTGCGTTTCCAGTTGCTGGTGTATCATATTTCGTCAAACCATACGTCATGATCAAATTGTTTAATTTTGTCGCATAGCTTGGGTCCGTCGCATAACGCCCTGTTAAGTAGGCAGTTGCATCCGTATAAGAACGTGTATTGCTCTTCCAAGCGCCCGCATAGTAGTAGCCATTACCAAATGAAGTATTTCTAAGTACATAGGCATTGTCACTAAAAGACTCTGCGAAAGAAGGATAACGACGGAATGGTTCTTTTTTCGTCACCCATTGGTTATTCAAGAATTCAAGCGTATCCATATAAACAGTTTGTCCTTGGTAGCTTCCTTTGATCCCAAATAAATTATGATACGGCGCACGTGATAATGTACTGCCTCCCCAACCACTTTCAACGACTGCTTGTGCGATCATCACTGAAGCGTATAGATCATTCGCATTAGCGATGGGTTGTGCAAATGTGGCAATTTCTGTGATAAATGCTGCGGTATTGATACGTGAATTCATTTGAATTGGCGTTTCATCAGCGTTTACAGCTACTGATTGTAGTACTGGTGCTACTGCTGAACAGCCAACCATTGCGGTTCCGACGATTGCCGCACTTCGCTTCACTTTACGGTAACGCTTTGCTTGTTCCAGACGTCTGCGTTCTTTTCGTCCTACTAATTCCTTTTGCATATACTATCCTCCGTATTTAATTACTATTATATATTCTTAACAATAATTATAACTTCTCTTAAAATTTATTAAAAGTTATTTAAGACTATTACGATGTTTTGTAATCTATATGTAATCTTTCGTAATTTTCCAGTTTTGCGCATTTGTTAACCCTTTATTTAAACGATATGAAGTTATTAAATTATATACGTCAATCTATTTTTAAAATTAAATATGTCAGTTATATTACTTTAGAGTTGCCATTACATTACAAATCGCATAACAAATCATTTTTCTTCTTCGATCTAAGATCAAAGGAATAGAAAACTCTTGTTTTTCCTTCTTAAATAAATGCTATAATAATGGAGCATGAAGGAGGAATAAAATGAAATATAAAAAAGCCTTCCAAGTTTCAGCCGCAAGCTTTTTCTTGCTTTTTTTAGCTTTGAGTCTGCTTGTCTTATTTCGCGTTGAACTATTATCTGATTTTGATCAGACGTTGACCCATTGGATACGTATCCCTTATCCTGACTGGAATCCATTTCAGCGCTTTATCACGACATTTGGAAATGCCACAACGGTGATTTTAGTATTCGCTTTAGTTGCCTTTTGGCTATGGTTCAAGAAAAAAAGAAAAGAACTCTATTGGTTCGTCTTCAATTTTGTACTGGTTGCCGGGATCTTCAACCCACTGATCAAACTATTGGTGATGCGTGAGCGCCCAAGTTTGCAACATTTAGTTGTCGAAACGACCTACAGTTACCCAAGTGGACATGCCGCCACAAGTATGATCTTATATGGCACCTTGATTTTTTTGATGCCTTCGTTGATCAAGACGAAAGAATGGGTGTGGATGATCCAAGTATTATTAGGTGTACTGATTGTAAGCATTGGCGCTAGTCGTGTGTATCTAGGGGTCCATTATCCGAGTGACATCCTTGGTGGGTATAGCTTGAGCCTTTTCTGGATATGCTTGTCTTATCCTTGGTATGTCCAACAACGTTTACCATTCATACATTCAAACAGAAAGAGGGGTTCCTAATGGATTTTCCTTATGCAGGAGGAAATAAACGATACCATTCGTGGAATTATGCGTTACGTCATGAATTTGGTGGGAAAATTTTTAAAGTACCGATCGACGGTGGTTTTGATTGCCCCAATCGTGACGGTACAGTGGCTCATGGCGGATGTACGTTTTGTAGTGTTTCGGGATCTGGCGATATGATCGTTGCCCCAGAAGATCCCTTGCCTATCCAATTTCAAAAAGAAATCGATATGATGCACAAAAAATGGCCACAAGTGGACCAATACATCGTTTACTTTCAAAATTTCACGAACACACATGCACCTGTTGAAGTCATTCGTGAACGCTTTGAACAAGTCATCAACTTGCCTGGTGTCGTTGGTCTATCGATTGGTACCCGACCAGATTGCTTGCCTGATGAAGTCGTGGATTACTTAGCTGAATTGAATCAACGTTTATACTTATGGGTAGAACTAGGGTTACAAACCACTTATGAAGAAACCTCCGTCTTGATCAATCGGGCACATGATTATCAAACGTACCTAGACGGTGTAGCGAAACTACGGAAACACAACATACGCGTATGTACGCATTTGATCAACGGTTTACCGGGAGAATCATTGGATATGATGCGGGAAAATGTCCGACGAACGATCTTAGATTCTGATATCCAAGGCATCAAACTACACTTGATGCACTTGATGCGTAAAACAAAAATGTTACGCGACTATCATGAGGGAAGACTGCAATTGATGAGTCGAGCCGATTATGTATCGGTCATTTGTGACCAGCTCGAAATGATTCCTCAAGAGATCATCATTCACCGTTTGACTGGTGATGCTCCGTGGGATTCGTTGGTCGGTCCAATGTGGAGTTTGAAGAAGTGGGAAGTCTTGAATGCGATCGATGAAGAAATGATTCGGCGCAATAGTTACCAAGGGAAATATGATATTCGAAAAGGAGTCAAAAGCGGATGTTGAAAACAGCACTGCATTTTAGTCATACGCTATTGGAAGAGATTATTCAACCGGGCGATTATGTGATCGATGCCACGATGGGCAATGGACATGATACTGTATTTCTTGCGGAAAAAGTTGGACGAACTGGTCAAGTGTATAGTTTTGATATCCAAAAACAAGCACTCGAAGCCACCCAGCAAAAATTGATAGAAAATGATCTGACGGAACGAGCAACCTTGTTTTTACAAGGACATGAAACTATCGCTGAGGTCATTCCTGAACAACAGCTAATCAAAGCCGGCATCTTCAACTTAGGCTATTTACCCAAAAGTGATAAATCAATCATCACTCTTCCTGAAACGACAAAAACAGCGATGGAAGAAATCTTGAAACGTTTAGTTCCACAAGGTCGAATGATCATCGTCGTTTATTATGGCCATGAAGGTGGCGAAGCAGAACTAGACATGGTCCAAAGTTTTTGCCAAGCACTACCTCAAGAACAATTCAACGTTTTGAATTATCAATTTATCAACCAAAAAAACAATCCACCGATCTTGTATTGTATCGAAAAAAAGAAAGTACGTAACTAACAAAACCGCCTTATCTTCTAGTGTGATAAAACTAAGAAGATAAGGCGGTTTTTGTTAGACGACCGTAGCCAGCGATTTCTTACTAGCTACTCACTTAATGGTTTTGTCCTATTATTTAAAAAAATATTGCTTTACCATGCGAATGATCAACACCGTAAAACCTACTGCTAGAACAAAACCGATAACTGCGATGATTATTCCTAAGATTCCCATGTTGTTCTCCTTACTGTGTTCTATGTATTACTTGCAACCGCTCATTACATCTGCAAATGGCTGGATTGTAGAATTGCCAAAAAAGACAACAAGCCTATCCGTTAATTCATATTGAAATGTAAAAGAAAACCACTAGTCCGCCAGCTAGTGGTTTTTGCTCGCTTAGCCATCACTTTTTTAATTCTTGCTTTCTGCGCTGTTTTAATGGGAAAGTAAATGCCTAAACAGTTACCTTCTCTTAGTATTCTTTGAAAATGTCACATAACTTTTTATCCACTCTTCCACACTTATCTTACGAACTAATTCTCCAATAAGGGAATAGGGAATATGTTTAGGATTACTGAAACGAATGCAACTTTTCCCCATATTTAGTTTCGTTGGAACCTGTTTTTTATATTCTTCATGAAACCAATTTAGTAGGTCTTTATTCCCTATCAATCCCATATGATAAAGCGAAAGATGATTTTTTTGAGCAGCCAGACTAATAAATGGTAAAGGCTCATACGTTCGATTCAGATACCCTTCAGGAAAAGTTTCTAACGGAACCACATACGTTGGCATCCCATACTGCATCTTCAAAACAAATCCCTCTGGTATATTTTGTTCTATGACCTTAGCTAATTCAAAATAGGCCTGCTGCCATTTACTTTCAATACTTTGGCTATATTCTTCAAGTTCATCCATAGGATTCTCCTTATCTAACTATTTTTTTGCTAGTCAGTTGGAACACTTTCTGATATTAAATCCAAATAAATAGCGGAAACAAAAGATCCTCTTTAGAAAAAAGCTGGTAGCCACAAAAATCGGAAACCTAATTTCGTGGATACCAGCTTTAAAATCGAGGCTACATACTTCTATCTTGCCCCTGCTTGATTGTTTTAGTGAAACTTTGACTTACTCAAATACAAACTGATTATGATACAACTCCGCATAGAAGCCCTCTTCGGCTAATAATTGATGGTGGTTGCCTTCTTCGATCACTTTACCGTCTCGTAAAACAACGATACGATCGGCGTTCAGGATCGTCTTCAAGCGATGGGCGATCACAAAGCTTGTACGACCTTTGATGGCTTCATCCATTGCTTTTTGGATTCTTGCCTCAGTCACTGTGTCCACGTTACTTGTTGCTTCATCTAAGATCAATAAGTCTGGATTCGTAATGATCGTGCGCGCAATACTGATCAATTGTTTTTGCCCTGTACTGAACAAGTTGTTTTCCTCTGAGACATGTGTTTCGTAGCCTTGTTCTAATGTTTGGATAAAGTCATGGATATTTGCTTGTTTGGCTGCATTGATGACTTCCTCGTCGGTCGCATCTGGTTTACCAAACACAATATTGTCTCGGATCGTACCTGAGAAGAGAACCGATTCTTGTAGCACGATGCCAACATGTCGACGCAATTCGTCCAAGTCATACTCACGAATATCTGTCCCATCAATGCTCACAGAACCACCGTTCACATCGTAGAAACGATTCAATAAGTTCATGATCGTCGTTTTACCTGAACCAGTTGGTCCAACTAAGGCAACCATCTCACCTTTATTGACGTCGATAGAGACATCATTTAACACTAGTTTTTCTGGACTATAACCAAAGTCAACGTTCGTCAATGATAAGCCTTTTTCAATACCTGTGAAGTTTTTACCATTCTGCGGTTTCACTTCATCTTTTTCATCAAACATTTCATTCAATCTTCGTGCTCCAGTGATCGCTAATTGGATCATGCTGTAACCTGAAGAAATCTGCATCAATGGTTGATAATATTGTTGTGAATATTGAACGAATGTAACCACTAGCCCTAATGCGACAGAACGTTCCAAGTCGCCGTTCAAGGCTAACCAACCACCAAAGAAAATCACGATGGCTGTGTTGACTAAAGACATGCCTTGCATCATTGGAAAGAGCAAGCCTGAATACGCTTGTCCTTTAAACGTTGCTTCACGAACGGTTTTATTGTGCGCTAAGAAACCTTCGATCGTTTCGTCTTGAAGTCCGTTTGTGATGATCACACGTTGCCCACTGATTTTTTCATCCATATAACCATTCAATTTACCGACTTCATCTTGTTGGATGTCGACATATTTACGGGCTTTTTGGATAACAAGTACAGCAATCAAAATCGCTACTGGTGTCGAAGCAATCGTTGCCCAAGCAAGTTGGACATTTTGTCTGAACATCATGATCAAGATCCCCACTAATAAAACAGCATTTGTGATCACTTGAAGAAGTGCTTGGTTCAAACTATTTTGGATATTATCCAAGTCACTCGTAAAACGGCTAAGGATCTCACCATCTTGATGCGAATCAAAAAAGCGGATCGTTAATTTTTCTAGTTTATTGAATAATCCAACACGCATACGGTTCGTCGATTTTCCGACGACTTGTGTAAATAAGATACTATAAATAAAATTCGCTGCACTGGCTAAGACATAGAACATCAAGAGTCTCCAAATAATTGAAAGGAAACTACTTTTATCATCTACGCCTTGCATCAAGGCACCGATGTAATTCGCTAATTCCTGGAAGGCTTCCCCAATATATTGAGGTGCTTTCACTTGTAAGTACGTTGCTGCAATCACCGTAAGAAAGATAAAGAAGAAGGAAACCTTGTACCGCTTCAAATAATGATAGAAAAACTTACTTGCTTTGATCAAATCAGTCATGGCTACTCCTCCGTTCCTTTTTGTGTTTCAAAAATCTCTTGATATACTTGATTGTTGGCAACGAGTTCTTCGTGTGTTCCTTCACCCACTAATTTTCCTTCATCTAAGACTAAGATGCGGTCTGCTTTGACAACAGAAGCAATTTTTTGGGCGATAACAATCGTTGTCGTTTCTTTCAACTCACGATCAAGCGCTTCTCGAACTAGTTTTTCAGAACGAGCATCCAATGCACTGGTACTGTCATCAAGAATCAAAATCTTAGGCTGCCCAATGACACCACGTGTGATCGATAAACGTTGTTTTTGTCCACCAGAAAAGTTGCTGCTTCGCTCTTCGACTGGTGCTTCATAACGATCTGCTAACTTTTCGATAAACTCTTTCGCTTGCGCAATCGAAGAAGCATTCTCCATATCTTTTTCTGTCGCATTCTTATTGCCTTGTCGTAAATTCTGCGCAATCGTTCCGGAGAAAAGAATGGCTTTTTGTAAAACAAACGAAACCGTTTTTCTTAAACTATGTTCGTTCACTTGGCGTAGATCGACACCACCAACTTCTACTTTCCCTTCCGTTGGATCGAACAATCGTGGGATCAATTGTGCTAAGGTTGATTTTCCAGCACCTGTGGCACCAACGATACCAACCATTTCACCAGGTTCAATTGAAAAAGTGATATTTTTGAGTGTATCTGCATCATCTCCAGGGTAACGGAAAGATACATTTTCAAAACGAACAGAACCAGTTAATTCTTGTTCAGGTACATCTAAATAAGTTAAGTCGGGTTCAGTATCTAAGATCTCTTTGATCCGTTTTAATGAAACCGCAGCTCTGGAAGTCATCATCATCATCATTCCACCAATGATGATCGCCATCATGATCTGCATCAAATAGTTCATAAATGAAGCAATACCGCCAATCAAAGTCGGATCATCTTTTGCAAGATCACTCACAAAAAAGATTGCCCCTACCACAGCTAAGTTCGCTGCTAACATGAAAGATGGGATCATTACTGAAAATAATGTACCAACTATGATGTTATGCTTCGTTAAATCTTCACTGACTTTGCTAAATTCTTTTAGTTGATTTTCTTCTTGGACAAACGATTTGACGACACGAATACCCATTAAGTTTTCTTTTGCGATACTATTTACTTTATCGATCAATTTTTGGATGATCATAAAGTGCTTGCCCATACGTGTAAAGGACAGTGCTGTGATCAATAAGACTGCAACGATCAAAAGAACGATGATCCACCACAATTGAGGCATCGTTGTCATCGCAAGAATAAATGCGCCAATAAACAGAAATGGGATACGGAACAACGATTGTAAGGAAATCATGACTAAGTTTTGGATCTGAGTAATATCATTCGTCAAACGTACTACTAGATTTCCAGCAGAAAACTGTTCGATATTCCCAAACGAAAATGTTTGGATCTTACGAAATGCTTCCTCTCTGATATCTGCACTGACACCTTGAGCGACCTTAGCAGAAAATATCGTATTCGTGACCCCAGCTGCTAAACCTAGGAGTGCTAAACTAATCAAAGAAATGCCGATTGATCGCATTTCGTCGCTGTCTTCGGTGATGATTGCTTCTAGTACTTGTTGTAACAACTTAGGTTGCCATAATGCAGCTGTCACCATCAGTGCGACAGAAAGCAAAGAAACAAAAACAGCCAATCGATAGTTTTTTGCATGTTTTAAAATAAGCTTCATATTTGTGACTTACACCTCTCTTTTATTAGAATAAACCGACCTATTTTATAATGAGTAAAAATTAGACCGACTAACAATTTACCATGTTTAAAAAAAGAAATCAACCTGTAATTTTAAAACGCTGGAACTACTTTTATGATAGACAGAAAGTTTGAAGCACCTGTTTTTAAATCTCCTTTACTCCCTTCCTGATTTTTCTCTTTGACACCATAAAAGGTACGTTATCGAATTTCTCTTTATTATCCATATGTCCAACAAAATTAGCACCTATTTTGCTCGAACCCACAAAAAAAGAAGTGACCATTTTTGGTCACTTCGGTAATCTTTTTCCTATTCTTTGTTGAACAACCATGCGAGTGCTCGTTGAATCCATTGATCCCAAAAAATCCAATCGTGCTCACCGGGCCCATGTTCGAATGTCACATCGATGTTGTTTTCTTTTAATGTCTCGGCCATCTCTTGATTCGCTTGATAAAGAAAATCTGATTCTCCACAAGCGAGATAGATGCGTGGCGCTTCTTTGCCGCTACTTGCTAATGTTTCGACAAGATAGGCTGGATCATTGACTGAACCTTGAATACGATCTAATGGTCCAAAGATCCCTTCCCAGAATTTCGCTTGACGGATCATTAGTAGATCTTCCATTCGATTGCCTACCGACACAGCACCAGATAGAGAAATGATCGCTGCAAACTGTTCCGCTTTCGCTAAACCGAGTTTCAATGCGCCGTAGCCACCCATAGAAAGCCCAGCTGCATATGTTTTTTCGCGCTTCGTCGTTAACTGTGGGAATAACTCATGACAGATCTCTGGTAGTTCTTCTGAAATGAAGGTCCAGTAGTTCATGTCGTAAGTCGTGTCCGTGTACCAGCCTAAATCAGTCGATGGCATGATGACAGCCAATCCATAATCTGCCGCATATCGCTCAATCGAAGTTCGGCGTTGCCATACGCTATGGTTGCCTCCCATCCCATGTAACAGATAAAGCACAGGAACGTCTGTCGTATTTGCTAACGAGCTTGTTCCAATCACTTTTTTCGTGGTCTGAGGTAAGATCACATTTAGATTTACTTCCATT
This sequence comes from Enterococcus sp. DIV1094, assembly GCF_017316305.2. Classification (NCBI taxonomy): domain Bacteria; kingdom Bacillati; phylum Bacillota; class Bacilli; order Lactobacillales; family Enterococcaceae; genus Enterococcus; species Candidatus Enterococcus mangumiae. Next base: position 935,857 of record NZ_CP147250.1, read on the forward strand.
TCTAACACATTTGAATAAACATTTGCTTGGATAAATGCCATATGAATGTCGCCTTCTTTACTTTATTCAGATCATTTTTCTGATTACGATCTGTCAATTTACTTGTATTCTCTTATTGTAGCATTTTTTTGTCGGATTAAAAATGTCAAGCCTAGCGCAAGAACGACTAACAATAAGCCCACTAGATAGACTTGGTGTAGCCCATGATACAAAATCTCTCGTAATGGCGTTAATATTTCTGTATCGATCAATTTTGCTGTTTGTGGATTGACTAGTTTGTTCATGATATCTGGATCGTCGGTCAATTGGCTTGTAGCTAGTTCGGCTTGTGTGACTCGATTGATCAACAACCCAAAAACAGCAACCATCACTGTTTGACCGATCGTACGCACTAGCGTATTGAATGAGGTAGCGACTCCTAGTTGTTCTGAAGGCACACTGTTTTGCGCACTGACAGTAGATGTCGTCATCGTAATCCCTAATCCAACACCAATAACGGTTGAAATCAAGAAAAACCATAAGAAGTTACTTTGAAAAGGCATCAACCAAAGTCCTGCGCCGCCGATGATCGTAATGAGCAACCCGATGCGTAATACTTTGTAAGTCGTCATCTGTGTCATCCACTTACTTGCTAAGAATGAACCGACCATCCACACCAGTGAAAGTGGTGCTAAGACTAATCCACCGATTGCCGCATTAAGTCCTAATACCCCTTGCATCCACATTGGGATGTAAACATCGATTCCCATTAAAAAGCCACTAGCTAAAGCAGCCGCTGCATTCACGACGACAAATAACGGATTTCGGAATAGATCAAGCATAATGACCGGATCTTTTGCCTTTTTCTCCACAGACAAGAATAGGAAAAAGCAAAGAACACTACCAACTAATAACGCCAACACAAATGGAGTCAGCCCCTGATCACCGAGTAATTGAAACCCTAATAAAAGTAACACCAACATGAACATCAAGCTAAAGCTGCCTTTCAGATCCATTGGTTTTGCTTCACGCGTTGTTTTTGGTTCATTGAGGTAGAACCAGATCAACGCCATTAGTAACAAACCGATTGGCACATTGATAAAGAAAATCCAATGCCAGCTCAACGCTTCAACAATAAAGCCACCAGCTAAAGGTCCAAACACGCTGGCAATGCCCCATGCTGAACTATTTAGCCCTAATACTTTTGCCCTTTTTTCAATCGTATAAAGATCGCCAATGATCGTCAATGCGACTGGCATCATTGCGCCTGCGCCCATTCCTTGGATTGCACGGGAAATGATCAAACCAATCATCGATTGGGAAAGTCCACAAAAGAGCGAACCAATAATAAATAATAGCGTACCAAAAATAAAGATTGGTTTTCTGCCAACTTTATCTGCAAGTTTCCCATAGATCGGTGTCAACATCGCATTCGTTAATAGATAAATCGAGAATACCCAGTTCATCATTTCCATTCCGTGCAGTGATCCAACGATCGTTGGCATCGCAGTTGTCACGATCGTTCCTTCAATGGCGGTCATAAACGTAGCGATAAATACGCAAATCGTTACGACTGTCACGTTTGTTTTTCTTTCCATTTTTACGCTCACTCCCTTTTAGTCCCTAAAATCATTCAAAACGTAGCATCTGCCTCGAAAGCTTCGACTCGAATAAAAAAGCCAACATATCCTGAAAGTAGCATCAGCTACTTTCGAATATCCCGGCTTACTGGTCTACATTTGATGCTTCTCACACTCAGCGAGTGCGTTCAATTCAAATATAAATTATTTAGCTAAACTAGCTTTTAGTGCATCTACTTTATCTGTTTTTTCCCATGGTAAGTCAACATCTGTACGACCAAAGTGTCCATATGCAGCTGTTTGCTTGTAGATTGGACGACGCAAATCGAGCATTTCGATGATGCCCGCAGGACGTAGATCGAAGTTTTCTCTTACCGCAGCAATCAATGCTTCTTCCGGCACTTCTGAAGTTCCAAATGTATTGATCGAGATGGAAACGGGTTGCGCCACACCGATAGCATAGGCTAATTGGACTTCTACTTTGCGAGCAAGTCCTGCTGCTACGATATTTTTTGCAATGTAGCGTGCCGCATAACTTGCTGAACGGTCCACTTTTGTTGCATCCTTACCAGAAAACGCACCGCCACCATGACGAGCATAGCCGCCATATGTGTCAACGATGATTTTTCGTCCAGTCAATCCAGCATCCCCTTGAGGTCCGCCGATCACAAAACGTCCAGTAGGATTGATATAATATTTTGTTTGCTCATCAAGAAGCTCTGAAGGAATAACTTCTTTGATCACTTTTTCAATGACGTCCTGACGAATCGTATCGTTATCAACCGCATCATCATGCTGTGTCGAAATGACGATCGTATCAACTCGTTCTGGTTCCCCTTGATCGTTGTATTCAACTGTTACTTGTGACTTCGCATCTGGACGTAAATAAGTTAACTCTTTTGATTTACGCAGTTCAGCTAAACGACGTACTAAACGATGACTTAATGCAATTGGTAAAGGCATTAATTCCGGCGTTTCGTCTACCGCAAAACCAAACATCAAACCTTGGTCACCCGCACCGATCTCATCGAGTAAATCTCTTTCTTTTTCGTCACGAATCTCAAGTGCTTCATCGACTCCTTGAGCGATATCTGGTGACTGCTCGTCAATTGCTGCCAATACTGCCACAGTATCACCGTCAAAGCCAAATTTTGCACGAGTATAGCCGATTTCTTTTACTGTTTCACGTACTACTTTTTGGATATCTACGTAAGCTGTCGTAGAGATTTCTCCAAATACTAAGACAAGTCCTGTCGTTACAGAAGTCTCGCAAGCTACTCTTGCATTTGGATCTTGTTCTAAAATCGCATCTAAAATCGCATCACTGATTTGATCAGCGACCTTATCCGGATGTCCTTCTGAAACAGATTCTGATGTAAATAAATGTCTTTCTACCATAATATGATTCCCCCTAGTTAAATTCGGTTACAAGGCATCTCCGTTCGTACGGATCCTCTCGGGAACTTGCAACGAGTCAAGTATAGCAGATAAACCGATTTTACGCTCGTTTTTTTGTTACTTTTTAGAAAAAAGAGAAAGTTTTGTATATGTAAAAAATAAGCGATCGCCTACTTCAGTAACAGGAAGCATAAGAAGTGCTTACCTTTGATTTTCTATTGTCTTTTCAGTTCATAGACTGCTGGCTTTCTCGCTAAATCTTTGCTGATTACTTGTGCATGCTGTTTGACATGAGCAAGCACCGAAGAGAGTTTATTTTTTTGTGATGAACAAACCGCTAGTTGTTCAGAATTAGCTGGAAGTGGGCGAGCGGTTTGCGTACTCCTGTGATGATAAGAAAATGGAAACCATTGTTGATTGATCTGAGTTGATTTCTCAGAAAATAGATCAAGCTGTTTCTTTTTATCGCGGTACTTGATTTCCTCCTGGATGTCCTTTCTTTTTTCCTGGAGACCTATAATCAAAGAACTTGTGATCTTTTCAGCTATCGGTATCTGGATATATGCTTTTCGCTCTCTTGTCAATTGAATTTCTTTTCTGATTCTCTCATCCGCATCATGTAAATCTATTAACTCAACTTGCCTTAGCTTACTTTGATATAACTGCCCGATCGGATCAACTACTTCTAAAATCACTTCTTTGATATGCGAATTTAACACACTCGGAATATATCCCCCATTGTTCAGGATCACCTTGATATAAGGGTCATTTGCATATAATAGATAGACATTTTGGTACCATTCATCTTTATGGTTAGCGAGAACCCCATATTTGATTTGGCTATAGGAATATTTCCTATATAGATAAAAGCCAAAAACATACTCATACTGTTGGTTCCAGTCTGGATTATCTCCTTTGAGCGCATGAACAAACCTTCTCTTCATCTCTAACGTTGGATACGGGAGCTGACGATTCCATTTTGGTGTGATTTTAGGTCGATGAGGCAAGTCAAACAGCGAATGATTGCAATTGAACAGAATGATTCTTAAAGTCGTTTCGATTTGACTCACCGCATGATTATCAGACATTGGGCGTGCTAACTGGATCGCAGGGATCTTTTGGAACGGATGAGAAAGAGCTTCGATTTTTATGAGTGTCTCATAGGGACGAAAATTTAGTAAATCTCGTGTCGAAAAGAGAACCTTACTTAACTCTTCTACTTTAGCTGCTGAGAGCTGGACATAAGATACAGAACCAGCACCAATCACTTTTTCTTTATCCACTTGCATCACGACAAATTGCCCGCCTCTTTTATAGACCGTCAAACCACAGACGTACCCCAGTTCATCAGGATCTGGAAAAAAATAACTCGTCGGAAAAAGCAGAAAATCTGTTGGATCATTATTTCTCAGATTCTCTAAAACAATCTTTAGATCATTGGGCTGACCCAAACGATACAAGTCAATTGTTCGCTCCAAGGAACGAATGATTTTTGGTTGTCTTTTTTTATCAATGAAAAAATCGTCTTGGTCATTTTCGATCATTTTGATATAAGTTGAAAACAACAACTCGTAATTTTCTGGTGATACACAAAAGTTGTTAGATGATTTTAGTGATAAAGTCAAAGCCAACATGTCGATTCTTCTTGCAAACTCATCTATTTCCTTCACTTCGAGTTGCTCTGGTTGTGAAAAATGAGTGTTGCTTGTCGGTAACCACGGCTCGGCAAATTGAGCGAATCCTTTCTCTTCATGTGAGATTTGCCATTCATTCTTTCTTACTTCAGCACGTCTTTTTAATTCTTCAAGGTTTTCTTCAAAACGGTCTGCTAGCCCTGAAAGTAACCATTGATTCATTTCTTTTGCCACTGGGATCTCCATGATGGCTGATCGATCTTCGACAATCGAAAGCAAACAGCCATCAAATTTAAGCATTCGTGTCAGTTCCTCCTCATTCACATCTTTAAGCGCCACCTGATACAATTCACTTAATGACTCAACTGTCTGATCGAGTCTTTTTACTAATTTTGTTTCATCCAAAACTGGCGGATTTCCATTACCATTCTTCATTTCATGGATATACGGGTCCATTTCGAAAACTGTCTGAATGAGGTTATACCACTGATAGGTCGAACGATTGATATGTAAGAGTGAGGTTTTTGTAGTGTGCCCTTTTCGGTATAAATAATAATCGAAGATATAGTCAAACTGGGCATTCCATTCTTGATTCGCTACTTTGAGTGCTTCCAAAAATCTTAGACGCATTTCTAACGTCGAATCGTCATGGAACAAGTTCCATTTTGGTATCACTACTTCATCTGCCTCAAACGAGAATAAGTCTACTTTACAGTTGAACAAGGCGACTTTCAAAGCTGCTTCGATTTCGCTAACCACACAGTTGCCTATCATTTGTCCTTTCATTTCGATCATCGGAAGACGTTGGAATTCTCCAGCAATCGTTTCGATTTTTTTCAGTACACTAAAGGCGCCAGATTCGATACGATCCCGGGAAAAAAGGAGGAGTTCACTTAATATCTCCATGTTCGTCATAGGTATCTCCACATAAGAAACAGTCGATTCTTTAAAGTATTTTTCCTTATCGACATGAATCATAAGCAAATGATCATTTTTTTTGTAGAACGTCAAAGCAGTTAAATGACGAGGCGGTCGTTCCTCTTCATTCACACAAAAACAAACGGGGAATAGAAGAAAATCTGTTGGATCGTCTGTCTTCAAATCGATGAATAATTCTTGTATCTCCTCTGCTTTATCCAGTTGGTAAATCTGCTCCGAGCGCTCTAACGATGCAACAATAGCCGGTTGCCGTTTATTATCAATGAAAAAATCATCTTGATCATTTTGGATCATTTTTTTGAACAACGAAAAAATCAATTCAAAGTCTGTATGCTTGATTTCACGATCATTTGCTTTTAAGGATAGGATCATCGAAAGTATGTCTAGTCTTTGTTTGAAATCATTCTCCGCTGCGGTGCTTACTTCTACATTTTCCTCGTTAATCATGTTCCCTCCAAAATAGCTATTTTGTAATCATAAATGAACTTTCTAGTGACCTTATTTGATAAGACAATTCTTATTATTTAATCTTACATTGTTTTCTACATCTCGCCTTTCAGATACAGCTAGTCGTTTCACTCGCTCACACGCTAAAGAAAAGTGACTTTTCGCGCCGTCTCTTGCTGGGTTCTGTGTGTTAGGATTAATTGATTTTTTAGCTAGTGATTGATTGTGTAGTTGCTGACTTGATCTCTTTTGTTCGAGATTGATACGTCGGCGGATCTCACTTTCTATTTCAACATTCTTTGCTTTTATGCAAGCCATATAATAATCTCCGATTGCGATTGCAATAGGAATTTTGAGATACGGATGCCTCGCTTGTAACAATTCCACTTCAAGTGCATTAGCATGCAATGCTCGATACAATTCAGATAACTCGAAAGTTCTGATTTCTCTGTTCAACAAGATGCCTGTTGGCCCCATTAGTTTGTTGATTTTTTCTTTTAAACGCTGATCAAATTCAGTTGGAATCTTTCCACCATTATTCCATATTTCTAAAATGTAAAAATCATTCCGAAACAAATGACGTATGTTTGCATACCAAGTATTTTTATCTATAAGCGCTTCTGCTTCTCCCCATTGCCTCGATTTTTGTTTTCGAAGAAGATAATAAGCAAACACATGATCATAATTTTTATTCCAGTCTTGGTTTGGCCCTTTCATTGCAGTAACGAATCGTTTCTTCATCTCTAACGCTGCTATTTCCTGTACCCTCATATTCCATTTAGGCGTAACTATTTCAGAGGGGTCCAAACGAAAAATATCTTGCTTACAATTGAATAGGATCATCTTCAAAGTACTTTCGATTTCAATAATCGTACAATTACCAGTTGTTTGACGCGCTAGTTTTATTGAGGGGATTGCTTTGAATTTATGAGAAATTGCTTCGATTTTTTTTAATATGCCATATGGCTTTAAATCAAAATAATTTTTCGTAGAGAGCAGTATTTGACTCAGATCCTTGATTTTTTTCTCTGGGACCTTCACATAAGAGACCGCACCACGACCAAAAAACTGCTCTTTATCGGCTCGTAGAACAACAAACTCATTGTCTCTTTTATAAACTACCAAACCAATCGCATGACCACTTTCTTTTGGGTCTAATAGTTGAAATCTAGTTGGTAAAAGCACAAAGTCTGTAGGATCATTATTTCGTAGTTTTTCAAACATGTTTTGTAAATATTTTACCTTCTTTAGTTCATAAACCTCTGTCGTCCGTTTTAATGATTGGACAATATTTGATTGTCTTTTTTTATCAATAAAAAAACTATCTTGATCATTTTCTAGCATTTTAATATAGGTCGGAATCAATAATTTATACATTCCCGGAAAAAAATGACTATTATTATTTGATTTAAGCGACAAAACTAAAGCCAACATATCCAGCCTTTGTTTAAAATCATATATTTCACTTTGATTTATACTCTCTTTTTTGAAGAGTTTACTGATACTTGTTGGCGCAATATTCGATACCCGCTTCATTAGCCAGTGACTATTATTTTCTAGATTAAATTTTTTTCTTTCACGTAAGATACGCTGCTTTATTTCTCTATTTACCTCTTGGTATCGTTCTTCTAATCTTAAGAGGCTCCGTTGATTCATTTCTTTTACTTGAGGATTCTTGATCATTGCCAAGCGATCTTCATACATTGTGATCAATACCCCATCAAGATAAAGACTATCTATCAAATCAGTAGTGTCCACGTGTTTAAGCTTTTTACCATACAATACTTCCATTGGTTTGACAGCCCACTCAACCGTTTTTTGGAGTTGCTCTTCATCCAACGTATTGATTTGCCCATTACTACTCTCCAATACATGAATGTAAGGATCATTTTCGAAAGCATGCTGAATCGTCCTGTCCCACCATTCATGATTACTAAGTTCAGGTAAAAATTCATTGATTTTACTCTTTCCTGTACGATATAAATAGAAGTCAAAAACGTAATCAAACGGTTCATTCCACACTTTATTCTCACTTTTTACTGCTTCAAGAAACCTCTTACGCATTTCTATAAATGCGTCGGTAACTTTATTGTTCCATAGAGGTATGATCTTTTCAGTAGTATCTAACGAAAACATATCTGAACCACAGTGGAATAATGCCACCTTTAAAGCATCCTCTACTAAATCCACTTGACATCAATTCGATATCTTTGAATAGAGAGAATGCGCCCGGATTTAATACATTCCACTCATGAGAAATCACTTTGCTTAAATCTGTTACTTTCGATGCTGGAATCCTAGTATAAGATACCTGTCCTCTCTCAAACTGATCTTTACGATCTACGTAGACGACAAATAAATCATTCTCTTTTTTATAGAGAAGCAATCCACTATAATAAGGGGAAATCCCCCCCTGTTCATCTAACCTGTTCAAATTTGGGATAAGCATGAAATCTGTTGGGTCATTATTTGTCATTTTATCAAAAGCTTTTTGTAGAAAGCTTGAATCATTGGTGTTATAAAAAGCCATCGATCGTTTCAACGACTCAATCACTTTTCCTTGCTTTTCTTTGTCAATAAAAAACTGGTCTTTATCATTCTCAAACATTTTTATATAGGTTGAGTATAATGCCTTATAAAACTCTGGTGAAGCAATTCGTTGATTATTTTCTTTTAGCGAGAGTGCTAAAGTTAATATCTCCAGTTTTTGGTTAAATTCATTTTTATTATTATCTTTCAGCGTTTCTTCTATCTCCATTATTTTTCTCCTATAATCAATATTTTTACTCTTCTCAAAGCCACATATGTATATGATCTAACTCCTATATTGGAAAGATGATTGTTAGCTTTTCCAGGCTACGCTCGTTCAAAACGTCTATTTCTAGTATAGTGATTACTAACATAAAACTTACCCATTTATTTTGAAATCACGAAAAAATTACTCATTTATAACATTAAAAATAGGGATAGTAAAAATTTACAGTAGAGAAATAAGGGAAAGAGATTCTATATAAAAACAAAATAAAAAATTCCCTGCTTGAAAAAATATGATAGGAACGGAACTTCCGCATGCTATGACTTTGTTTACTGAAACATTCTGATAGAAAAACAAAAAAATCTTTTTACCTAAGTGTTTTATTTAGCTTTATATATTCATTTGTTTTCGAAAAGTCAAAAAAAAGCACACATCTAAGAACTGACTCAGAGGTATGCTTTGTGAATACGTTATACGCTATTTCAAAAACAAAAAAAAGATACTTACTTGAAGTATCTTCGATGACCCGTACGGGATTCGAACCCGTGTTACCGCCGTGAAAGGGCGGTGTCTTAACCGCTTGACCAACGGGCCAGTTAATAATATGAAACTAATGGGCCTAAATGGACTCGAACCATCGACCTCACGCTTATCAGGCGTGCGCTCTAACCAGCTGAGCTATAGGCCCATAAAAACTAAAGCGGGTGACGAGAATCGAACTCGCGACAACAGCTTGGAAGGCTGTGGTTTTACCACTAAACTACACCCGCAGTATGGCGCGGGACAGAATCGAACTGCCGACACATGGAGCTTCAATCCATTGCTCTACCAACTGAGCTACCGAGCCAAACGGTTCCGACGGGAATCGAACCCGCGATCTCCTGCGTGACAGGCAGGCATGTTAACCCCTACACCACGGAACCAATATTTTTAGTTTTTAATTGCGGGAGCAGGATTTGAACCTACGACCTTCGGGTTATGAGCCCGACGAGCTACCAGACTGCTCCATCCCGCGATAATATAAAAAGGAGGATAAGGGATTCGAACCCTTGCACGGTTTTACCCGCCTGACGGTTTTCAAGACCGTTCCCTTCAGCCGGACTTGGGTAATCCTCCAATATAAAGCTAATGACCCGTACGGGATTCGAACCCGTGTTACCGCCGTGAAAGGGCGGTGTCTTAACCGCTTGACCAACGGGCCAGATAAAAATGAAACGGAGAAGGAGGGATTTGAACCCTCGCGCCGGTTTCCCGACCTACACCCTTAGCAGGGGCGCCTCTTCAGCCACTTGAGTACTTCCCCAAAACCATTAAGATTTTGAATAAATGGGCCTAAATGGACTCGAACCATCGACCTCACGCTTATCAGGCGTGCGCTCTAACCAGCTGAGCTATAGGCCCATAAAAACTAAAAGCGGGTGACGAGAATCGAACTCGCGACAACAGCTTGGAAGGCTGTGGTTTTACCACTAAACTACACCCGCGTGGCGGTCCCGACGGGAATCGAACCCGCGATCTCCTGCGTGACAGGCAGGCATGTTAACCCCTACACCACGGAACCAATATTTTTAGTTTTTAATTGCGGGAGCAGGATTTGAACCTACGACCTTCGGGTTATGAGCCCGACGAGCTACCAGACTGCTCCATCCCGCGATAATATAAAAAGGAGGATAAGGGATTCGAACCCTTGCACGGTTTTACCCGCCTGACGGTTTTCAAGACCGTTCCCTTCAGCCGGACTTGGGTAATCCTCCAGTATGAAAATACAACGTCGCTATGGACCTTGTAGGACTCGAACCTACGACCGGACGGTTATGAGCCGTCTGCTCTAACCAACTGAGCTAAAGGTCCAGGCTCTTAAATAATCGCGGCGGAGGGGATCGAACCCCCGACCTCCCGGGTATGAACCGGACGCTCTAGCCAGCTGAGCTACACCGCGAAAAAAAGTATTCATTATTTAAATGAAATGGAGCCTAGCGGGATCGAACCGCTGACCTCCTGCGTGCAAAGCAGGCGCTCTCCCAGCTGAGCTAAGGCCCCTTAAAACTATTTACTAATCGGGAAGACAGGATTCGAACCTGCGACCCCTTGGTCCCAAACCAAGTGCTCTACCAAGCTGAGCTACTTCCCGTAAAACTAACGCGCCCAAGAGGAGTCGAACCCCTAACCTTTTGATCCGTAGTCAAACACTCTATCCAATTGAGCTATGGGCGCATATTTGTAATGCCGAGGACCGGAATCGAACCGGTACGGTGATCACTCACCGCAGGATTTTAAGTCCTGTGCGTCTGCCAGTTCCGCCACCCCGGCGCGTAGTACGTAGTACTTTGGCAAAGCGGAAAACGGGGTTCGAACCCGCGACCCCCACCTTGGCAAGGTGGTGCTCTACCACTGAGCTATTTCCGCGTATTTACGATGCCGGCTAAAGGACTTGAACCCTCGACCCTCTGATTACAAATCAGATGCTCTACCAACTGAGCTAAGCCGGCGTAAAAAAATAGAATAAATCATATGATGCGGGTGAAGGGACTTGAACCCCCACGCCGTAAGGCGCTAGATCCTAAATCTAGTGCGTCTGCCAATTCCGCCACACCCGCAAAAATATGAGCCGTACAGGGCTCGAACCTGTGACCCTCTGATTAAAAGTCAGATGCTCTACCAACTGAGCTAACGGCTCATATGGAGGTTAACGGGATCGAACCGCTGACCCTCTGCTTGTAAGGCAGATGCTCTCCCAGCTGAGCTAAACCTCCAAAGATAACAAAGCGTGGCGGCGTCCTACTCTCACAAGGGGCAACCCCTCACTACAATCGGCGCTAAGAAGCTTAACTTCTGTGTTCGGCATGGTTACAGGTGTATCCTTCTCGCCATCGCCACCACACTTGGTGTTATCTATTTCTGAGTAAATCTTG
>NZ_CP147250.1:1550000-1747500 GCF_017316305.2 Enterococcus sp. DIV1094
GATTTCTTGAATAAATTCTTTGACTGCTTCATCGGTATAATGGAGACCTTGCATAAATGTTTGTAATTCGCTATATCTGCTTGCAATAACAGCGGTCCCTTCAGCTGTATAATTTAATTCATCATAATAATCATCATAAGGCATATGGTTTTGCATCGTGGTCAACTGGATGAATTGGGAAGACTCCAAGTTACTTTTCAATACTCTCAACGTATCTTTGTAAGCAGATTCATCGGAAATATAGGGATTCCTTCCAATCGTATCTGTATAGGCTAATTCATCTGGACCATCTACATAATAAAACTGATCAAATCCAAATTTGTCGAAGACTTGTCTCCGGCGATAAAGAGCTGCTGTAAATGGATGGATAGCGATTTTTTCATCGAACAGATTAGTAATATTTGGACTGATATCTTGGCGTTCAACTAATTGTGTGTAAGGAGTGACCAAGGAAGCAGATAGATTACTGATACTTAGACCAGTTAGCCCTTCCCATTCCATATTGGCAGTTCCACCGCCATAGCCGACGGATAGCATCAATCCGCTTGTTTCCTCTGCCAGTTTACTTTTAACGAAAGGAATTGGATCATTGTGTACGGTTAGATTTGGTACACGGTCAGGATCACTGAAACTTTCACTTAGATTTAATATAATGGTTTGATTTGCTAACCATTCATTTCTTGTATGATTGATTTCTTGTGCCCGTGTATTATATCTTTCCATGATTTCATTAATGGCTTCTTCTGAATATCCTTCAGGCTTTTCCATGATTTGAATATCAATATTATTTAAAAATTGAATGATCGGACCGTTGTCTTTTACGGCACTTTTTTGATCAAGGAATGTTTTGTTTACTCTAAATAAATTGAATAAAATAAATGAAGGTGAATTTTTTTGATTGATAAAAAACACACCAGAAAAACAGAATGATAATAAAAGAATTCCAATGATACGGCGTTTCCAATGAACGTTCACTGAATATTTTTTTTGTAAACGACGCTGCATGATCACACTGGTAAAGGTCAAGAAAATCAAAACAAGACCACCAGCAATGAACACGATCGGACTGACCATAGACATCAATTCAGATAGCCCAGCCAACATTTTTAAATCAGATGGAAAGACAGGTTCCTCACGCATTTCCATTTTAAGGATAGTTGAAATGGTCAGCAGTAAATTAATGATCAAGGTTGCTGTAAAAGCGTACCAAAATCGATTAGCAAGTAGTAACAGCAAGAAAAAGAATCCCATAATAATCAAAACGGTCAAAACCATCGGGGCTTGTCGTTGAGTGAAAATTTCAAGTGCAATTTTGATTGATTGTTTCCAAGTTTCTCTTTGCTCCAATAAAAATATTTGTGTAAATGTGAACAAATAGAAAAAGAGTGCAACGAAAAAGTAGCTTTTGTGACTAACTATCCAGTTTTTAACTCCATGACATTTGGCAGCAAGTTCATCGAGGGAATCAAAAGCAAAGAATTCGATCAGTCGTTGGACGAATCGGATTTTTTGTAGATAAAATAGAACGATACATAATAGTGAGACAGCTAAGAGATAATAGCCGAAAAATTGTCCAAGGTTCAGTAACCAAGCTCTTCCAGAATTGGGGAATTCCCGCTTCATGAATACGGAGACACGATAGGTTACTAGGGACCAGTTACAAACGATTTGAGTAACGATCAAGAGCGTAGCTAGAAAAGTCCCCGAAGCTTTTAGTTTTAATTTTTCAGATATTAGTTCAAATGACAGAAAGGACGTGACGGTGTAATACATGGTAAAAAGTGAATGAGGCGTAATAAACCGTGTAGCTGTATCTGCATTTCCTCGTACGATCAATGAAATTTGAACCATAAATAGAATCGTTCCCACTAAAAACAGTAAAGCAATAAAAGCTTGAGGGATTTTAAAACGAATTTTTTCGTCCCATTTCCATTTCTTTAGCCCATAGCCAAATAAAAATAGATAGAAAATCCAGATAATATTGTTGCCATTTTGTAAAGCAAAGGGATCTTTATTGAACAGTGTTGAACTACCTACCAGCAGCAAGGTTGAAAATAATAAAAATCTTTTTATTGTAGGTGAAGGTTGCTTTTCTAAAAAACGGATGACATAAGGGATGCTGATGAAAAGTAAAATACAAGATACGGCATAGGTCAAATAGTTTTGACTGATTGGTGTAAATAGCAACCAATAGTCTCTTAGATTCAATACATTAGACTGAACATAAAAAAAGATATTCGCAACTAAAGCAGACAAGATATAAATGAATGAAAACCTGCTTAAGTAATGATAGACTTTCAACTGTGCAATTTTTTTATAATGATACCCCAGATAAAGTGGAATTAAGTTGGTCCCAATAACAACAGTCGCTTGTAAAAAGGAATAAAGATAAAACCTTCCGGGATTAATGGAATATGCAGGAATCGTTATTGCAGAATTTAGCACTCTTTGCAAAATGATCATCGCACAGGCAATAAAAATAGTTAGAGAGCCGTAATCTTTTCTATATTTTTTTCTCAAAATCGTAAACACCTTTCAAATATTGTACATAAAACAAAAAATGATAGCCTTTTCAAAGAAAGGCAGATAACAATATCCTAACTTAGAACATAACGAAATTCAATATAGAATCAATGATAACTGTGGTTATTTGTAGGGTTGTTGAGAAAATAAACACAAAAGTCGAGAGTTGACTCCTTCACCAAGAATTTTTAGAGAGATATTAGGAGAAGAATCGCATGGAGTAGTTTATTTCATAAAACATAAGTGTTAGGGTATGGAACAGCGCTAGCTGAAACGATTCCTTTTAAAGCAGATGTCGTGATCGATAACCATGGGGATGTTGGCGATGCTTGTTGTGAGCTAACCGGATTATCACAAAAAGTCGGACCTTCTTCTACGGTCATTGGTGCGTCAATTCTCAATACGATCATTGTAGAAGTTTGTGAACGGTTGATTGCTGAAGGAATCGAACATCCACCGATCTTCTATTCTGCTAATATAGATGGTGGGGATCAATTGAATGCCGAATTATTTGAAACGTATAAAGAAGCAATTCATTATCAATTAACTTAACCTAAGTTGACGTGAGTCATTGATTTTGGCAGGATAATCTTACGTAATAGTAGAGAAAGTAAACAAGTATTGCAAAAAAATTCTTACATTCTGAACCACTCAATGTGTCAGAATAGAAAGAATTTTTTTGTTTTGGTATTAAATTGAAAATGTTATTCTGTATATGAGAATAGAAAATAGAACGGAAGAGAAGATGGACTTTTTGAGACGATATGGGATATATTTTTTATTTTTAGGCGTGTTGAGTGATTTTTCGACACCCTATGTTCTGGGGTTGTTCTACCCAGGGTTAGATCAATTGACAATGCCGATCAGCGTGTTTGGTGACGTAGCAAGTCCAGTGCGAGGGTCTTTTCTTATTTTTTCTGTTATTTCAGGAATCTTGTTTGTTTTATCCTTACCTGCACTGTATACGTCATTTGCAAACATATCTACTCGTTTAGCGAAGTGGTTAGTGGTTTCATTAAGCTTTTATGCGATCGGAGACTGCCTGTTTACAGGCTTGTTTAGTCTCAATACACAGGCTACTTCATGGGATTTTTCATCGTGGGTGCATAATATTGGTTCTAGTTTAGGTTATACTGGATTTCTTTTATTTCCAGTTTTTGCTTTGTTGCTTTATCGAAAAGAGGCAGATCAACCAATCGGCAGAAGTTATGTCCTCGTAGTAATTTTGAGTTTGCTTAGTGCGTTGATTTACGGATTGGCAAGGATACCCGTGCTGAATCATCTTCCAATTTTAGATAAACTAGGTTTTTGTCAAAGATTAAGTTATTTCTTCAATTATTTAGCGATTCTATTGGTAGGGATCAAACAACTAAAACGAGTGAAGAGGTAGCTATTTTGTTGGAACAAATAGTTATTTCTATACAATCGAATAAGCAATCGCCCAGAAAAAACTTCTGGAGATGAGCCGCGCAAGCTAAAAATAGGAGTTCTATTTTTGGCTTGCGCGGCTCATTTCTCAAAGGTAGGTGATTTTTTTATACCTTCTTTGAAAGAGGAGCAAGTGAGTTCGTACTTTTCTGCCAACTTAATTGGCAGAAAGTTCTACTTTTTTATTTGAAAGCGCAAACATATACTTGGTTCAGAAAGGAAAATCAATCATATGAAAACTAGAACGGTTGAATTACTTCAAAGATTTCGATCTTATCACTATCCGATCAAAGCGGAACAATTAGCATTAGAACACCAAGTAAGTCAACGGACGATTCGCCAAGATGTTCTTGATGCAAACAGTTGGTTGCGGGCGCAACAATTAGCAGAAATCCAAACGATTCGAAAAAAGGGGTTTCTACTGCGTTTAAATAAAGAGGAAGAGAAAAGATTAGCAGACGCATTGGTTGCGTATCAAGAGGAGTTACTGAATCGTGATGAACGTACTTTTGATCTAGTGTTAGCGATTGCTTATGAACAACAGCCGATTTATTTGAACCGTAAGGAAGAAGCATTCATGATTTCCAAAAGTACGATGGATGAAGATATGCGACGTTTACGAGCTGACTTGGTCAAATATGGCATTGAGATTGTTAGCTATGGTAAACAAGGGTTGGTTTATCAAGGGGCAGAGCGTTCGATCAGGACGATGATTTATGACTTGATCAATAAGAATCTAGGGCGAATCGATTTTTCAGCAAGAAATGACACGAAAGTCACAGCAGCTCAAAAAATTTTCCATCGCTATTTTCCGCTGTCAGAAATCAAAAAATTAGAAGCAATCTATACAAACACTATGGTGAAACAAGAAGATGATATTTATAAAAATCAGTTACTGTTGTTTACGATGATTTGGATACAACGAGTCAGAAAGCATGAATTGATCTCAGCTATCAATTGGAAAAATCTCGCTGATGAGGAAAATCGTTT
Source organism: Enterococcus sp. DIV1094 (assembly GCF_017316305.2). NCBI lineage: Bacteria > Bacillati > Bacillota > Bacilli > Lactobacillales > Enterococcaceae > Enterococcus > Candidatus Enterococcus mangumiae. The sequence continues at coordinate 1,554,942 of NZ_CP147250.1, forward strand.
TTCTGAGTTTATTGAGCAGGTCATTGTTGACTTTGAATTGACGGACATTCCCCCTGTTGAACGAAACTATCTACGCTTTACGATTGAGACATTTAGCACAAAAGATATCAACAATTCTCTTGAATGGGTCCAAGCCCAATTGTTAACGATCCAACTGATCAAGTTCGTGGAGGAACAAACCCATATTCCGTTTCATTTGAAAGAAGAAATACTGTGTGAAAATCTTTATAAACATATGACGGCTCTGATTGTTCGAATCAAACATCGCATCCAAGTGACGAATCCATTGAAAGAAAATATCCGAGTGAATTACGGTCCAATCTATGATGCCGTTGCTCTATTTGTGCCAACAATCGAAGAAGTAGTTGGTGGGCGGGTGATTGACGATGAACTGGCTTTTCTAGTCATCCATTTTTCAACGATCGCAAGCTCGATCAAACAGAATATTACGTATATTTATAAATCAGTGGTGGTTTGTAACCATGGAGTGGCGACAGGCAATCTATTAGCAGAAAATTTAAAAGAGAAATTCCCGCAGATTGAAGTTGTTGCTGTATTGAGTTCAAAAGAAGCGGAGTTAGTCGATAAGTTAGATGTCGACCTGATTTTCAGTACGTTTCAATTGTCTGGTCAGAATAAACCGCTGCTTGTGTTGGAGCCTATTTTAACCGATGCGAATCGACCAATCGTCGCAGAATTTTTGTCCCTTCATCAAAAGGTCCAGCGGATGATTCCAACAGAAAATGGACAAACGGAACTATTCGCCAATGTTTTACGAATCGTGGAAGAAAGCGGCGGCAAGATCGATCGTCCAATCTATACCAAACTAGAAACATTATTTGAGCAAAATCATTTAGAAATCAATAAAAGGGAGATCCAACCAATGCTAAAAGACATTTTGACAGATAACCATATATTGATCCAAGAACACGCGGAAAATTGGCAAGAAGCTATTGAACGAGTGGCTAAGCCATTACTGAAAGAAAACATCATTGAATCGAGTTACGTCGATGCGATGGTCCATGCAGTGGAAGAGTATGGGGCCTATATCGTCATCGGTAAACACCTGGCATTAGCGCATGCGAGACCAGAAGATGGTGTCAATAAGTTAGGGGTGAGTGTCGCTACGATCCGTCAGCCTATCGCTTTTGGAAATGACGAGATGGATCCAGTAAAAATCATTTTCTGTTTAGCAGCAGTCGACTCGTATTCCCATCTGACGATCATGAAAGAGCTGATCGAGTTGATCAACGATGAAACGAAATTGAATCGTTTGATCGAAAGTTCGAATGTGGATTCATTTAAACAACTACTATTTAAGTAGATAGAAGGAGAGAGTGAAATGAATAAATTGAATATTTTATTTGTATGTGGAGCAGGACTAGGAAGTAGTTTTGCGGCTCAAATGTCAGCCGAGGATGTATTGAACAAACTAGGGGTAACAGCCAAGCTGGATCACTGCGATATTTCTTCAGCGGTTTCAATGAAACCAGATGTGATCATTACCGCTGAGAATTTCCGTTCGCAATTTGAAAAATTTACGATTGATCCGACAACAGCCATGGTTTATTTAAAAAATATCGTGTCAAAAGTTGAGATCGAAGAAAAATTAACACCCGTTTTACAAAGTAAAGGAGCCATTTAATTAAGAAAAATTAGGGGGAGAGACTATGGGCGTTATCAATTTCATCATTGAGAACATTCTGACACAAGCGTCAATCACGATTGCTTTGATTGCAATGTTAGGGCTGATTCTACAAAAGAAGTCAACTGGTCAAATTATTTCAGGTACGTTGAAAACATTGTTAGGGTTTCAAGTTTTAAGTGCCGGTTCAAGTATCATTGTTGGTAGCTTGACGTATTTTGGACAAATTTTTACAGAAGGATTCCAAATGGAGGGGATCATTCCATCCATTGAAGCCATCAACGGTCAAGCGATGAATGAATTAGGCTTAGGTAGAGATATCGCATTAACATTTTTAGCTATTTTTGTCTTTAATATTCTACTTGCTCGTTTTACTCGATGGAAATATATTTTCTTGACTGGCCAGGCAATCTTATGGATGGCAACTATGACTACAGTATTTGGGTATTTCGCCGGCTTACGTGGCTTGGTCTTGATTTTAGTTGGTGGTTTTGTTGGAGCGGTTTTTGCTGTGGCGATGCCAGCAATCGCTCAACCAATCATTCGTAAGGTCACTGGTTCAAATGATATCGCTTTGGGGCATTTTTGTACGATCGGTTATTTATTTGAGGCTGGAGTAGCGAAAATCTTTGGTGAAAAAGGCGAGAACAAGAAATCGATTGAAGATATCAAGTTACCGGCTCATTTTGAATTTTTACAGGACACGTATTTATCGGTCATGGTGGTGATGGTGCCACTTTATATCGTGACAGTATTGTTTGCGGGTGAGACGTTTGCCGCGGAGTTATCTGGTGGTCAAAACTATATCATGTTTGCCTTCTTACAAGCCATCCAGTTTGTTGTAGGTGTCTATGTATTGCTTTCGGGTGTCCGTTTATTATTAGGTGAAATCGTGCCAGCATTTCGTGGAATTGCGATGAAACTAGTTCCTGATGCCATTCCAGCGTTGGACTGTCCTGTCTTTTTCCCATATAGTCCGAACGCAGTGATTTTAGGATTCATTACCACTACGATCGGAACGGTCATTGCAATGTTTGTGTTACCAATGTTTGGTCTAGCGATGATTCTTCCAGGTATGTTGACGAATTTCTTTGCTGGTGGAACGGCAGGTATTTTCGGTAATGCAGTTGGTGGACGACGAGGGGCAATCATCGGTGGTATCGCTCATGGATTCTTTATCACGTTATTGCCAGCTTTACTGGTAACGATCTTCAATTCGATGGGCTTTGTCAGTGCTACTGCAACGGATGTCGATACGGTAGTGGCAGCGTTACTTTACGCTTGGATCTTGAGTCCGATTTTAAAAGCATTCTAAAATGAAAGTGGGAATCATGATGTTTGGCTTCTTAAAAAAGAAAAAAGAGCAACCAGTAGAAATCGAGGAGCTTTCAATTGAAGAGAAAGAAGCGCTTCTTGCCGCAATCGAACAATTGAAAAAAGAAATCGATCAGACAGAAGAAATAGACCGATTAGCTAAATTATTCGAGGAAGTTGGGCTTAAATCCGCTGAGTTGGGGGACAAAGACCAAGCAATCGAGCAATTAGAAAAAAGTTTGTCATTGAAAAAAAGTATCAATGACGGCTATAAGAAATTGATGTCTTTATACAATGAAAAAAGAGCAGAAGCTGCGCGAGCAGGAGATGACCAAGGGATTGATCGCTACATGAGTAAAATGGACGACATGCGACAAATCGCTAAAAAACTAACGATTACTGGAAATAAATAAGAATAAAGGTGGCTATATAAGAGATGTATACGACATTAAAAGAAGTAACGAAAACAGCAGAAGCATTGAATTTCACAGTGGGGGCATTCAACACCCATAATTTAGAGATGTTGCCGGAAATGTTACGGGCAGCAAAAGAAATGGGTGCGCCGATCATTATTCAAACAAGCGTGGATACGGCAAAATATATTGGGATGAATGTTTTAGTCAATGTGGTTAAAACGATTGCTGAGGAAGAAATGGTTGACGCTGTTCTTCATCTGGATCATGCACGCGATTTCTCTGATATCAAACAAGCGATCGATAGTGGATATACTTCGGTGATGTATGATGGTTCGCATCTGCCTTTTAAAGAGAATATCCTGAAAACAAAAGCGGTGGTTGAGTATGCCCATGCACACGGTGTATCAGTAGAAGGAGAACTAGGAACGATCGGTGGGACAGAAGAAGGAATCCATGTAGCAGAAGATGATAAAGTCTATACGAAGCCTGAAGATGCAGTGGAATTTGTGGCAGCAACTGGGGTAGACGCATTGGCGATTGCCATTGGAACGAATCATGGGCAATTCAAATCAAAAACAGAAGTCAATCTTCCACTATTGAAAGAAATCAACGCAGTGGTGGATGTTCCTTTAGTGATCCATGGCGGTACTGGTGTGAAAGAGGAAGATTATCCGGAGTTGATCAATCATGGCATCCGCAAATTCAATGTTGGGACAGAGTTGCTAGTCAATTGGACCAAAACAGCAAAAGAAAGCTTTGGTGAAACGGAAGTCAGCAAGTCGTTGCGACATAATGTGATCCCAGCCAACGAAGCAGTAAAAGCAATCATTAAGCACAAGATAGGACTGTTTTTGAATACAGGAAGTGAGATTTATGCAGGAAAGAGCTAATAAGAAAAAATACTTGCTTCTTTTGGCAGGAAGTCCTGGGACGGGGAAAACCTATTTGATGGAACGACTCTTCGAACGGTTTCCGACGATGTATCGTCTTACTTTAGATGAAATCAAGGAATATTATGCCGAATCTCTTGGTTTTGATGATCTAGCTGAACGAGCAGAGCAGGAAAAAAAGAAGGTGTATCCATTCTTTTATCAGGCGTTGGAGTTATATATGGAAGCAGGAAAGAAAGTGATTGCTTCTGAGTATCCATTTAGTGAAAAACAAAAAGGTCCCTTACAAGCACTAGCTGAAAAATATGGTTATGAAGTGATTACGATTCGTTTGCATGCAGACTTTGATGTATTATGGCAACGACGTTACAAAAGAGATCGTGATCCAGAGCGTCATTTGAGCTATATCATGGACCATTACCATTACGGAGATACCTTAGCAGATCGATCGTTAGGAACGAATCATATTACGAAAGAAGAGTTTCGCGCGATCATCGATAAACGGCAATATGAACAATTTGAATTGGGGACGCTCTATACATTCGATGTGACTGATTTTAGTAAAGTAGATTATACGTCGTTGTTAGATAAGTTAGAATGGCAAGTGAAGAATGACCAATAACAATTAATGTCTAGTTGATTGATACAAGGTTTAAATAAAGCGTAAAAAGAGAAAGCCTATCCGGTTTATTGAGGGATAGGCTTTTTTTATTCCTAGATTGATGTGAAATTGGTCAAAATGATTCTTTGGCGGATAACCAATCGGATAACTCCTTTAAGACTGTCTGGACTTGTGGTTCGCTTGTTTGTTTCAAAAAATCATGTTCTAAATCATAAACAGGTTTGAATCGACTATCCGGGATCTGTTTGCTCAGCCTTTTACTCGAAGCAAAAGGGACTTCTTGATCTGTGGTGCTGGCTGTACTAAAGCAAGGGGGGAAATCAGCGAGTTCCTCTTCACGGATGGCATAATCTGACCAATCCTGTGATTTTGGTAACCCATAGTAGTCGGCTAAGATACCTTGTTGTTGACCATAATGATAAAGTAAGGCACGAGTCATCAATGGATCATCTGCCAGTGGTGTTTCTTGATCGATTCCAGTAAGGACTTCAGCTGTCAATGTTCTCTCTGTGGGAGAAGGGTCTTTTTTCAAGAATTCAAAATCAGTATAACCATAAAAATTGATCAAGAAATTTGGTGTGATTTCTTTATTCCTACCTAAATGTTTGGTTAAATGGAACATCAAATAACTCCCAGCAGAACGCCCACAAATACCAAAGGGCTGTTCTTGGATGATCATTTTTCCTAAGACAGAAAAACTTTTATTTAGCGTTTCAATGATCTCTGCTACCGACGTATTAGGATCCAACAAGTAATCAAGAGATAAAATCGTATAGCCTTGATCTAGAAATCGATTTTTTAGTGCATGTGGCAAATCGGTTTTTGATCCATAAATAAGTCCGCCACCGTGCAGGTAAAGGATATATTTTGGGGTATTGCTTTGAGCGTGTTCGATCGTTACCGTAATGTCATCAAGTAATTGTTTGGTTTCTTTCATTTGCTTGTCTCCTCATCTTGATAATATAAGCACCAATCTCATGATTGACCATTTGTAACGGATTCGTTAAATCGATGGATAAATAGTCTGAAATTTTTTGGAGACGATAACGAATCGTTTTGGCATGTAAAAACATGGCTTCTGCTGTTTGTTTGTAGTTACGATTGTGTTGTAAAAAACAATAAAAAGTTTCAAATAAGTCGTGGTCTGTTTGGGCTAGTTGCTCTAATCTCGCAGGGATTGCTTCTTGCAATGTCGCTAGCTTGTTTTCTCGAATAAAATGTTTGAATATACCAATATCTTCGGATATCACGATTGGTCCGTTGTAGAAGGAGGTGTTGAATTTCAAAATATCCAAACACTCAATTAACAATTCCTTGATTTCTTGTCGTGGCTTTGATTGGCTGATGGCAAATGTTACTTGTTCATTTTCTGCAAGAATCTCTGTCATTAGATGTGCAAGCTGACTTTTAGTGATTGATCCTTCCGTTTGATCAAAGTTATATAAAACAGCAGAATACTGGTGTTGGTCAAAAAAGATTGCTTCTTTTTTCAATGTCCGCAACAGTGTAAGGATGCGATTTTTCATCAACTGTATTGGTATTTCTTTTGTTGAAAAAACAATTGTTTGATAGGAATCTTTTGACTGCATATGCGCTTCTTGCAACAAGCTATCGAGTTCTTCGGGATTGCGTGGGGTATTCTGTAAGATGGCATCAGCCAAATTATTTAGTCGTGTATAACGCTCTTTCTTCAATAAACTTTCTGTATTGAATTTTTCTTGTAATGCATCAATGGCATTTTCGATGATGACTAAGTCAGTTTCTTTGACTTGCTGATCGTTTAGATAAACAAGCAACAAACAGTTGAGAGAATAGTTATTGAAGATAGTGATCTCTAATGCGTAATATTTCCGCGAGTCTGTTTGAGAATAAAGTGTTAGTAAAGAGTAATCATTTTTCATGAAATCTGTCTGTAGAAGAATCTCCCTTGAGAGTACGATCGCATTCGTAGGAATCGGACCGTCACTGATTTCGATTTCTTTATCAAGTAATTTTAAGGAAAAAGGAAGTTTGATGATTTGATAAAACTCTTGCATGATTGTTTCTAAAGAAGAAAACTGTTTTTCTAAGCGATTGAATCTCTGCCTTGCTTCATAATAAGTTCGCAAAGTACGGGCATGTGCATTGAGTAAGGGTTCATAAATCGTTAATAGGATTTTTTCATAGCTGATTTCTTGACTGATCTTGATCAAGGGGATTTCATATTTGAAGCACAACTTAATAAACCATTCGGGAATCACTTTAATGAACCGATCTGTTTTTAAGACAAGTCCACTGATTCCGATTTGACACATCTTGATAAAAAAATCTTCTAGTTCTTTTTCTGCCAAGTCATTCAATGCATAAAACGAGGTTAGTATCAGTTGATTTCGTTTACTCCAATTTTCGATGTCAATGGCTTCCAAGACCATCGCTGTCTCAACTTCATTATCCAACCCAATCTCATTAGTTAGGATCTTACCTTTTTTCAGCTCCCCTAGCGACAATAACTCCCCTAATTTCATCGTATTCTCCTTTTTTCCTTTTATGGATAAAAAGTATAGCATTATTTTAGAAATACGTCCGATGTAAACACTTTCTTATTCTTCTACAATGAGAATGTAAGAATGATTAAGGAGGTCTATTATGTTAGAAACGGTTGTTTTACCAAATAATTATCAAGATTCCATCAACTTGATGCTATTGACCAATCAAATCAATTCTCTTGAAGAAGTCAATATGAGTCAGATCATGATGGGAACAGATGCCAATAAAGATATTTTGAATAACACGTCACTCCTAACCGAAAAAGCCAAGACTGCTTCTGCAAACGATCTGATGATCGTTGTAGAGAGTGAAGATAAGGCGATTATGGAGAAGGTACTGCCGATGATCGATGATTTTTTAGCGGATCTATCGGCAAAAGAAACGGCACAAACGAAAAAGTCAGTAACGACTTGGAAAGAAGCACTAGAAGAATTGCCAGATGCTAATGTAGCTTTGTTTAGTATTCCAGGAGAATACGGCGCATCAGAAATGGAACGTGCGCTGAAAAACAATCTACATGTATTTTCCTTTACGGATAATATCGCAATCGAGGATGAAGTACGTCTAAAAAAATTAGCCCACGAAAAAGGTTTGCTGATGATGGGACCGGATTGCGGGACAGGAATTTTATCCAGTATTCCGATTGCATTTACAAATGTTGTAGCACCAGGGAATATTGGTGTGGTTGGTGCATCTGGTACAGGAATCCAAGAAGTGACGACGATCATTGATCGCCTTGGTGGCGGCGTGGTCCATGCCATTGGTACAGGCGGTCGAGATCTTAGTGATCATGTAGGGGCAATCACCATGAAAGATGCCATCATCGCACTTGAAAAGCATGAACCTACAGATGTGATTTGTGTGATCTCTAAGCCACCTGCAAAAGAAGTACGAGATGAAGTCGTGCAATTGTTACAAAGTATTTCGAAGCCGGTCGTCGCTATTTTCTTAGGAGAAAAACCAACGAATCACGAAGGAAAGGTTTATCTCGCGCATACATTAGAGGAAGCCGCACATATTTCCGTTGATCTAGCAAATGAAGCAACAGTGAAAAAGAATTATTTTGAACCAATGGAAAAGCCAGACACTGTCACACTTGCTGAAAGTAAAGTTGTTAAAGGCTTGTATTCAGGTGGGACACTTGCTGCTGAAGCAGGAATGTTGATTTCTGAAGCATTAGATTTGGGTGGGTTGGTCAAAGCGGATGGGTTCATCCTAAAATCTCAAGGATACGAAGTGATCGATTTAGGGGATGATCGTTATACGCAAGGTAAACCACATCCAATGATTGATCCGGAAGTCCGTATCCATAAAATCGAAGAGTATGCCAAGCAAGAAGAAACTGGTGTGATTTTGTTTGATGTTGTTTTAGGGTATGGTGCCCATGAGGATATGGTTGGTGCATTGTTGCCAGCGATTAAGGCTGCGCAGTCACAAGCAGAAATGGCAGGGCGTGAACTTTATTTTGTAGCGACCGTGTGTGGAACGAAGAATGATCCACAAGACTATCAAAAATCGGTCGATCGTCTGAAAGAGGCGGGAGTTTTTGTTGCAGAAAGCAATGAAAAAGCTGTTCAATTGGCGCTGTTGTTGAAAGGAATCACTTTGTCGGAAGAGGATAAAGAGGTTATTCCATACAAAGGGGAGACAGTAACTGTTCCTCAGCCAAGTGAACGTGTGATGGAATTATTGACGACGAAACCACGTGTTATCAACATTGGTTTGAAAAGTTTCACTGAATCGATTGATACTTACGGTGGACAAACTGTCCAGATGGATTGGCGTCCTCGTGCGAGTGGAAATAAGAAAATGATCAAAATCTTGGATGCATTAGAAGAATATCAAGACAACATTGAAGAAGAGAATCAGAAAGTGACAGAGAAAATCAAGAATGCACAGCCATTTCTGACGGATGTAGTTCCTGCAAAAACTGTGATACCAGAATTAAATGATCCGAAGCAAAAAACACTTTTACATGCAGGTCCGCCAATCTCATGGGCTGAAATGACCGGTCCGATGCGTGGCGCGTGTCTAGGAGCGGCATTATTCGAACGGTGGGCAGAGACGGAAGAAGAGGCAATGGCACTTTTTGAAGCAAATGAAGTCCGTTTTATGCCTTGCCATCATGTGCAAGCAGTTGGGCCAATGGGAGGGATCACTTCGGGTGAGATGCCTGTCTTTATTGTTAAGAATCGTAAAGAAGGGAATCAAGCATACTGTATTTTGAATGAAGGCATAGGGAAAGTCTTACGTTTTGGTGCGTATTCACAAGAAGTCGTTGATCGTTTGGATTGGATCAAAGATGTCTTAGGTCCAACAATCAGTCAAGCCTTGGCATTAACAGAGGAGGGATTGAATCTGAATGTTTTGATTGCCCGTTCGATTACAATGGGCGATGAGTTTCATCAAAGAAACATTGCGGCCTCACTGAATTTCTTAAAAGAAATCGCCCCACTAATCATTAAAACGGAGATTGCAGAAGAACAAAAGTATGAAGTAATCAAGTTCTTAGCAGATACCGATCAGTTCTTCTTGAATATCATGATGGCAACTGGTAAAGCAATCGTTGATGGTGCGCGTAAAGGGACTAAAGGTACGATCGTCACTACGATGACACGTAATGGTGTTGACTTCGGTGTTCGAATCGCAGAAACAGGCGATACATGGCATTGTGCGCCAGTAAATACACCTAAGGGATTGTATTTTACAGGTTTTAATGAAGAAGACGGTAACCCAGATATTGGCGACAGTGCCATCACAGAAACGGTTGGTGTAGGTGGCATGGCTATGGTGGCAGCTCCTGGAGTAACACGCTTTGTTGGCGCAGGTGGCTTTGAAGACGCATTAGCAACATCGAATGAAATGGCCAAAATCTGTGAAGGGCATAACCCAACTTTTTCCATACCGACTTGGGATTTCCAAGGCACTTGTTTAGGGATCGATATACGAAAAGTTGTCGAAACAGGAATCACGCCGGTCATAAACACTGGCATTGCACATAAAAATCCTGGGGTAGGTCAAATTGGTGCGGGGACAGTTCGAGCGCCATTGGCATGTTTCGAGAAAGCACTAGAAGCCTATGCGAAAGAACTAGGAATCAATGTTGAGTAAAAAAGAAATCTACCTGAGCGAGTATCTTGTCCCTCTTCAACAATTTGGAAAAACAGGTATGATCCACAGCGTATTCGATCGTTCGTTCAATCTTGAAATCAATGGACAATTGATTAACATTGCATGTTTTCACGATTATCTGTCCAGCTTTGGAATCAATCTTCCTGAGGAGCGATTCCAATCTCTTTCCCCGTTTGTTCAGATAGGAAATCGAGTGAAAATAAGTCAAGACATGTTGATGATCTACAGCACACAAGGTGTAAAAAAAATCGCGCTTCAACCGTATCAGTCGGTTGCGCTAAATATATTCTCACTAGGTATAGCCAAAAAGCAATTACTCGTGTTGAAAAAAAAGTTGGCGAAAAAACACTTGCAGGCAAAAATCGGTTTGCCAGTGGATCACCGTGCAAGTACCTTGTTTACCAATATGGCACAGTCAGATAAAGAGTGGACACCAACTGAGTGGCAAGAAGTCGTTAGCTATTTATTAGGAAGAGGGAAAGGCTTGACGCCTAGCGGTGATGACATATTGATGGCTTATCAGCTTGTTTTAGGGGCACTTTCAGATCCTAGAGGAGCAGCGTTAGCTGTTGCTCTAGGAGAAGTGCAAACGGGAACGACCGCTATTAGTCAAGCCTACTTGACCTGTGCAATAAAAGGATATGCTAACTCTTTAGTATATGGATTATTTGCAGATTTAGCACAAAATAAAGAAGAAAAAATAGATGAACAGTTGGAGAAAATCATGCAGATTGGACATTCTTCGGGAAAGGATCTGGCTTTTGGCATCTGGTTGGCGTTACAAGCAATCGAAGGAGAAGAAAGTGGGGAAAAACATGGAAGCGAGTAAACAGAAACAAGTAGTAAGGGTCAGCAATACTTATTGGATCAAAGTAGTGGCAATCTTTTTTATTGGTTGGGTTTTGATGTATGCTACGCGGACGATATTCAACCCGATCATGGGTGTAGTAGGCGAAGAATTTGGTTTAAGCAATACACAATTAGGATTAGCAAATAGTATTTTCTTTCTGACCTATGCGATTGCCCAGATTCCTTTTGGGATCATTGGCGACAAAATCGGTAGAAAATTAGTGATCACGGTAGGTTTTCTGCTTTTAGCAGTAGCCACTTATTTCACTGGATTAGCCACAACTTTTATTCTATTTTTAGTCATTCGCGCGATCGCTGGGATTGGTCAAGGTGCCTATTATGGCCCACAGTTTGCGTTATCAACCGAAGCAATCCCAAAAAGTAAACGAACGATCGGGAATGCTATCATCAACAGCGGTATGGCATTTGGAACATCAGGTGGCTATCTTCTATCAAGTAAATTAGTCTTGGAAAATGGGGATGATTGGAGTCGCCCTTTCTACCTTATGGCGATTCCCACATTGATTGTCGGGATTTTATTCTATGTGTTACTGAAAGAAAAAGTGATCCGTCCGGGTGAAGAAGCAGAAGTGGAAGAAGGGCCAAAAGAAAAGATTTCCTTAAAGCAGATTTTTACGAATCGCAATTTGGTTGCAGCCTTTATTTTATGTTTTACCAGCATTTATGCTAATTTTGTGATACTTACTTGGCTGCCGCAGTTTTTGATTGCAGAACGTGGATTTACTGGAGCGAGTGTCGGCTTTATCTCCTCTTTAGTACCTTGGGCATCGATTCCAGGAGCCTTACTCTTTGCACGAATCAATGATAAAACAGGGGCAACGAAAAAATTGGTCTTTCTTCTGGTGCCATTAGCAATCGTTTCGGTTTTTGCCATTGCTTTTGTCACTGATCGAACGTTATTGATCACGGTGTTGATCCTTTATGGATTAACTGGGAAGTTGGCGCTTGACCCGATCATGGTGACATTTGTTACAAAACATGCACCAAGAGCAGCATTAGGGACGACGTTAAGTGCATATAATTTTATCGGGATGTCAGGTTCGATTTTGGCTCCTTACGTTACTGGTTATTTAGCAGATACTTCAGGATCGATGCAAGTTGGTTTTTACCTTTCTTGTGTCTTGTTGATTATCGGTTTGATTCTCTTTGCAATATTGGCAAAAGAAGAGCACAAACAAACGATAGAATAATGAAAAGAGGTGTAACAAAGAGATGAGTTTAAATGTGATTGCTTTGGGTGGAAATGCTATTTTGGAAACAGATCCCACCGATAAAGGACAAAAAGCAGTAGTGGAACAGGCGGCGGAAGCCATTGCGGCTTTCGTTGAACAAGGGGAACAAGTCATCCTTTGTCATGGCAATGGCCCGCAAGTTGGAAATTTATTGTTGCAACAACAAGCAGCAGTAAGCGAAAAAAATCCTCCGATGGATTTGGATACATGTGTAGCGATGACGCAAGGAAGTATTGGCTATTGGCTGCAACAAGCATTGACCAACGCTTTTATACATCGTGGAATCAAACAACCGGTCGTCTCGATTGTGACACAAGTGCAAGTCGATCCAAACGATCCCTCGTTTCGGAAGCCAACAAAACCAATTGGTCCATTTTATACAGAAGAGGAGGCAAAAAAAGCGGTACAACAGGATGGTGGGAAATTCGTTGAAGACGCAGGACGTGGCTATCGTAAAGTCGTCGCTTCTCCCCAACCCCAAAAAATCGTTGAAAAAGAAGCCCTACAAGCTTTGGTGGCAGCCAATGTTGTGACGATTTGTGCAGGTGGCGGTGGGATTCCGGTGATCAATGAATCGGGAAATTATCAAGGTGTTGAAGCAGTCAATGATAAAGACTTTTCAGCTGCCTTATTAGCAGACACTATTGGTGCTGATCGTTTGATTATTTTGACAGGTGTTGATTCTATCTATATCAACTATGGGAAACCGGAAGAACAAGCCCTACAGATGATAACCCCGGAAGAAGCAAAAGAATATGTGAAGGCGGGGCATTTTGCCGCTGGAAGTATGTTGCCGAAAGTAGAGGCAGCAATTCGTTTTGTTGAAAAAGATGTGAGGTGCCAAGCGATCATCACTTCTATTGCACAATTGAACCATCTGACTGAAGGCGTGGGGACAGTGATTCAACAAACGAGGTAAATAGAGATGAAAAAAAATGCCATGATTATTCAAATTAGTCTTGCGTTGGTTTTTGGTATTCTGGTTGGAACATTTCTGCCGATGAGTGGTCCTTTGTTAAAACCAATTGGGGAAGTATTTTTACGATTGATGCAAATGACGATTCCAATATTGATTCTTGGTCAAATCGTTCAAGCTTTAGGTAGCATTGATTTGAAAGAACTAGCAAGTATTGGCACCCGCACATTGCTCATCTTTGGTATCTCCTCTTTATTAGCAGCTTTATGGGGCGTGCTATTGGCTGTATTGTTTGCTCCTGGAACAGGGATGGAACAAACGGATCGTTTAAGCCCAATAATCGAGGTACAGGAGTTGTCACTGCAAGAAACTTTCCTCCAATTTGTACCTGACAATATTTTTGACTCTCTTACACAAGGTTCGATTATTCAAATCATCGTTTTTGCTATTTTTTTCGGACTGGCACTCAATCACTATACACAAAAACAGCCTGAATCGCAGTTGTTTCAACTAATTATTGATTTCAACGAAGTGATCATTAAAGTTATCAACTATGTGATGCGTCTTGCACCTATTGGAATATTTGCATTAGTGAGTAGTAGTATCAGCCAACTAGGAACGCAAGTCATTTTGCCAATGGTGAAATATCTATTAGTCTACACATTAGCCACACTATTGTTTTTATTAGTATGGTTAATCATTGTCAGTATTTACGGTCGATTACATCCATTAAAACTGATAATAAATATGAAGAATATATCGATCATGGCCCTTGCAACGACTTCTTCAGCAATCACTTTACCCATCGAACTGGAAGAATCGCAATATAAATTAGGTTTGAGTAAGCGAATCAGCCACTTAGTCTTGCCATTAGGGATGTCACTGAATAGTAACGGGTCAGCAATGCACATGGCGCTCACCGTAATAACGATTGCCCAGATGTACCAAATCGATTTCAAATGGACGACCATGATCTATCTTGCAATCATGGCCACTTTTATTTCCTTAGCCAATGCGGTAGTTCCTGGCGCAGGATTAGTTTCTTTAGCCATTATTGTCCCACAAATGGGTTTACCCATCGAAAGTATTGCTATTTTTGGTGGCGTCGAATGGCTAGTAGGGATGCTGCGGACAATCTTGAATGTCAATTCTGACGTCTATTCCGCAATCTTAGTGGCGAAATCAGTGGATGAAATTGATTATGAGGTTTTTGAACAGACATGAGTACAAAGAGATGATAAAAAATTATTAAAATAGATAAATATGTCAAAAAAATTATTCTGTAGTTATACCCCTTGCGTTAGTTCCAAAATCTAACCTAGGGGTATTTTTGTAATGAGTCGTATGTGCTCGCTTTTTATTCGTAAATAAAGTTCATCCCCACCCCCACCATGAATTAAAAACAATATCGTTCAAATATTCACATCTCGATCAACAAAATTATATAACTGTACCAATTTAAAAACTTAACTAAAATAATCTCTGTTATATATGAAAAAGTAATGGATTTTAGTGTATAATGTTGCTTAGTGCAATACGAGATTCCTTGAGTACCAGGCTATAAATAAAAGATAACGCTTTTATTCGTGAATTTTCAATCAGAGTATTTGAAATAACGACAGGTAAATGGGAAAATGAAGCAAGGAAATGATTTAAATAATCGATAAATCATGGATAGTCACTAGATATTGTGAATGTTTGAATTATTTTATTTAGAAAATTTTTTGTGGATTGTTTGTATTGTCAAAAAAAGGGGGAGAACAAAGAAATGAAGATAGCAATTGCTGGAGCAGGTGCAATGGGGAGTCGTTTTGGACTCATGTTGCAAAAAGGTGGAAATGATGTAACGTTGATCGATGGGTGGAAAGACCACGTAGAAGCGATCAAAGAGAACGGATTGAAAGCAAACTTTAACGGAGAAGACATCGTTGTTGATATTCCAGTTGTCCTTCAATCAGAAATCAATGATGCAGAAAAAGTTGATTTGATCGTCTTATTCACTAAAGCAATGCAATTAGAAAAAATGCTGGAAGATATTCGCCCAATGATCAAAGACGATACAAAAGTTCTTTGTTTATTGAACGGGATCGACCATGAAGATATTATTGAGAAATTTGTACCAATGAAAAATATTTTCATCGGGAATACGATGTGGACAGCAGGCTTAGAAGGTCCTGGTCGCGTGAAATTATTCGGTAGTGGTTCAGTAGAACTACAAAACTTAGGAGATGGACAAGAAGACGCTGCGAAAGCATTGGCTGATACGTTAGCTGAATCTGGGTTGAATGCGAAGTATTCAAGCAATATCCATTACTCGATTTACCGTAAAGCATGTGTCAACGGAACGATGAATGGCTTGTGTACGATTTTAGACGTCAATATGGCGGGACTTGGCAGCACTTCTACCGCTCATGAGATGGTTGTTGCAATCGTAAACGAATTCGGTCAAGTAGCTAAAGCAGAAAATATTGATCTAGATGTGGAAGAAGCAGTCGCACATTGCGAAACTTGTTTTGATCCTGAAACAATTGGTATGCATTTCCCATCCATGCACCAAGACTTGATCAAAAACAATCGTTTAACAGAAATCGATTATATTAATGGAGCAATTTCTCGTAAAGGGAAAAAATATGGAATTGCCACTCCTTATTGTGACTTCTTAACAGCGCTCGTTCATGCAAAAGAGCAGATTTTAAAGGCGAAATAGGAGGAACATAAGAATGGAAACGACAAACAAATTAACCCCAAAAATTTTCTTGAATAAAGTATTAGCCGGAACAGCAACTGGAATCATCGTAGGGTTGATCCCGAATGCTGTACTTGGAGCAATTTTAAAGTATTTTAGTGATTATCCTGTTGCAGTAACAATTTCACAACTTGCTGTGATTTTCCAATTAGCGACTCCTTTGATTATCGGCGCATTGATCGGTTTACAATTTGGATTGAACCCGATGCAAATGATGGTTGTGTCAGGAGCAGCGTTTGTCGGATCAGGTGTTGTACGCTTTATGCCTGATCTTGGCGAAGCTGGCGTGTATGTCGGCTCTGGAACTGGTGATATCATCAATACGATGATCACTGCTTCGATCGCTGTTGGGATGATCTTATTGATCGGAACGGCCTTTGGTTCAGTAGCAATCGTCTTAACACCGATCGTCGTTGGTGTAGGTGCAGGTCTGATTGGTTTCTATTTATTCCCGTTTGTGACATCTATCACATCAGCGATTGGTGAAGGAATCAACAACTTTACGACATTACAACCTATTTTGATGTCAATTTTGATCGGTTGTTCATTTGCTTTCTTGATTATTTCACCAATTTCTACCGTGGCGATCGGATTGGCGATCCAATTGAATGGCGTTTCTGCCGGAGCAGCAGCGATGGGTGTTGCTGCAACAACATTTGTCTTGATTGTTAATTCTTGGCGTGTCAACAAATCAGGCGTGACGATCGCTATTGCGTTAGGTGCAATGAAAATGATGATGCCTAACTTGTTCCGCAAACCGATCATTTTAGTACCATGTCTGATCAGTGCGGTCATTACTGCAATCCCTGTAGCAGTGTTTGAAGTTTCAGGAACACCTGCTTCAGCTGGATTTGGTATAGTTGGCTTGGTAGGACCATTAGCTTCTTTAGATGCTGGATTGAATATCGTGATGGTACTTGTGTGCTGGTTAGTTATACCAGTAGCAGCTGCATTATTCACACAATTTTTATGTGAAAAAGTCTTGAAACTTTATGACCGTGAAGAAGTCTTTAAGTTCTTAGGATAATCAAAAAAAAGATCAAATAAGAAAGCCGCAAAGCAGAGAAATTTCTGCTTTGCGTTTTTTTTTTGAGAAGGATCTGCTGTAATCTGCTATACTGTCACTAAATGAAAGCAATGGATGAATGGGTCCAGTAAGAAGGAGAATACATGAGAAATATAAAATTAACGATCGAATATGATGGGAAAAGATATTCTGGTTGGCAACGACTGGGGAATGACGAAAAAACCATTCAAGGAAAAATTGAAGCAATTATTTCGCAAATGACAGGTGAAACAATTGAAATCATTGGTTCTGGCCGTACAGACGCTGGCACACATGCAAGAGGACAAGTGGCTAATTTCAAAACGGCGAGTACGATGAGTCGAATGGAAATGTTAGATTTCCTCAATCGTTACTTGCCTAGAGATATCGTGGTGAAAGAAGTCGAAGAAGTGCCTGAACGCTTCCATGCCAGATACAATGCAAAAGGCAAAAAATATAGCTATTATGTCTGGAATGCACCAATCCCAACAGTTTTTGAGCGGAATCACAGCTTTGATTATCCAAAACAGCTCGACTTGCAAAAAATGGAAGAAGCTTGTCAAAGACTAGTAGGCAAACATGACTTTATTGGTTTTTCAGCATTGAAGAAAACAAAAAAATCAACGGTACGTACGATTGAAGAACTGTCGATTCAACAAGAAGGCAATATGCTTCATTTTATATTCGTAGGGGATGGTTTTTTATATAAAATGGTTCGGATATTGATGGGAACAATCTTGGATATCGGTTCAGGCAAAGCAGAGTTGTCGTTGATCGATACGGTTTTTGAAACGAAAATCAGACAGCAAGCAGGCGAGACAGTTCCCGCACACGCACTTTTTTTAGATGAAGTGTATTATTAAGATAAGCTAACAGCAATTCAAGCCAGATGAGGTTGTATTTGGAATACCATTCAAGCAATTGGGCTTCCAATCGGACGAATGACACAACCTCTCTCTTGGATAGATAGCGTACGCTTTGAGAGGGGGAAACCCGATGAAGAAAGATGAGGAAATCACGACGCTCTATAATTTGATTTTAAACCCTAACACACGCGACTGGGAGCGAGAACAGCTAATCAAGGCGAAAGAAGAATTAGCAACTTCTGGTTCTTTGAAAGAAGTTCTTGACCGGTTAGAAGTTTCTTTCCGACCATTGGCATTACGACAAAATCTGACGCCAGACGTCATGGATTTTTATTTGCGTATGGTAGGTGACCCGTTAGGTGAGGCGCAGTATGATTTTGCTCAACATGAGATAACCGATGCGACTGTGCAAGAACGAGCAGTATTTGCTGGCGGTTGTTTTTGGTGCATGGTGGAACCTTTTGAGACACAAGAAGGGATTATTTCTGTCTTATCCGGCTACACAGGAGGAGATGTAACACAGCCAAATTATGACCAAGTCAGTGGTGGCTACACTGGACATGTCGAGGCTGTGGAAATCATTTTTGATACTCGAAAAATCAGCTATCAGGACTTGGTCGAGATTTATTGGCAAGTGACTGATCCTACAGATGAATTTGGTCAATTCCAAGATCGTGGTGTCCAATATCGTCCAATCATCTTTGTCCAAAATGAAGAGCAACGAAAAATTGCTGAAGCATCAAGACAAGCACTGAGTGAATCTGGGCGGTACGCAAAGCCGATTGTTACATCTATCTTGCCAGCACAACCTTTTTGGCCAGCAGAAAATTATCATCAGCAATTTTATCGTAAGCAACCAAAACGCTACAAAAAAATAAAACAGACACGCCATCAATTAGCAGTTATGCAAAAATTAACGAAGGTGTGGAGAAAACCAAAGAATTGATGCAAAATGTAGTACAATTATGATAGCGTTTTCTAATTATGAGAGATTGTGTCTCTGAAAGAGAAGCTGTGCCGTATAAGCTATAAAATAGCAGAAAGTTATGGGATGTACTTTATTGATTTATTATAAAAGGAGTGAATGCGATGTACGTGGCGGATAAAACACGTTATGAAAACATGCAGTACCGAAAGAGTGGGCAATCAGGCTTGAAATTACCCTTACTATCATTAGGGTTATGGCAAAATTTCGGCGACTATGATCCAATCAGTAAGCAACGTGAAATATTGCGAGGAGCTTTTGATTTAGGGATCACTCATTTTGACTTAGCCAATAACTATGGCGGACCAGCTGGGGCAGCGGAGAAAAACTTTGGGCAGATTTTTAAAGAGGACTTCAAACCGTATCGTGACGAATTGATCATTTCGAGTAAAGCTGGCTATTATATGTGGGAAGGACCATACGGTGATTGGGGCTCTCGCAAATCGATCATTGCCAGCTGTGATCAAAGCTTGCAACGGATGGGCTTAGAATATGTTGATATTTTCTATCATCATCGCCCAGATCCGGAAACACCCTTGGAAGAAACTGCTGAGGCGTTGATGCAATTGGTCCGCCAAGGGAAGGCACTTTATATCGGTATCTCTAACTATAATGGGGCTGATACACAACGTATGACGGAGATTTTACGTAAGAAAGACGCCCCATTTGTCATCCATCAAATGCGCTACAATATGTTTTCAAGAGAATTGTTAGAAAACGATTTAGCGCCAGTTCTTGAAGAAAATGGTTTAGGAGCGATCACGTTCAGTCCATTAGCACAAGGCTTATTAACGAATCGCTACTTACATGGTATTCCGGAAGACTCCCGCGCGCACCGGAAAGAAATCCCATTTCTTTCAGAGGAACAAATCGAGCCGACCTTACGAAAAATCAGTCGCCTGCAAGAAATTGCAGAGGCGAGAGGACAAACATTGGCACAAATGGCATTGGCTTGGAATGTCCGACAACCATCCGTTACGAGTGTATTAGTTGGCGCAAGCCGTCTCACCCAATTACAGGAAAGTGTCAAAATGATGGACTGTCTAGGATTTTCGACTGAAGAAGAAGCAAAAATCGAAGCAATTCTAGCAGAGTAATTAGAAAAAAATGAAGTCGGTCAACAAGAGAGAAAAAAGACACTAGCCTAAGTCCTTAGACTTTGGCTAGTGTCTTTTTTTCGGGGAAGATTTCCAGATATTTTACGTTTTTCGTATTAGCTATTTACTAGGATTTTTTGCCTGATATAAGAGCTTGCCTTCATGTGGTTCTAAGGTGAAGGATTCACTGTTTTGCAAGTTTTCTTTGCTTTCGTCTTGTTTTGCACTTGTTTCGGATTGGAGCGGACTTGATTTAACATACAAAATAGGTGCAGCATTTTCAGGTTCTGTTGAACCTTCAAAAAAAGAGACAGCATTATCGTCTTCTTTTTTTATTTCTAGTATTTCTAAATCATTCACTGTAGGCAAGTCACTGGTTTCAATAACGTATTCCTGTAATTCTTGTTCATTTTCCAAGTCGATTTCTTTTTCTATCGGGATTTGGTAAATTTCATCTAATAAACTTTTTGAAAAAAACCACCCGTCTTTTTTTTGTTTACTCATACTATTCCACACGTCCTTTTAATAAAAGAATAATTTTTCCCTAGGTAGCACCGATAACTAACAAAGCGCTACAATCAGCTATTTCATAAATATCGATCATGTTGTTCAAATCTAAATAGGTTTTTATTGGATATTTGCTTATTCAACTGCATTTAACTCTCGGATACGTTCGACTAAATTGAGAATGGTTCGGTGATCGTTGATTCTAGCATTTTGTAGTTCAAATAACATATAAATACAAAAGACTAACGCAATAGTGATCAAGCCATTGATGACTAAGAGATAAAAAAATTGTTTTTTGAATAATTTCAGTTCATAAATACTGATTTTTTTGTATAAGTCCGGTTGATCAACAGCATTCTTTTTCAGTGAAATCAGTCTAAGCTGTTTGATGATCTGAATACTTAAGAATACTAAAAGTGTTAACACAACAAGAGACAAGATACTATTCACAAGCATAAGTCACGCCTCCTTTTTAAACTAAATAGTGATGGATCATCAAAAGATCTCCATGATTTTTTGTGAATTTTTTAGATTTTTGAAAAAAGCAAAGAAACGAATCTTTTCTGCTTTCGAAAATATAAAAAAGATGAATGGAAGGTTGAAATAAGTTAGAAATTCACAAAAATCATGGATTGATTTTTGTGAATTTCTGCTTATTTTTCAAGCTGAGTCTTTCGTTTCAGCGGGTCTAAGGTTTCTTTTTCCTTTTAGGTCTAAAATTAACGATTACGACAATACCAAGAAAAACAATAAGAGCAATCGTTAAATAGATCGGAAAAAGTGAACTGAGTGCACCACCTGTTTGTGGAATCCTTTTTGGTGAAGTTTGGCCCGCTCGAGCTGGACTCGTTGGGGGATCGATCCCTTCAACAGGAGAAACGAGTACACTTGATTTTGGATAAACAAATAATTCTTCTAAGCGAGTTCCTTCATCTGTAATGGCTGGCAATTGTACAACGACTGGTTCAGCTGGGGAAGCTAATTCATCATTTGCCAGTTCTGTGATCTCGTACAACCCTTCAGATAATGAAATAGTCGCTTGACCATTTGTTCCTGTAGTTATTTCGATTGGTTCGACTCCTGAAATTTCAGTAAAAGGGTCAGAACTGTTATTACTAGGAGTAACCTTAACGATCCGATAACGAATACCAGGAAATGGCGCCAACGCTTGACCACTTTCGTCTGTGATATCCGTTTCCAATTTGTCTGTTGGTTCAGCAGGTAAGAGATCCTTGTCGATATCTTGTGCTGAAAGTTTGTATTTGACAATAGTCAGTTGAAAGTTGCCATCTTCGGCGTAGACAGGAGTAGTCAAACCATTGAAAATAAATAGTAGAACGAAAAGAGAAATAAATAAAATAGAGTATTTGTTTTTTCCATTACTCATCTTTTTTCGCTCCTCCTTTTTTTCGCTCCATTCCTTCTCGAGAATACTTCACGCCTACACCAATCAACCCGACGAGTGATAGACTTGCAGCGATAATCAATAGGAGCTGCATGATAGAGTTGTTACCAGCAAATGGAAATTCAGTGATCAAGTCATCTTCAGCGAAGAGGTGAACGACCATGTTGTCCGCATCCACCGTGACATCGATTTGTTGTTTCAATAATTCATAACCCTCCGGTGCTTTGGTTTCAATCAATTCATACTCACCGAATGGAATATCTTCAAAGTAGATGCGGCCATTGGCATCGGTTGTCATCGTCTGAACAGCATCGCCTGTTTCTTTTTCTTGCAAGACGAATTCAGCGCCTGCAAGCTTCGTCCCACCGACCAGCTGATTTTCTTCATCGATATCTGGCTGGCCATCATTGTTCTCATCTTGTGTTGTACCTGTTTCAAATTTATACAAGTAGATATCCCCTAAGGTGCTAAGAATCCCTAGATTTAAATGAGGAATATGGAAGACTGGATCTTCGCTTGTAGTCATTCCAGGGAGATTTTCTAAAGGTTCCGCAAGATATTCATTGGTCTTAAAATTCGTTTGGTGCGCTTTCGAATTGATTGCGGGATCACTACCGACCATCGGTGTGGTTACTGCAATCTCTCGCCGTTGGATTTTATCTTCGATTTGGAATTCAACCACATAGATTCCTTCTGGGAGATGTTTAAAGATGTATTTACCTTCAGCATCTGTTGTAACCGTTGAATTCCCTAATTCGTCAATCAATACATTGCCTTTTAGATCATGTTCCACAAGAACATCAGTGATTTCATCGGGATGTAATGAACTCGTGCGATAAAGTTTTACCGGAATATCTGGTAATAACACTTCATCATTATTGAATAAACCATCCCGATTGGTATCTTCCCAAACAATGCCGCTTAGATCACGACCGTACACATGAGTGACTGTTTTTTGTGAATGGACGGGTAGATCAACGAGCGCATTCATGGTTGCAATATTTTCATAATGGTCTCCGGCTAGTTGACCGTCTGGCTGAACAGTGATTGACAAGGTCACTGTTTCTCCGACGGCTAGATTATCTTTCGTCAGCATGATCGCTCTAGCTTGCTGGATTTCATTTGGTGAACTACTTCCGGGCATATATTGCGACCAGCCCGATAAATCGACTGCATTCGGATTGATCGTATCGTCGATTTCACTGGTTGTGTAGTAGATTTGATACTCACCTGTTGTGTCAACAGAAACGGAAGCAACTTCTAATGTACCATTGAAGGAAGAGCCACGAGAGTCCCCGTTATACGGTAAGACATCCAACAAGCGGAAATCCTGCGCCAACTGCGTGGCACTATTGGTCGATGCAATCGTATAAGTGAAAGCGGTCTCCGCATCAGCTGAGGTCAAAGGCGCCATCTCATGATTGCCTTCCTCAATGGCTACTTTATCCACTCGCTTATTGAGTGATAGGATCTGGATCAGTTCTTCGACAAACTGATCCTGAGAAGAACGAGACAACTCTGAGCGGGTGTCCTGTAGGGATGGTTCATCAGAAACCCACATTTCTCCGATGGTTCGTACAACAAGTGGAGGAGTGATCCCTAAATCGTTAAAGGTGAGTTTGGACATATCGCTTTCTGCCAGGAAATTGACCTCTGTACCCGTAGCCAAGGAAGAGTTTGGGAAGACCCAGCGCAAGGTTGTTGTGCCATCTTCATTTTCCGTAATATATGGATCGGGTAATGGATGGTCATGAGCATCTTTGGCTGAACCGGCTAGGTAATTGATTCCTATAGGTAACGTGGTGTTCAGTGCAGTATCATAGCTGATTTCTTCCGAGCCTTCCAAAGATCCTCGAACTTTTATAGCAATAGGCTCTGTTGTTTGGTACAAGGATTTTTCTACTTCCGTACTTGTCGTGATACCAAAGTCTTGAATGAAGGCATTGGTACCAATAACATATGCTGGAACTCCAGTTGTAGTATTATAAGGAACGGCAATGTCACTGCCATCTGCATTCCAAATAGCAGGAATAAAAGTAGTACCCGCGCTGCCAGGAAGAGATCGAATAAGTGTACTATCGGCTGTTTTGAGCCCTGCCGAACTTAAGACAACGTAGGGATCTCCATTGGCATCTTTTGAACCAGGATCCCCAATGACGGTAACTGGTACCCCATTCCAATTGCTTAACCCAGTTTCTACATTTAGGGGGAATTGGAAGCGAACAGCTCCAATTTTCCCTGCTGCTTGAGCTTCTTCTACCGTAGGATACCAAGTATATGCTTCAGCAAGTTGAATCGTAGTAGGGACAGTTAAACTAGGCATTGCCTCACCATTATTTCTAACACCATAGGTCAAATATGGACGTGTCGAATTATCGGGCTCTGTTTGTTGATTATATGGTTGCCGTGAATCATCGTATCTGTACCCATTGGTATTCCACTGAATAATCTGATCCGATTTCGTGTTTTCTGGTGGATTAAATTGTATGTGCCACCCACCAATATACGTCTTCTGTCCACGCATCAGCAGCGGTTTCCCTATGTTATCAGCCCAACTACCAAAACCAATATCTTGATTCATCCCTGTAGTACGTCTATTAGTAATAGGATCAGGCAAATTAAAATCAACGATATTTGGTCCAGCAGTCATCGCTCCAGGTGGGATATAAAAGCTACTGAAGTTCAAGGAGGCATTATTCGTTACTGTGTTCCCGTCATAAGTGAGTGATGGGATATTTAGATTTAACGTATAATACTCCCATTGATTGTCAACCATTAATTGCTTTAATTTAGTATCATTCCAATTGTAGATAAATTCAGCACTAACAAATGATTGATTGGTAAACGTATTTCCGGCAGTCGTATAGGTATATGGATTTTTGATTCCAACGTAATTATCGATTTGCCAAGTTTCTTGGTAGTTTCCTAAGCTGACTGCTAAATTTCCGGAATCAAACACTCCGATTTTTGTTCGATCTCCTACTGGTTCGTTATAATAGATCATTTCAGTTTTTCCATGTGGCACAGCTAACGAATCTCTTAGTAGAGATGGATCAAAGGTACTCACATAGGGATTGCCTGCGGAGGTTGCTTGCCAATTGGCATCAGATCGATCCGCATTTGTTACCGAAAAGAATCGTGTTTGAGATGAGTCGTATAGACTTGGATCAACTGGAGAAATCGCTCCATTTTTTGTACTGGTAACGCTTTGTTTGAGATCAAAGCTGATAGGCCCTTCTGGATAGGCAGAGCCACGGATATCTCCTGGGATACGATCAGATAAATTATTTAATCGGATGATCAAACCAATATTATAAACGAGATCATCTTCCGTAGCATTAGGATCGTAGATTTGATAGTCGGTTGTTTCTCCTCGGATCAATTGAGCAGCAATTGATGCGGTAGAAGAGACGATTGTTTCAGGAGCATCTAATGCAGGTAATTGTTCATCCGTATAACTTTGATTAAATGTTTCGATTTGCCCTGTCTCTTCATTGAACGCATCAATGAGCTGTAATTCAAATGTCGGTTTCAAAACTGTACCGTTCTTTGCTGCGAAAGTGTTGATAGAGACTGGGACAAAGACTTGACCAGACTCGTGGATTGTCGACTCGATCGCACCTTGAGAAATGACTGTACCATCGCCTTGCCCTGAATCAATAAAGGTTCCGTTACTGATTTCGCCATTGATAAAAGGGGCACCATCTACTAAAGTAGATGTATTCGGCAAGGTACTGATCACCCGGTAACGAATGTTGGTATAGTTGCTTGTCGGTAACGCTTGGATCGAAAAACCGAGACGATAGAAAATTTGATCATTGGAGCGGACAATGTTATTGTCCGGAGAACTATCATAGCCAGGATCGTCATTGTTATCGAAGCTTGCCGTTCCTGTCGCTACCGTTAATTTTGCATCAGAGATCGTGATTGGATTCGTCGTTGTTGCATTGATTTCTTCAGCAGCATCTGCCGCTAACCTCGGTGTGACTAAAGAATCTTCTTCCTGATAATCACCTGCTAAAAGCTCATCTAGTTCTAAGTCTGTTTCTTCTGTTTCTACAACTAAGATATTTTCATAAGATGTATCTGCTTCAAAGGGTGGGGGAGAGGAGTTACTAGGATCTTCTTGATCAGGCTCTCCTGTTCCCTCAGTCGACTCATCTTGAGTAGTTTCTGCTGTTCCCTCAGTCGGTTCTTCCTCAACCACACTTTCTTCAGAAGGCGGCTCGTTTGTCGTTACCGTTTCGTTCGTAGGCTCTTCTGGTAGCAACCATTGGAACAGGGTTTGATAATTTTGTGAGTAGACATCCGTCAAGACGATACTCATATCTTTAGTCGGTTCACGAAAGACAAGAGTGACGGGTTGATCTTTCACTAGACGCAAATAAGTCATTGCTTGTGAAGAATCTTCGGCGGACGCCACCTGAATGACATCACTGGCTGTTGCTAATTCAACTGCTTCAGCTGTTGTTTCGCTAGTGGATTCTGTTGTCTCATCGGTAGTTTGATCCGTTGCATCTTCTACTGTGTCAGCCGGTAGTTCGCCGATGCCTAAGCGAAGTAATTCTTCGTCCTGCACAAAGGAATCAGCAGGGTAGAGAGGAATCGGTTGCTCTCTACCATCTTGGGAAAAGGAAATCGCATAATCTTCACTTGCTGGAAGAACGAGCAGGCGATTTTCGCTACTTCTGATCGTGATCATTGCAGGATCATCCGAAATTTGGTTATCTTTGGTCAGCATTGTTTGGTCACTATTGGTGACTTCAACTAAAGTTGCGTCTTCTTGGGCTCGAAGTAGTCCCCCTATAATAATGAGTTTAACGATTATACCGAGGATAATCGCTAAAGCAACGACTATTAACATCGGAGGTTTTACTTTGAGGCTAGAAAATCTAGAATTCATAGTAATCTCCTTTCAGTATGACTTTATGCTTGCTTCCATTTTTTGTAGAGAAAGCTTACTGTTGCACCAGCCACAATGGCGATGAGTGCAACTGAGATCAATGCAGTTCTTCCCGTCCCACCTGTAAAGGGTAAGCTTGTTTGTGGCCGGTTGAGGACAGTCAGCTCAATGGTGGCATCATCTGCGGTAGTTAAGTCAACGGTGACTCTTTGTGCTTCTTTTAATAACTCGTAGCCTTGTGGAGCGGTTGTTTCGACTACCCAGTAATCCCGTGAGACTTCACCATTTTCCACATAGTTATTGTCATTCGCATCTGTCCAATCTAAGGCTAATCCATCAAACGTAGCGTGGCCATTTTCATCGGAAGTCGTTGTTAAGAAGGTGACACCTGTTGGTAGATTGGCATCTTCCGCATAACTATTTCCGTTACTGGCAATAAAAATTTTATTGTTTGCATTGCTTTCTGATATGGCAAGTTTGAACTCTGCACCAGCTAGGCCTTCTTCGCTATTTTCTTCCATTTTTTCAATATCAAAACCACCGGTATAGTACTTTGGATTTGTTGTTTCTGGAGGCGTCGTACTTTTTGGACGCTGCCCAGGAATCTGGTGGTTGACGGTAAAGGTGTTTTCAACGATATTGTTCCAACCTTCAGGAACATGGGTACTCAATAAGGTCCGAATATCCGTATAACCGTTTGCTACCGATCCCACTTTGCTCAGCCCTGCCTCTGTCAAGGTAGTGGTTACTGTATTTGTACTACTTTCAAATGAAACGGTGTAATCCTCAGATGCTAAATCGATCCATTCTCCGCCAGCTTGTCTTACTTGCATTTTGGCGCTGTCAGGAATATAGGTCAGATCACTGTTCAGTTCGTCCACCATCGAAAAATTTGGTTGTACTAAATTGCTACCATTACGATAAACGATGGGTTGTCCTGCGACCATCTCAACCGAATCCACCGCATTCCCGGTTTCATCTAAAATGTCAATAGTGCCTGTTTGGCTTGCGATTTGCCAGAGACCGGCAGGGAGGTTCGTTGTTAATTCCCATCTAAAGGTTTGCCCAGCTTGTACCGAATCACCTTTTTTATCATTGATAGTCTTGTCTGGGTGAAGCAAATCTTCCAAAATGTTTTTGGGCTCAACTTGAACATCATAAATCAACGAAGATAGATCTGAACGGCTGGTTTGTGGAATATACACAAAGAATGGATAAACAGGCGTTTCAATCTTTTTCCCATCGGTAGCGGCTAAATCAGCGCCTGTACGATTATCTGGCAATTCAGTAACTAAATAGATCCCATCATTGGCACGACCGGTACCTAAATCAAGAATGGCTTTTCCTGTACTATCTGTTGTGATCGTCTGTGCAGTAAAAGTGGAATCGATTTCATAATCCGTTCCTAAGGTTTGTACTTTTGGATCGGTCAAAGAAGCGCCACCGTTTATCTTGTTCACACGCTCTACTTTAAACTGGATTCCAGGGATCAACTCTCGACTTGGATTGGTGACGGTACCGTCACCGCGAGGCTCTAGTTGGCTGAAATCAGTGATTGCATATTTCCAAATCGTTAATGTACGCTGGGATGTTTCATTTGCTATTGCATTGTCCAAGGTTTCGGCATGGATGATTTGGTTATCCTGTAATAATAAATTGCTACCTGAAGATAAACCAGCGGATAATAACAAAGTGGTAAATAATAGCTTAGATAATTGTCTTACTGAAAAAAATTTTTTCTTCATGTTCTCCCTCCTCAACGAGTAAGTATTGAATATTTGTTACCGGTTTTGCGCATCTATAGATAAGTGTATCGATTGAACGTCACTCCTTTTTTCTTTTCCATACATAGTTTAAGAGTAGTTGAATAAAGACAAATGATTCATAAAAGTTTCATAGATGACACTCTTATTATTAGAAAAAGATTAATTTTACATGAGTAAATAAATATATTATAATGAATATAAAGTGGTGATTTAAAACCCCTCAAGAAAAAAGAATCGATCTAAGCTTGTTTTCGCTTAGATCGATTCTTAAAAAAGTACGTACTTCAAGAACAGAAATTCATCGATAGAGTGAAAGGGAGAGTCGTTCATGTGGTGACTGTTTCAGACAAGTTTTCTTGATGGACGATGATCTGCACCTTTTTCCACATTTCTTGCAGTGCATTCAATTCAAATTCTCCTGTAAAATCCTCTTTAAAAATATAGACGATGATTTTTTGCAGTTGTTCAAATTTTTTTAAGCCGAGATCGTAATCTTTAGTTAAGGAAATTCTGGCTGCGTGAACGAATAATCGCCAAATTCTAAAGCGATAATTATGCCTGTTAGGTTTTCTTTTTAAAACAAATCGAGTTGCACGATCCACATTCAATTTATTTTTTGAATTCAATGCTGTGTCATAATAACCGATATAAAGCAGATCTAATACGATCGGATCTAGTTGTTCTTCGTGGTTTTTGCGACGTAATAAAAATTGTTTGAAAAAATATTCATATTCTTCGTACGATAAAGTTTCGGTAATCGAGGAGAAAAGCAGGAGCTCACCATTTGTCCATAAATCAATACTGTCTAAGTAATCTTTGATTTGCCTAATGACTAGAAGGAGCTGTTGGCTATTGTCTGTCCACTTGTTATACATAATTTCAGCACGTAAAAAAATATATCGATACTTCAGTTCATTTGTTTCTTTAAATCTTATTAACGCCTTCTTTTTTATTTTTTTTAAGGCTGTAGCATCCATTGCAGAGATTGCATCGGTCAGTTCGTTCTCTAAGAGGCGTGTTTCAGGCATAAGTATAGGGATCACTGCTTCTAACTCACTCAATTCGATGCCAAGAATATGCAATAGTTTAAGAAAATTGATCAAGTTGATTTCACCTTCGCCACGAACAAATCGGTAATACGTTGGCCGTGTGATTCCAGCAGCAAAGATCGTTTTAGTCGATATTTTTTTCTTTTTCCGAATGGTATTTAAAATTTCACCTACATGTGCATAGTTATTCGATGTCTGGCGCATTGATCCCGCTCCTTTCTAGTAGTTATTATGTGAGGAGTGTCCTTATTTTCTGAGGAAGTTGAGTCTGGAACACCTTCGTTTTTTTTTGAATAGAGAGTTGAGACTAAAGGTATAAATTGTTTTTTTCAGGAAAATTAAAAGAGTTGTGATACAAGGAGTAATAAACTTTTTGAATCAAGATAAAAAAATAGACCCCATCACTTGTAGGCAATTTAATATTTTATAGGATGTGAGCGACTGATTTCTTGGGCTCAAATTGATAGATGAAGAATGCCGGAGACATCTCTTTAAAGAAAAATCAGTCTGTGAGTATCTTTTTGAAAGCGTAAACATTTGTTTAATTATACATGAGAAAATGAGAAAAAAATAATAAGTGTCAAATCTGATACTTTTTAAGTTGTGATAAAATCAAATGTTTTTTGAGCATTTCTTCAACGTTGAGCGACTATTTTTGCTGTTGAATCAGATAATAACTGAATACCAAAAATAAAAAAACTTAACAAAAACTTATATTGATTTGACGTTTGAACCGATTTCTTTTGCTTTTTTTAGAAAAGGAGTTTCAAATATGATACTAATTTCTTTTTTTGGAAAAAATGAGTATAAAGTACTAGAAAATGTAACTGTTAAAAAGGATGAACGCGATGGGAAAAAAATCCTCAGATAGAGACTTAAATTTAGGTAGTGTGCTGAACGAGATACGTAAAGAAAAGAAAATTTCAACAAAGGTGATTTTTAATGCAGGAATCACTCGTCCAACTTATTATCGTTTTGTACGTGGCGATAATGATTTGACTGTAACAAATTTTTTTAAAATCATTTCTATTTTGGGTTTAGAATTATCCGAGTTTCAAGGACTATCTCCGATTTTTACAGAAGGATACAAAGCATTAGAAAAAAATTTGGCACAAGCAACTTCAAGGTTGGACTATAAAGAGATTGAAAGAATCAAAAATGAAGCACTCGACCTATTTAGAAAAACAGATGTACTGGGGTATCAATATGTGTATTGGCAAGGAATGGTCACCTTGACACATTTAAGGAATGAAAAGTCATTGCTTTTGGACATCGCTAAACAAATCAGAGATTATCTCAATTCGATCGATCTATGGACAAACGTAGAATTAAAATTGTTTGCTGCAATTGCAGAAACGTTAGATTTTGAAGAATATGATTATTTTTTCAAAAATTTTCTCAAACGCAGAGAAAATAAGTTAGAGGAAATCGATTTTGTTGTACTGGATTTATTATATTTAGGATACTTTGAGACCGCATTAGATAGCAAAAATATCAAACATCTTGAAGAAGCGCTTGCGTTTATAGCAGCGCGTAAAACGAATCGATACAACTATCGATTTAGAGTATGGAAAATTTTTATTCGGGTAACACGCACTTATTTAAATAAAGATTATCTACAAGCGATTGAAGAATACAACGAATTACGGAGAATCGTTGAGTTGATTTTTTTTGAAGAACATATTGTTGAATTTGAACTGAAAACTTTAGAGAACTTATGGGTCAAGGTCAATGCTATACCTACAAAATTTTTGGACTGAAAAGCAATATAATCTGTAACTAAAAGGACGATATTCATGTGAATATTTTAGTTATGTCAGAAGTCAAAAAAGTAAGTGGAGCTAACAGAACTAGGGGTGAAGAGATGAAAACGGAAAAAATCCTGTTTAAAAATGAACGAATGATCGTGTTGGGAAGTAAGGAGCGAAAGAAGCTATTAAAAACAAAAAAAATGGTTGGAACAGTTATTGTTGCGAGTACATTTATAAATTATTTTGGCAATGGGATTGTTTTGGCAGATGAGTTAGGCAGTGAAATCAGTAGTCAGACGGAACAAGGATCGAATCAAGTGAATACCGAAGTGCCTGGAGAAACATCTGTAGAAACACCAGAAGTAGCGACAGATAACCCCGTACCAGTAACACCGGAAACACCTAAAGAAACGCCGGCACCAGTAATACCGGACGCACCTAAAGAAACGCCGACACCAGTAATACCAGAAGCACCTAAAGAAACGCCAGCACCGGAAACACCAGAAGCACCTAAAGAAACGCCGACACCAGTAATACCAGAAGCACCTAAAGAAACGCCAGCACCGGAAACACCAGAAGCACCTAAAGAAACGCCAGCACCGGAAACACCAGAAGTACCTAAAGAAACGCCAGCGCCAGAAACGCCGGAAGCACCTGAAGAAATGCCGGTACCAGTAACACCAGAAGCACCTAGAGAAACCATTCCACCGGTGTCATCGTCAGCAACCACTGGTACACCAGAGCTGAACGATCGATTATCGAGTGAGACTACGTCAAATCCCATTGATTTTGAGAAAAGTGAGACCACTGAATCATTTATTGAAAAAATTGGGGAAGATGCTCGCGAGATTGCCAAAGAAAATGATTTGTACGCCTCGGTAATGATCGCCCAAGCGATTTTAGAATCTGGTAGTGGGACAAGCCAATTAAGTCGTACCCCCTATTATAATTTATTTGGGATCAAGTCAGATTCACCCAATCATTCTGTCGTATTTGAGACACAAGAAGATAATGGTCATGGGGAACTTTCAACAATCCAAGCAAGCTTTAAAGTCTATGATTCTTATAAAGAGAGCTTAGTCGATTACGTGAAACTCCTAAAAGAAGGATTGACATATGATCCTGAATTTTATTCGGGCGCATGGCGTAGCAATACGGAAACGTATCAAGATGCGACACTTTTTTTAACTGGGAGATATGCAACCGATATTTCATATAACGAAAAATTAAATGAGTTGATCGAAATGTATGAATTAGAAAAATATGATTCTGAAGCGACGGATGCCATTGATAATGCTGGCGATTACATGAAACCGCTAGAAGAGTACGTAGTAACTAGTAATTTCGGTATGCGAGGAAATGAATTTCATCGTGGGATCGATTTAGCTGCGCCGGCTGGCTCGCCCATTGTTGCAAGTCAGTCTGGAAAAATCGTTACGGCAGAATACCATCCATCATGGGGGAACTATGTAGTGATTGCTCATGAGGATGGAAACTTCACCTTATACGCACACCAAAGCTTATTTATTGTAAAAGCTGGACAAGAAGTGGCAAGAGGCAGTGTCATTGGCTATGTTGGTTCAACAGGGAATTCCACTGGCCCACATTTGCATTTTGAGTTTTCAACTAGTGTGAATATGACTCAATCTGATTTGGTGGATCCACTAAAAATATTTAATCAGTAAAGAGGTGTTTTATGAAATTTAAAGCAGAACAAGTCAGAAGGATCACTTTTCCAACCGCATCTTTATCAGGGTACAAAAAACAAGATGTCGATGATTTTTTAAAACATGTAGCAGATGATTATACAATAATGGAATCTGAAGAAAACTTGTTGGATAGTAAAATACAACTTGTTGAGATCCAAAAAAAAGAGCTGGCTCAAGAATTTGAAGAAAAAGAGAAACGCTATTTAGAAGAACTTGCTGGGAAAGATAAAGAAATCTCACAAATGTCAGCTAAGTTAAAAGAGATTGGTGAAGACGAAAACGAAATCAATTCGAAAAAAAGAAGCTTTGAAGATACGTTGATCATTGCACAAGATGTCGCTTTTAAAATTGAACAAAAAGCGAAAGTCGAAGCCAAACAGATCGTCACAGACGCATTGATCGAAAAAGATAGAATCGTTAAAGATGCGAATATTGAAGTTGTTAGAGTGAAAGAAGAGGCCTTTAATCTTTTAGCTGAAGCAAATGCAAACTTAAATGATGCGGATCGTCAGTATAAAAAACAAATGAAAGAGCTTGAATTGGAGAAATCTAAAGCAGTTGAAGATACCGCGAAAGAAATCGAGTATTTAGAACAAAAGAAGCAAATGATGTTGAAAGAAATCGACGGGCTTGAAACAGATGCTAAAAATGTTCGTTTCCAAATCATTTCGGAATATCAACGTGCAATAAATAATTTATCAGATGAAAAGTGGCAACGTTGGATGAGCTCAGTAAAAAATTCGATCGATAATGTAGGTGAATGATTTGGAGAATGAAATGAATGGATCAAATGTAAAAAATATCACGTTTAAAACAAGTCTTTTTGGTGGTTATGCAAAATCAGAAGTCAATGTTTTTTTGGAGAGTTTTCAACAAGAGGTTGCCCGGTGGAATAAACAGGTTGAGGACTTAAAATCAGAAAATGAACAACAATCGAAAGAAATCGAAAATCTGAAGCAAGCCAATGAAATAGCTTCAGGGATTTTAACGGAAAAACTAAATATCATTGAGACTTTAAAAGAACAACTTTCTGAGCAAAAAGAGCTTGAAAAGACGCAAGAAATTATTAGACAAACGCTTGAGGAAGCTGATTTGTTCGCTCAAAAGCTGATTAAAGAAGCAGAAGAAAAACGCGACTTACTGTTGAAGAAAGCAGAAAATGAGCTTCTGCAAATGTATGCGCAAGAAGTTGAAGCGCAGGCGCAAGCAGAAAAAGAACTTGAGGAACAAAAACGTCAACTGGCGAAAGAAGAGGACCGATTAAAAGGGATCAAAGATAGTTTGATCGACGCATTACTAGAGTTTGGAGAATTCCAAAAAAATGCCGTGCGTGAGTTCAATGACAATATCACGAAGTTAGATGGAAAACCAACAGTTGAAAAAAAAGCGATAATCAGAGAATTAAAACGAGTTGAAGGAAAAAAACGAACGATCAAGAAAAAAGCATAGGAGGGAGGAACGATGAGAAGCCCCAATAGTGCTTTTTGGAAAGAAAGAGTCGCAGAGTTAGAAAAATTGACGGATGGAAAAGTAGTATCTATACAGATTTTAAAGGAATTAAGTTTTTTGAAAAAAATGGCTGAGTTTGAACTTAACGTAAGGAAATCCGAAAAATAGAGTGACTTTTCATTCAAAAACTAGTTTAATCGAACAGAATGTATGTTAGAAACCTTTTACATCGATAATTGACAGAAGCTGTTGTCAGTCAAAGAGGAAACCACCAGTTTATATTGGTGGTTTTAATTTTGCCCTAAATGACTGAAAGAAATCAAATTTCCAAAAAATGAAACATTGTTATTTTATTCAGTGAAGATCACATCTATAGAAGTACAGATTTTAACTAGGATGAAACATCTGAAAAAAGATTTGTTTTTAAGTGATGAAGTGATTGTTGAGGAAACTTCAGATTATTCTCTCAGATTGAAAATCAGAAAATGAGTTTTAGCAAGTTGCCCAATGACTCAGCCAACGTAAAATAAATGAAATAAAATTTCTGTAGTTTTATTATATATATAAATAACTGATTCATGCGTATTTTTTTTATTGGAAGAACATGAAAAAATAATGTAGAAAAGAATAAAAAATAAATGAAAATACAATGAAAAATAAATTGAATTCTCAATTATTTGCTTTTTATGTGTTTTTTTTGGAGCGCTAAACAAATAGAAACAATTGTTATTTAAATTATTTTAACCATATAAAATAGCTGTTTTGGTGGTATTATTAATATTTCGTTCAATTATATAATAGTTATTTATTTATAAAAAGTATCATTTGCGAAACTTTCAAGAACGTTACGTATTTTATATATTATTCTTACCTCAGTTAGGAAATATAGCATCATCAAAAAATCTTAAAATGACACGCGACTAAACCTAACACGATTAAATTTTTTTTGTATAAGTAGGAGGAAGAAGATGGATATGAAGAAAAATTCAAAAAGAAAAGTGTTATCAGGTTTATTGTTTGCAACGACATTATTATCAATCGGGGTCACTGCTGGGGGAGCAGTTCACTTTTTAGATGGAGAAATAGTAGCAGCAGAAACAGTAAATAATCCAGTAGCAGATACAACTTCAAAACGCTCATTAACGATTTGGAAGTACGCAGTAACAGATAACAGTGAATTAGGTACTCCAGGAGATGGGACAGCTAAAAATCCAGAGAAAGATGTTATTCCAGGGATCAAATTCAAAGTGGAACGTGTCAAGAATGTTTCGGGGAAAGCTTCCTTGACCGATCCAAAAAAACAAGTATTAGGCACTGATTATACAATCGATAGTACCTTTGCTGCCCAAACGATCACAACAGATTCCAATGGTCAGGCAGTACTTGATTTAGGTACAGGAAAAGCAAATGATGGCATATACCTAGTCACAGAGCTAGCTGATGACCGCACAGGTTCAGATCTAGCTGCAACTAACGGTAAAAAAGTAGAAACACCAGCAGCACCATTTTTCGTGTATGTGCCTCAAACAAGCAGAACAGATTTGTCTTCATTGATTTATGATGTACAAGTTGAACCAAAAAATATTTTAGAGGATCTAATCGAGCCGGTTAAGATGATCAATGATGAAAAAGGTGATTCTGTACGAGCTGGAGAAGATTTTGAATGGGAAATGACGACAAATGTTCCTGCGGGATTATGGCAAGTAGCTAGCCAAGATGGCACGCTCGATATTTTAGATGCAAATGGGAATGTAGTTGATACCGTTGATATGGTGAAAGGCCAACCAATCATTTACCGCGATGCTTCAGGTGTATTAGAACCAAACTTTTCAATGGTCGATACCTTAGACAAGCAATTAACTTATCTGAAAGATAGTGCAAAAATGCAAGTACGCAAAGATGATGCAAGCGAATGGGTTGATTTAGCTGCAGCTGATTATACTGTTGCGTTTGACGAAGCAAGCAATACGCTAACAACGACTTTGACTGAAACGGGATTACAAAAAGTTGGAACTGCAGCTAATGGCTATACACAAATCCGCACGATCTTAGAAACGCATGTAGCGGAAAATTGGAACGGTATTTTAGAAAATACCTTCACGGAACATCACCAAATTCCTGGTCAAAAACCAAAAACAACTACACCACCGCCAACAACAAATCCAAAATACTATACAGGTGGATTTGACTTGAACAAAACAGCCGAAGATACAAAAGCGGCTTTGGCAGGTGCAGAATTTAAAATCGCATTAACTGAAAGTGATGCAAACAATAAGATCTTTTTAGCAGACGATGGCAAATCCTATGCAGAAGATGCAACATTACCAGCAGGCGTCAGCTATTTGACTTCAACTTCAGATAAAGACGGCAAGGCACAATTCAACGGATTAGCGTTAGATTGGGTAGATGCGAACAACAACAACTACGTGGAAGAAAATGAAGTAAGTCGTGACTACTGGGTAGTGGAAACGAAAGCGCCAGAAGGTTACGAATTACTAAAAGAAGCCCAAAAAGTAACAGTTACGTTAACAACAGAAAATGATGGAAATGTTGAATTAGATGTCGTTGACAAGCCTAAAACAAAGTTGCCATTTACTGGGGGACAAGGAACAACGATGTTAGTTGCGATTGCGTTAGGTGCAATTGTGATTGGTGCTGCAGTAGTTGTCATTGATAAAAAACGTCAAAAAGT
Organism: Enterococcus sp. DIV1094; assembly: GCF_017316305.2. NCBI lineage: Bacteria > Bacillati > Bacillota > Bacilli > Lactobacillales > Enterococcaceae > Enterococcus > Candidatus Enterococcus mangumiae. The sequence goes on from NZ_CP147250.1 coordinate 1,592,475, forward strand.
TTAGTAAGCGCCATGGAAAGGAGTAATCAATGAATACTAGATTTTTTAGTTTTAAATTTAAGACTCCTCTGTTGGTAATCATTTTAGCGATTATACTTAGTATAGTCGCTAAAATTGCTATAGGGGGTCCACTTCTAGCAAAAGAAAATGCAAATTTAGTTGAAGTTATCAATAATGATCAGACCGTATTGACAAAAGACAGTCGACTGACAGAAGAGATGGCAACAGTCACCATCAAAAGTAATGAGAATCGTTTGCTTGTTTTACCAGCGAATGGGGATTATACAGTGGCGCTGTTTGAAGACGATCAAGAAAAGCCGCTTCAGACAACATCAGCTGATACGTTTAATCAAAACGATGAACTTCTTCGTTTGGGCATTGGGCAAACAGTGTCATCGACCACTGAACAAGCAAGTGAAGGACAAGTAGAAGTAACTACAAGTGATGCCGTCTCAGTCGTGCCACAGGAAGATCCCACTCATTCCGAGATCTACTTGCGTTTAGTCAAAGATGAGCCAATCACACTTGTTTTCCGAGACTTGAAAAAAGATCTCAGCCTTATAGCGACAGATGTCTATTCGCAAGAGTATCAGACAATGTTCCAATGGCTGAAACCAGTGGAGAACATTGAAGCGACGGTTGAAACTGAACAAAGCAGTCAAGTTGCTAATAGTAGCGAAGCAAGTAGCCAAGCAAATAGCAAAGAAGAAACGATCCCTTCTTCAACAACAGAGAATACGGAGAGCGTGACTAACAAAGAGGCGACAGAACCGGTATCAGAAGACATCGATTACAACAATGTCATCGTAGCAGATACGAAACCAACGAAAATGTCTTTGAATCAATTGTTAGAAAAAGCTTATCCTGCTGAAGATTCTTTAGTAACGCCTAAATTAATATCAGCAACCGTAGCCGATGCAGCAACATCAGGTGAAGGAATCATCATCTCGGATGCGAAGTTGGCGATAAATACGGGGACAGCTACGTTTGATACAAATAATAATCCTGGTTACGACAGCTCTGCAACGAATAATATTGTTCGCTCGAATGACCAGATCTTGTATAAAATCGGCTTTTCTGTTCAAACATTAGCAAACAAAAATTATACGGATATTCGGTATCGTGTCGTTAGTGAGTTGCCGAACGCAGTGACTTTAGTGAATGGGAAAGCCTTCATGAATGCTGAGATCGCTAATGGTAATTTACTTGATACCGCTGCGAATGATGGAACGAAATATTCGGAAGGTGTTATGGAGTCGACGATCAGTGATTCAGGACAAATTTTTGTACCTGTAGTGGTGAACACATTCGGCGCTGCGAATGGGACAAAGTTCAAACCAACTTTCAAGTTACAGATCGTGGATGCGTTAAACCAAGATACTGGAGAAGTCGAAACGTTTAATAAAAGTTACACGGTTGAGCAATTTAGTGTGCTAGATGTACCAGAAACAATCGTTTCATCTAAAGCATCAGTATCAGCTAGTTTGGTTCGTGGCGAACAAAGTGATTTTCAACTTTACAAACCTGGAGCAACGAACACTGATTTAGTTTATGATCTAGGGTTGACGATCCAGCTGACGAATTTAAAAGATCGAAGCAATGGTGATTTGAGAGGTTCGACGTATCCACAAGGCGAAATTTCGTTCAACATGAACCAAAAAGTCACGAGTACAAAAAATGGGACAATCACGACAGTCGATAAGAGTCTGTACGATTCAGCACAAACCCGCTTTTATTCAGTGACAAATGCAAATCGTTCGGCAGCGAGTTGGCAAACTACAAATCCTGGAGCAGCCTATGCAAGCACATTTAGTCCTACAAGATTGAAAAATGCACTGGCTGTACCGCATGGAAAAACACAACAAGTGTACTATGCGCAACCGTCAGGTGATCGCACGAAGATCGGTGTATTCAATTCTGGCGATCTATCAGTCAGCTTAGGATCTTATCAAGAAACTTGGAAAGTCAAGAATTACGCTGGTATCAAAAACCCGTATACCTATACGACTGTGGGGAATGAGTATACCAATCAAGCGTTTGTCAGTGCTGAATTTATCTTCAATTGGTATGATGCCAAGCTGAAACAATTGATGGTTGATAATCAATGGGAACATTATACGTTGAATCTAAGTATTCCTTCGATAACCTATGATGGGAATACAGTAGCAAACGATGCAAACTTGAATTTCAGCAGCTATTATATCCCTCCTGGGGCGATGACAGCTGGGCCAAATATCGTTGATTTAGATTTGCCTGACCCTGTGACTAATATCCGTCCGCCGGGCTACAATCAAGATATTGGTTTTACTGACTGGGCCAATAATATGGGGAAACCTTTGTTGATGCGCGGGCAGAAGACATATATTGGTGGTTGGCACATTCAACAATATCTACCTGAAAATACGAAATCAGACCAAATATTTCAGTGGAATACTAATGGGTACAAGTATGATAATTCCCGACAGCCTTATACGCAACGAACGGAGCCTGATAACTCTGCACGTTCGTATTTGACTTATGGTGTCAGGAAAAACGGCAATGCTATGCCTAGTTTGACGTTGACCAATACGACTAAACTTGCTGAGGCATACACCTGGTATCCTACGGTAGAAAAAGCACAAGCAGCTGGCGTGATCGGTGCAGTAAGATTCCAGTATCCGCTTGGTGACGTAACTTCCCTTAGTACTTGGAATGGTGTACCAGTTACAGTGATTGGAACCCCTGGATCAAAAGATAGTAATGGGAATCCTTATGTTGTTTTAAATGCAGCAGCGTTAAAGAAAGCCGATGATACAATCATTCGAAATCTACCTAATGGTGATAGTACGACTTTTATTCCTGCTGTTTGGAAAGCAGATGGCAGTGATGTGGAGGTTCCCTATAATACTAAGGGTGACACATTAGCCTTTAATATTGGAACCAATGCCTTTATCCAAGATTTTGGTATTACGACAAGTACGGAAGTTGCAAAGTCCTTGTACCAGACAACAGAGACCATTGATGTCAAAGTGCGAGGTTCATTGAAAGGCTCAACCGCGAATAATTATGATACTGCATTGAACACCACCCTACCTAAAGGAATCAACTATATTGCGGGTTCGGCAAGTGATGCAAGTGGGAAACCGATGGCTGATCCTGTAATCACTCAAAAATCAGATGGCACAACTGTCTTACGTTGGGTATTTCCAAAATCTTCGCTGGCAGTAGGAACAGAAGTCAATTTTAAAGCAGATAGTGATATTTCCAAACTGACGTTCAATGAGATGGGAATGGGGCAAGCGTTGAAGGTCGTCACAGTCGGTGAAATGTGGATATCTGATGACCCTAGTCTCAAAGATACGCGGTCAGAATTTTCACGATCTTCTCAAGATCAATTCAGCGAACAACTGCTTCAAGTCTTGACAGTTGATAAACGAGTGGATAAAACCGCTATCGAGACAGGAAATGCTGAGATGTCTCCATTAACGGAGAAGGATGCACAGACTGACTTCACTTATTCTATTACTTCAACGAATAATACAGTTGAAGAGGCACAGAAATATCGCTTGATGGATGTCTTGCCTTATGATGGCGATTCTCGTGGAACAGTCTTCCACGGTTCGTTGGAAGTAACAGACGTTTCGGTAGATAAAGCAGGCTATGAGATCTACTATACGACTAAAAAAGTCGATGAAAAAACGAATCCGAATAGCATTGATCTAAGTACTTGGACTAAATATACGCCAGGTACGACAGCTGTTGCCAATATCAAAAATGCCACAGGCTTTATGGTAACGAAGGATCGTATGGCACAGGGCGAGAGCGTTGAATTATCTATTCATGTCCGACCGGTGGATCAGTTGCCAGGGGATATTTATAAAAATGCGGCGACAATGAATGCCAAAATCGATCTGCCAGTTGAATCTCAAACAACGATGACTAAAGTATATGGACGTAATGTGACTGGTTTTGCCTGGGAAGACCTTGATCGCAATGGCTTATATAACTCAGAAGAACCGAAGAAAGCCGGTATTCCTGTGAAATTATATCGTACGAGTCTTGCAAAGCCCGACAAAATCACAGATCAACTGGTTGAGCATAACTTAAAAGGAACGAGCTTTGTTGACGAGAAAGGAAATTCAACTGTTTTAACGGATGCTGATGGCAAGTATGAATTTATGTATTTACCAGAAGGAAAATATGTCGCAGAGTTCCAAATTGGCGACCAAGTAGAAAAACATGAATTTTCTGTTACGACACCGATGGTCGGAAACGACCCATCCATCAATTCGAAAGCTAGTCAAACGACCTATCGAACGGGCGAATATGTCGCGGAACAATTGAGTAACTTACCAGGCATGATCACTTCAAAGGATAGTATCTATCATTTAGACTACTTGAACTTAGGGATCGTTGAAGCGAATTGTGATATTTATCTTTTCAAATATGAATCAGGTACAGCAGTAGATCAAGATAAAGATGGACAACCAGATGTTGATGGGGAGCATCAACTAGCCTCTGGCGTTTTACTAGACGGCGCAGAATTTGAGCTACATGAAAAAGCAACGGATAAATTGGTCCAAACGAATACAACAGATTCAAAAGGCCGAATCCACTTTTCAAAAATTCCTTATGGTGACTATTATTTGATCGAGACAAAAGCACCTGAAGGGTATGAGCTGTTAAAAGAAAAAATCGATGTAACTGTTGGGATCAAAGATCAAGTGAAGTATGTTTTTGCAGAAGATGATGTTGTGACAAAATTACCGTTTACTGGTAGCACGGATATCATCCAAGGGTTATTGATCATTTCTGCAAGTTTGACATTAGTTGGTTTAGTAGGCTTAGGTGTGAAATATCAGTGGGATGAAATGAATCGCAAGAAAGCAAGGAGGAAATGATCATGAAACGATTAAGCAACTTACGTATATCTATTCGTTCACTTTTGCTTTTAAGTGTGATTTTCAGCAACTTGCTAAGCTATGGGTTCACCTCCCCTGTATTTGCAGATGAAGGGACTTATCAGCTGACCGTTGTAAAATATAAACTCTCTGCTAAGGAACTAGATAACGGGATATTGCCATCTGAGCCAAGTGATTCATTGACGACAGAGGTGAAAGGTGAAGATGGACGTACCTTAGACCCATTTGCTGGGATAAGTTACCGTCTCGTAAAAGTGACACCAAGTAATAAGCAAGATGATCCTTTTACTGAAGTCGAAGGATTCCAACCAGTCGAAATCACTACTGATGCAAGTGGTCAAGCAACGGTTGCATTGCCAAAGGGATTATATGAAGTCACCGAATTAAGTAATAAAGGGTTGACGGTACCTGCGAAGCCGGTCGTAGTAGAATTGCCAATGGTGACAAAGGAAGGAAATCAAATCGATCACTTGTTTATTTATCCGAAATCCAGTGTGGTTGTGCCATCTACCAGTACAACGCCACCGGGAGCGAATCCGCCGGGTTCAAACCCGCCAACAAGTGAAACGACTAAAACAAGAATCCCGCAAACTAGTGGCAATATCGGAGAGCTATGGCCTGTCTATTTAACATTAGGATTTACTTTGATGATAGGGTTGATTGGAATAATGAACTTCCAACCACACAAAAAAGTAAATAAGGAAAGAAGAGGCTGAGCAATCTGCTAATAGTTATTTGTTAGGTGGATCGCTTTACGCAACGATTTCTAGTGATAGATAGAGGTTCCAGCACTTCTATAAGAATGATTTGAAAACTGCTGATGTAAACATATAAAGAAAATTGTATACACGAGGTACTAAGTAAAGAAAACGAAGAATGATCGATTCATGGTGTTTCTCTACCTAGTACCAGTGTATTCATATCGTTTAGTTTTTGTGTTTTTGAAAATGCATTAGAGAAAATGAGCGGCTAATTTATTTTCCAAAATATAGAAACAGGTGAAAAAGGAGGGGAAATCATGAATGAAAAGAAAAAAATCTCAGTTGCCTTTATTTTAGCGATTGTTTTGATTGTGGGTGGGACACTTACGTTACTCTATCCAATTGTTGGCAATTATCTTGCAAATCGTGAACGTAGCTCAGCAACGATTGGCTATGATCACGCACTTGAGAAGTTGACCGAAAAAGATATCGAAAATGAGTTCGAACGAGCGAAAGTATATAATGAACGACTATTTCAACAACAACAAGGAAAGGCAGTCAATTTAAATGAACTAGACTATAAGACACTCGTGAATTCGGCCGGTGTCATGGGAACATTGGATATTCCTTCCTTGGATATCGAAAAAATGCCTTTTTATCATGGGACAGATTATCTTACATTGGATCGCGGTTTGGGACATTTTGAGAAAAGCTCGATTTCAATTGGTGGTGAAAACACTCGATCAGTGATTACAGGTCATAGTGGCGTACAAAACCAAGTGCTCTTTACGGATATCATCAATCTAAGAGTCGGAGATTTATTTTTTATCAATGTTTTAGGCAAGCGATTAGCTTATCAAATCGAATCTTTCGAAGAAGTTTTACCGACAGAAGTGGACAAAGTCAAAATCCAACCGGGCAAAGATATGGTTACTTTATTGACTTGTACCCCACCAGGAGTCAACACCTATCGTTTATTAGTAAATGGCGTAAGAGTTCCTTATGAAGAAGCATTGAACAAACCAGTCGTTAAACGAAACTTTTGGAGTTATCAAAATGTTGTATTAGGGTCATTGTCATTATGTTTCCTGATATTTGCATGCCTCGTTTTACGTTATCGTTACTTAGTGAAACGATTTCGTTCAGATAATCCAGAAAAAGTTGAAACAGCCCGTAAAAAATTACGGCGCTTATACTTACTTACAAAAGGCTTTTTCGTTACGCTAGTCCTGGCAATGACTGTTTTATTAGGCGTAGCAATTTATGGGTATACACAAATTCAAAGACAACAAGAAATCGGAACGATCAATATCGGAGAAAATAGTGAATTAGCTGACTATAATCTGAAAAAAATATCCGAAGCTTCCTATACTGAAGAAGATATTGCTAGTGTGAACCTTGGGAATTATTCCAATGCTAAAATCAACTTCCAGCAGACTGTCAATGATTGGGGGATTGGTAAATTGATGATACCAAATGTTCAGATCGACTTACCTATTTTAGCAGGAATGAACAATGAGAATCTTATGAATGGTGTGGCAACGTACACAAAAAAGCAACAGTTGGGAATGGATAACTATGTACTGTTAGCACATAATATATTTGATCAAGATGTTTTGCTCAATCGTATTTCACAGTTGAATATGAAGGACAAAATCTATGCGACCGACTTCAAGGATCTTTACATCTACGAGGTCAGTTATAATGAAGTGGTAGAAGATACACAAGTAGAGTTGCTTGAATTGAAAAAAGCAGGAAGCAAAGCAATGATTACATTAGTGCGATGTGAAGGAGATATTGGTACGCGTTATCGCCGAGTCGTTCAAGGAGAATTGGTCAGTGTCAGAGGCATCAATGAGATGGATGAGACAGAGTTAGACGAAATCGGATTTGAGAAAAATAGTGAAACCATCGATGGAACGATCGTAAAAAATTCACCGATCGAGCCATTCAATGCAACAAGTATGGTCGTGGCTTCCAGAGTCGTTTCAGACCCATTGCAAACGTTGATCCCCATCGTTTTTTTTCTTACTTGTACCTGTGATCCTATTTAATATTGTTTAGTGGAGAGGTCGAGCTGTTAGACCTGAACCTATAGTATAAGGAGAGAAATAAATGATGATTAATGGAGTGATCCTGGTGATCATACTGGGGAATTTGTCTTATTTGACGTTTATCTTGATCAAGCAGATCCGATTATTGAATTTGAAACGTCGTGTGGCTGATCAGCCTCTTACACTGAAAAAGATAGGCATCTATCAAGACCAACTAATAAGAAAGCACATGTTTTCTTTAGTAGTTGTTAATCTATTGATGAGTATTGCATTGGTTTTATGTGTATACATGAATTTTGAAATACAAAATACCAGAATCAATGATCATAAAATGACCGTTGATTTATTAGAGCGTATAAAAGAGTTGACGGATACATGAGAATAGTACTTCGATCGTTGTAAAGGAGGTCTGTTTAGGTGCTGATTTGGTCAAAAGGGGAACTGAAAGAAAAGAAAAGTAGAACACTTTATTTTTTGATTATCCTATTGATGCTAGGGATTATTTTGTATGGAAGCATGCGCTACCGAATCCACAAAGTGCAGGGAGACTCAATGGATACAGCACTTCATTCAGGCGAAATGGTCATTGTTGATCGGTTGGCGACGATTGGTCGGTATGAGATTGTGGCTTTTGAAAATAAAAACTCAGATCATCTAGTGAAGCGAATCGTGGGGGTTCCGGGGGATCTAGTTGTCATAGATGATCTAAATCTAACGTTATATCAAGGAAATACAAATAAAGCACCTGCGTTGAATTTTTTGATCAGCCCAGAATCGGCAAGGGAAATGAAAAATATCGAGTATATACCTGCGGACACATTTTTTGTTTTAGGCGATAACAGTAGTGTCTCGGAGGATAGTCGAATTTTTGGACCCATACATCGTAAAGAACTTGAGGGGCGAATTCTCTTTAAATAGAGAAATTTTAAAGGAGTTAAGGTTGAACATGACGAAAAAAAAGAAAGATGGTTGGTTTTTCTCGAAAAGTTTATTAGATGAAATCCATCAAATCGACATTGAAGATGAAGAGATAGCAGAAGAAACGGAGCAAAACCAGAAAAGCAACACTGAAGCAACAATCGGATATACTTTTTTTACTGAAGAGAATAGGTCGCTACAACGCTCGAAAGTTGAGTCGCCAAATCCACCAGAGGAGTCAACATATATTGATAAAAAACAAGCAGTATCGGCTGAATCTTTAGTGGTTTATCAATCGTTAAAAAGCGAAACAGGAAAGGAACTAGTTGATAGTAGCCTTACAAATAAAAAACTTGAGGTCTTGCTGGCTATTGATCGGTCAACAGGGGATAAACCGCTTGGCCAAAGAAGGGTAGACCGCCATGTTGTAGCACAAGCAAATGTTAATAATGAATCAAGTGATGCAAAGCAAACAACAGCACATGTGGTTGAGCCTACATCATCAGTTGAAGCGAGTCTAGATACAGCAACTCGGCAAAAAAGAAGAAACAAACATGAGCAAGAAATCTTTTCTTTAACAGAACAAAATGGAAAACTTGTATATCGTAAAAAATAAGTTTTTCAGCAGTAACTCAAAGAGAATAGTTACTTCTATAGTATAGAAGGTTGAGGATCCTACGTGTGATTTCAACCTTCTATTTTTTTGTTTATTTTAAAATACTATTTCTTTAGTTTTAGGGTATAAAAAGATACCGACTTCCTATGTCTATAGAATATGCAAAAAGCACATCGTCTTTTAAAATCAAAATCGCTTGGTCATAAAAGACGATGTGCTTTTCATATCTATAAAGAACATGCGTAACTAAATGACTCTACCGTAACTTTTTGTTGTACAGCAATCCCATCCTCAACTGATCGAATAGGCTGCTGTAGGTTAGATGGGAATGTACGCTATTCTACAGGCATGAGAACGATTCGCCATACTTTATCCCATAACGTATTCAATCGATTGATTTCTAAAACGATTTTGTGCTCATCTTTAAAGATATAGATAATCATTTTTTTCAGTTTATCATACTTTTTTTGTCCATATTCGTGACTGCCCGCAAGTACATGGGTAACGGCCACTAGAAATAAACGCCATAGTCGAAATCGATAGTTGAATCTGTTAGGGTTTCGATTTAGGATGAAATTTGTTGCAGATTCAACATGAAGGATGTCTCTAGAGTCTAGCGCTGTTTCATAATAACTAAAAAACAATGAATCAAGAATCCATGGGTCAAATTCATCTTCAAATCTTTTATGACTTAATAAAAAATTTTTGAAAAAATGATCGTACTCTTCAAATCGTAGTGTTTCTTCAATAGAAGAAAACAACCTCAACTCAATATTTGTCCATAAATCAATACTTTCCAAATGCGTTTTTATCTGTTGAACAACTTGTTCAAACTGTGCAGTGTCGTTCAGTAGACTTGCATAATTCAACGTTGCTTGCCAATGGATATAGAGATAGCCTAATCCATCTGTCTTGTTGAACATTTCCAACGATTCCTCTTTTATTGCCTTCACATCATAGCTATTTTTTTTTGATACAGCCACTGCTAACTTATTTTCTAAACTTTTATGTCCTTGTTTGATCAGGGGGATCAACTCTTCAAATTCAGTTAGTTCTATTCCAAGGATTTCAGTGATTTTGAAAAAATTGACAAGACTGATTTCACCTTCCCCTCGAACAAAACGATAGTAAGTAGGACGTGTGATTCCTGAAGAAAAGATTGTTTTTGTCGATATTTTTTTCTCTTTCCGTATGTCGTTCAGTAGCTCACCGAGAGTAAAATCTTTATAACCATTGTTAGTCACTGATTATAGCCTGCCTTTCATCCCTGTATTTACGTCACAGTTATTTTCTTTTCATGATAAAGTTATTCAAAAATCGAGTATAGACGATGTTTATCACAGATGACCCGTTAATTATATTATATTTACCTTATCTATTAGTAATCTTATTTTCCTTGAAAATTAATCAAAAATTAATAATAAGGTAGGTATTTCAATAGTTACGAACGTTATGTTTGACAAACGAAGTGAGATCAACAAAAAGTCGCCACTTAGAGAGTCTAGAGTAAATTGTTTTAAAAATAAAAAATCTAAGGTTCTGAAACAATTTAATCCCGCTAGATTTAGGAAAAACAGCTGGAAAACGGTTGTTAGAAGGAGAATTTGTACGAATAGAAAGGAAAGAAGGATAAAAGCCTGGGCAAACAGGAAGATAAGGCAGGTAAGGTGATAAGTGAAATCTAATTCTATGATTCAAAAAAACGCACACTAAAATTAGTGTGCAAAGGAAAAATCAGTGTGTGTTGAAACCGTTCTCTTTGAAAACCCTTTATTTATCAAGGAATTGAGTAATTTAAAAGTTGGCACGGTAATTGCTTATATAAAAGTGTAAGAATAAGAAAAGGAAGTGTTCGAAAATGGAAAAAAGAACAATCATGCTTGTCTGCTCTGCAGGAATGAGTACAAGTTTATTAGTGACAAAAATGCAAAAAGCAGCAGAAGAAAAAGGCGTAGAAGCAGACATCTTTGCAGTCTCAGCATCAGAAGCAGATAGCCAATTAGAATCAAAAAATGTAGACGTTTTATTATTAGGCCCACAAGTACGTTTCATGCAAAGTCAATTTGCTGAAAAATTAGCACCAAAGGGAATTCCATTAGATGTCATCAATATGCAAGACTACGGAATGATGAATGGTGCCAAAGTCTTAGAACAAGCAGAAACGTTGATCAATAAATAATAGAAAAAGAGGGAAGAAAATGGAAGATCAAAAAAATCTAGAAGCCATCATGGGATTGATCATGTTTGGCGGGAACGCAAAAAGCGATGCAATGGAAGCGATTGCTGCTGCGAAAAAAGGCGACTTTGAATTAGCAGATGCAAAAATCAAAGATGCAGAAGAGTCACTTGTTCAAGCGCATCATTCACAAACTGGCTTACTAACACAAGAAGCGCAAGGCGAACATATGGAAGTGACATTATTGACTGTCCACAGTCAGGATCACTTGATGACTTCGATCGCTTTTACTGATTTAGCGAAAGAAATCATCGATCTATATCGTCGAATTGAGGCGTAGATTTTAAAAAAGAAAAGAGGAGAAAGATATGGATAGCTTTGTAGCATTTATGGAAAAACATTTTATACCAGTCGCATCGAAGATCGGTGCGCAACGTCATTTAGTGGCAATTCGTGACGCGTTTATGGTCAGCATGCCATTGATGATTTTAGGCGCTTTAGCTGTTATGATCAATAACTTGCCAATTCCTGGTTTCCAAGAATTGATGAATTCGATTTTTGGCGGCGAAGCATGGAAAGGATTCGGTGCAGCTGCATGGAACGGAACGTTCGCGATTCTTTCTGTATTGATTGCTTTCTTATTAGCATATCATTTAGCAAATGGTTACCGTAAAGACGGCGTATCTGCCGGAGTGATTTCTTTAGGTTCATTTTTCGCACTAGGCGGCGCTCTAGGAATGAGTTCAAACGGATTATTTATTGCAATTATTGTGGGTATTATTTCAACAGAGATTTTTGTACGTTTAAGCGGAAATGAAAAATTGATCATCAAAATGCCAGACGGCGTGCCACCAGCAGTTGCGAAAGCATTTGCTTCATTGCTACCAGCAATGATCACGATCTCAGTATTTGCACTAGTCGCTGCGATCTTCGCTGCATTTGGTGTTGCTGATATTGTCGGTGCATTCTACACAGTAGTTCAAGAACCATTTATGGGTCTTGCTAACTCTTATCCATCTGCATTATTACTTGCATTTATTACACCGTTCCTTTGGTTCTTCGGACTTCACGGAGCAAACATGGTCGATCCATTGATGCAAACAATCAATGCGCCAGCGATCCAAGCAAACGTAGAAGCTATTGCTAATGGACAAAACGCACCATTTATCGTCAACAAACCTTTCTTTGACAGCTTTGTCAACTTAGGTGGTACAGGTGCGACACTAGGATTATTGATTGCGATCTACTTAGTAGGACGTAGAAATAAACCTTATATGGTCGTAACAAACTTATCGATTGCACCGGGTATTTTCAACATCAATGAGCCAACGATGTTTGGTTTACCAATCGTTTTGAATCCAGTGATGTTCATTCCATTTATTTTAACACCAATGGTTTTAGTAACTGTTGCGTACTTTGCGACATCAACAGGACTTGTGCCAGCAGCTACAGTGATGCCACCATGGGTTACACCACCAGTGATCGGCGGATTCTTAGCAACAAACAGTCTATCTGGTGCAGTATTATCTGCGGTCAACTTATTGATCTCAATTCTGATCTACCTACCGTTTGTTAAAGTAGCAACGATCCAAGAGATGAAAAAAGAAACATTAAAAGCTTAATAAAAATGCGGAGAGCCAATGCGTGCTCTCCGTTTTTTGCATTACTACTGTTATCGTTGCTATTTTTGGGAAAGCAACGTATAGTTTTTGTAAGCATTTTATTTCGTTAGGAGGCTAGTGTATGAATACTTTAGATATCCAAAAAAGGATCGAGCGATTCCAAGAATATGGACGCTCTTTACCGGCTGCCAAAGTGTATTTTCGTGAAGACTGGGAGACCCTTTATTTTGATTTATTAGGCAAGCAGTTTGGGATGATGAGCCCAGAAGCAAATGAAAAAGCACTGATCACGCTAAAACATTTTCCTGAAAAAAATGAAGAATTGCGGACGATATATCCTGAGATTATTATTCCTGGTTACTATGCGAATAAGAAACATTGGAATTCGATCATGTTAGCTAAAGATGAGCTATCAGATGAAGAAATCGAAAAAATGATTTTGATTTCTTATGAATTAGTGCTAGCGAAATTCTCTAAAAAACAACAAGAAGAAATCAAACACTCAGTGATAGAAGAGGATTGAATCCTTGAATCGGCAGAAATCATATTTTAGTTGATAAAAAAGGTCTGGAAATAGGGGAAACCTATTTTCAGACGCTTAATAAGATTTGGGTATAGCTAGACTAGTTGATATCGATGATGTGACTCTACATTTTTGTCACAGAAATGATCAGCATCATCGGACGACGTAATTCCTCTTTCATCCCAGGTAAATCTAGCATGTGAGTAGGTGGCATAGGTTCCAATACATGGTTGATCTGAAAGCCATTCGACAATAAAGTCTCAAGATAACTGGTGATTGTTCGATGATATTTTTTTACAGGAGAGCCTAAGAAATTCGTGTGGCGCTCGCTTTCGTCAAAATAATGATCAACCGGAAAGTGCATGATCTGGTCCTCTTCGCCATAAATCCAATCTTGTCGACCGTCTGCTGTAAAAATAGGATGTTCAACGGAAAAAAGAAATTGTCCATGCGGTTTTAGAAAATGATGGACATGTTTGACGAGTTGCGCCCAATTCGCCACATAATGGATAGCCAAAGAGCTGAATACGAAATCAAACGAGTCTTTCTCAAATTGAATCGTTGAAATATCGTCTTGTCGATAACTGATCTTGGGATCGTTGGTTCGAGCGCGTGCTTCTTCTAGCATTTTCTCAGATAAATCGACACCGATGATTTTTTTTGCTCCCTGTGAAGCGGCGTAACGACAGTGCCAGCCGTAGCCACATCCAAGATCAAGGACTGTTTGGTCATGAAGATCTGGAAAGATACTAGCAAGCGTTGGCCATTCGCCAGCACCTTGTAATCCTTTTTTGCTGCGAGGCATTTCTTTGTATTGGTCAAAAAATTGTTGATTGTCGTAAATATTAGTCATGATTGATTCCTCCATGTAATTTTTTATTGGCTTAAACTACATGGAGCTCGTCTCTTTTGTGTGCAATCATCTCGCTCACTCCTTTGACCCCTATTTTAGCTTAGCTCAGAAAAAGAAGCAAAAATTCAAAATCAATAAAAAATGATGAATCATTTATTTGTCGAATACATGGATAACGAATGGAGGGTGAAAAAGTTGAATACGTATAAATGGATCAGATTAAGTGAACATCCAGAACTATTAAAAGAAACTGCCCGCTGGTTTTCTTCAAAGTGGGGGATTCCTGTTGCTGTTTATGAAGAAAGCATTCATACGGGTATCGTTAAAAAGGACAGCATTCCACAATGGTACGTGGTTCTGGATGAAAATGAAGCAATTGTTGGGGGCGCCGGTGTCATCGAAAATGATTTCCATGATCGTCCTGATTTGGCTCCTAATCTTTGTGCCTTGTACGTTGAGCCAGAAAAACGAAAACAACGGTTAGCAAAGTGGATATTAGAACAAAGCAGAAAAGAAATGTATCGATTAGGATTCAAAAAACTGTATTTGATCACAGATCATACGTCCTTTTATGAACGATACGATTGGTCGTTTTTGACCACGGTCAAGGAAGAAGGCGGAACATCCACTCGTTTATATCAAAGTGACACCATTGGATAAAAAGAGAAACGAGCCTGAAATAGTAGTGCCTTTGTACTTCCTATAACCGTATAAACGGTGTTCCAGAAGTAGCTCCTACAGAAATAAGCGTGAACCCCCAAAAATTTGAAGAACAATTTTTTGGGGGTTCACGCTTATTTCTCGGAGTTGAGCACTTCTGTCACAACCTCTTTGCTTGTTCTCTCCGTTGTTTCTTTTCATCGTAAATAAAGATATTCCGCACGATACGCAAGATGGGACGAGTGGTCAAGAAGATAGCACCTGCCAAATATAGGTAATTGCTGTAATAATCAGGGATTTTCGTGATCAAAGCAATACTTCCTAAGACATAAAAGATTCCTGTGAGTAAATCAACCGCTAAGGAAATCAATGTATAGCGGTTTTGGAAATACAGACGAAAACGCCGCCCACGAATCTCAATATCTTCTTCTTTGCCAATCTCGACATCATGGGTATTTCGTTTGATTTTTGGCATGTAAATCACCTAACTAATTTTTGTTCTAAGGTTTCAAGACAACTTTGATGTTTTTATCTTCTTTTTTATCAAAAATCTCGTATGCTCGAGCCGCTTCTTCTAATGGCATAGAATGAGTGATGATTTGCGTTGGATCAAATAATCCTTCTGCGATCATGTCATAAATTTTCGGCATCAAATGAACGACTGGTGCTTGTCCATGTTTTACATCGATATTTCGCATAAAGAATTCTTGAAGCGGATACGACGAAGCAGGTGTCATATATACACCTGTGATTTGAACCGTACCAAATTTTTTCACCGCTTTCGCTGCCATTTGGATTGGTGAAATCGTGCCACTTTGTAGACTGACTAGATTTTTAGCCTTTTCTTTTGTGGGTTCTAAGCCATCCATTCCGACACAGTCAATGATGACATCTGCGCCACCACGAGCTAATTCATATAAGTCATCTCCAGCTTGATTTATATCATCTAATAGATATGTTTCGATTTGATTGTAACGAACTGCTTTGTCTAATCGATGTTTGACTGGATCAACAGCGATGACACGCTTTGCTCCTGCCATAACAGCGAATTTTTGTGCAAATAAACCGACTGGACCTGAACCCAAAACGACAACAGTGTCATCTTTTTTCACGCCAGCATTTGCGACACTCCAATAGGCAGTTGGTAAAATATCAGATAAAAATAAGACTTTTTCATCGGGCAAATCATTGTCTGGAACGACAAATGACGTAGAATCGGCGAAAGGTACGCGCAGATACTCTGCTTGCCCGCCCCAGTGATTCCCATTCAATTTACCGAAACCGAATAAGCCACCGTACAATTCTTCTTGATTGGAATTGTCACACTGACTTTCCATGTGGTTTACACAAAAATGACAATGACCACAACTAATATTAAAAGGAATAACGACACGTTGTCCTTTTTTCAACTTCTTCACTTCAGAACCAACTTCTTCAACGATCCCCATAGGCTCATGTCCAACGACATAACCTTTTTCCATTACGGATTCCCCATGGTGATAAAGATGGAGATCAGATCCACAAATCGCTGTTGCAGTGATACGGATGATTGCATCCGTTGGTGCTAAAATCTTTGGATCATCGACATTTCTAATTTCCATTTTTTGCTTTCCTTGCCAAGTAACTGCTTTCATCGTAGTGCTCCTCTCCTGTTTTCGTTCATAAAGCTAACAATAGTTATTTATAAATTCATTCTAAGGGAATCTCACTATTTTTCACAATGATACGCGCTTTTAGCTTTTGGAAAAAAGAGTAAAATAACTGTTATTTAAAAAAGAAAGTTGTAGATTTATCCAGTGAAAGTTATAATTATAGTAGTTGATTTTTAGTAAAATCAATCGTAAAACAACACTTTTTTGTTGGAATAGGAAAGGAGAGAAATGAGAAATAATCGAATCATCAAAATAATTATAGGATTCATATGTACAGTTCTGTTGTTTTTTTTATCTATCGGAGGCAGTTTTTACACGGCTTTAGCCAACGAAGAATTCATGAATGAACAAATGAAACAAGCAAACTACATAGAAAAAGTAACGAGAGAGATCAATGGGCGTGTCCAGAGCTACCACCAAGAAGCTCGAGTTGCCCCAGAGGTACTTGCGGACAGTGTGTCTGAAGACTTGGTCAAAAAGAATATCGAACATTTTGTGAAAGAAACCTATCAGGACGGACAGCCAGAGTTGATCCAAGTGACCGAATTGGAAGAACACATCAAAGAGATGATCCATACATATAAAACAGAACATGACATCGATATTGAAGAAGGGGTCGCAGGTGAAGAATTAGCTTTACATATGATTATCGGCATTTTTGAACGAAGTGTGCAACCAAGCTATCTGTATCTTTTCATTCGAGGGATCAATGAGTTGAGGGAACAGGTCCATATCTATGCTTGGGTCATCGCTAGTGTGAGTGTTTTGATTTTCGTAGGTTTCATTTATTTGAATCCTGGTTCTATCCGCTCGCGAATCAAGAAATTTTCGTTTAGTTTGGTTGGGGCAGGGGTGATAAGTTTAGCGTTTGCAGCCACTTTATACTATGCGCAAATTTTGCAGATCGAAGAGCAGATGGATTCACTTCAAGACTTGATGAGAACGTATCTTACTAATTTCGCATTCGTTTTATTATTCATCGGTGGAAGTGAGATCTTAGTTGGTGGTTTCACCTGGATCATTACGAAAAGAGAAAAAAAGAAAGCGAAGCAATGAGATATCAATAGAAAAAAAGATGAAACACCAAAAGTCCGCCACCTAGTTAAACAGGTGGCGGACTTTTTAGGCTGAAGCGGCTTGAAATAGCTATTTTTGACGGACTATACCATACCCTCAATCAAACATTTTTTTCGCTGCACGCAACAATGTAGGGATATCTTTATCATAGCGGGGTGTTTTCACCAAACGTGACATAGGAATACCTGCAAAGTGGAATGCGGCAATTTCGCCCGAGCGGACAGCACTTTGTTCAGTAAAGATCATTTGATAAGGCTGTTCAACGAACTCACCCGTAAAGGCAAGGTTTGTTGAATGTTTAGGAATGACTTTTGGTCGATCACTTTTCGCACGATTGTTGAACAAAGCAGAAGCGTACGGCATGTAGACTGGGATATTATTGATGACACTATCATAAATCTCAGTTTCTTTTTCACGAATATTTATTGGACCAGGATCAACTTTTGATAGCTGGCCAAGCAATTCTTCCAGCATTTCTTTCCCGTTCATTTTAATATATTCTTTATCGACAAATTCCCCACGACGTCTTGGGTATAAGAAGTAACCCCAAATAACTGTTTCATTCGGTTTTTGTGAAGTGAAATGTGGTTGGTGATGCACGACGATCGACATATTGACATCTTTATGACCAAGCGGTGTGATCGGTGTCGTTGAAATAAATGAATTCAATGCATTACCTGGTTCTTGGGTGGTGATACGAGTGATCTCGTTTAGCAATACATGATTTTTCGTTGTCAACGTAAAGCTGACCCATTCACTTGCGTCTCGGTCGGCGAAAAATTTATCTGGATTACCAAGATTATAAAATTTTTCACTGGCTTTTTTCCATAAACTTGAAGCAGCACCATAATCCATATTTTCCGCTGCTGGTGTTTCATAGTCGCCAAGTGTGGCAGAATCCGTAATTGAACCATTCGTAAATAATACACCAGTATCTCCGTCGACTACGACATGTTCTTCTTCTTGTGTTTTCGTATTGATCATTTTCAAACCTGTGACTGTGATTTCATCTTGCATCGCTGTTTCTTTGAATTCCCAATCAACCACGCGACGATTCAAAATGATTTTACAGCCTTGTTCTTTCAAATAGTTGATCAATGGTAACATGATACTTTCGTATTGATTGTAGCGTGTTCGATTAACACCGACTAAATGCTCGATTTGAGTAAATTCATAAATCATTTGGTGCATATAGCGACGTAATTCTTGCGCAGAGCTACGTGTCCGAAACGCAAAAGTGGTTTCCCACATAAACCAGAAATTTGTTTCAAAGAAATGAGGATCGTCTTTGAAATATTCAGCGATAGTCACGTTATCCAATTTTTCTTCTTCTGAATCCGGCATAGCGATCAGTTTTGTTAGTAATACGCGATCTTTATTGTTAAAGCCTAATTTACCGCCATCAATGATTCCTTTACCGCCTTCCAATAACCGTGCTTTATCGAAAGTCGGATGTTTTGCATCAAAATCACGTGTATCTTCTTCCGCAGTCATGCCCGGTTCTGTCGCAGAAGGGATACGACTGAGTAAGTCCATCAAATCGACATACGTCCGGTAGTTCAACATACGTCCACCACGTGCCACGTATCCTTTTTGATTTTCTAAAGGATGATTTTTGTTCCAATATTCATCGGTAACAGTATCAACAGGAGCACCATCATTTGATCCATGATCATCCAAGGAGTAGAAAGTGATTTGGTCTCCCCGCCATTTTCCTTCTTGGATCAAATAAACAGCCGCTGCCATATTTGCGATACCTGCGCCAATCATAATTGCTTTCTTTTTTTGCATTGTCCGTTCCTCCAATATCTCCTCATTCATTGCGTTCAAGCATTGCTTCTAGATTGATTCGAATTCATCATAAAGGTGACTATCATCTTCTAGTAAGCCTGTTTTTTTGCCAAGATAAACAGCCCCTAAAGCGACTAATCCTAAGCTAATGCCTACTTTTAACCATTTTTTGTTCATCAAAAAAACCTCCTTTTGGTTTGTGAACTATTTCTACTTAAAAGCATAGAGCGTTTAAAAAAATATGCCAAATGATAGGGTGAGTGAGTGGCAAGGATTTTTGACAGTTTGCAGGAAGTGTCTGTTTTTCAGTGTGTTTTGTAATAGATTCTTAAGAAAGAGAAGGAAAGAAATTTTTTGAAGACAAGTTATAATCTATTTGAATAAGAAAGGTGTGGGAAAAGATGAAGAGTCCAAAGGTAAGAAAAATAGGAAACTGTGTCGGTGTCATTTTTCCTAAGGAACTTGAGTTGCATGAGGGTGACATTTTGAGTTATCCGACAGAGGGCACAATTTTGATGATCGAAGCAAAGGAAGTGATGAGAGACCGAGAACGTAAAGAAATAGAAAAAGCATTTGCTGATTTTTCAAAAGGTTTAGTAGTTTCCGAGACTGAAATGAAAGATACTTTTAGTACATATGGTTGGGGTGAGTAGATGAGTTGATCAATGAATGGGAAAATGAATTATTTTTATCTGAAGAAAATATAAGTCATTTTGTCAGTACGATCTATCAAGCAATAGAAGTTATCTATCGGGTGTCAAGTTTTAGATCTATATCAAATGAACCTACCACTACAATCTACACTATACGCCAAAAAAGAAAACACAAGCATCCGTGTTTTCTTTTTTTACTTAAACTGGACGAAACTCCTTACTCTTAGTAGGATAGGAGTAGAAGAAAAAGTGGGGTGTCAGGATGTTTAATGAAACGTTAGTCCATTTGTTGGAATGGTTGATTGCGATTTTGAATGTGTTTTCGATTTTAGTCTTGCTTGTAGGTATTTTTTTAGTTTTAAAAAATTTGATGTTGGAGCGTCCATGGATCAAAGATTATGCGACACGTAATCGGCGGAATGCAGAGGCGCGAAAACTGCTTGCTAGTTATATTTTATTGAGTTTAGAGGTTCTGGTTGTCGCTGATATCATTGAATCTGTGATCAAACCAACTTGGACTGATATTTTGAAATTGGCATTGATCATCATCATTCGCACAATCATCTCTTATTTCTTGAATCTAGAAATAGCAGGACATGTATCGCATGAAAGAAGGGAAGTATGATGGAAATTAGCTGGATGACGCTTCTTTATCCATACCTTGAATGGCTCGTCTTGATTTTAGATATTTTCGCTATTGTGATTTTATTATGGGGAGGATTTCTTTCGATCAAAGATTTTTTGAAAGATTCCTTGAACCGGTCATTTAAACAGAATGAACGAGTTCATCAAAACAATGGGATCAAAAAAATGTTAGGTGGCTATATCTTGTTGAGTTTAGAAGTCTTGATTTCTGCTGGAATCATTGAGTCGATCATCAAACCAACCTTACAGGATATTTTTCAGTTGGCTGCATTAGTGGTGATTCGTACGATCATCTCTTATTTCTTGAATAAAGAAATCGGCCCAGCGGATGTCTGAGAGTAATGGTCAAATGAAGAGAAAAGACAAGAGAATAAAGCTGTAACAGAAGAGTTCAGCGTCAAAAATAAGCGCTAAATCCCCAAAATCAGATGAACGATTTTCGGGACTTAGCGCTTATTTTTTGAAGGAGTTGCATAGTACTAAGACAATCTCCTAATGCTTATTCAACACTGCATCGGATTTCCAATCTGTTTGGCTTAATACAACCCAAAACTAGCTAACCAAGCTAGGATCACTGCTAAAGGACCAGTTAATAATCGAGAGAAAAGAACCGCAGGTACACCAATTTCAACGGTATAAGGTTCTGCTTCGGCAAGGGTCAAACCAACTGGTGTGAAATCTGCGCCTGCTTGAGAGTTGATGGCAAAAAGGGCAGGCAAGGCCATCGCAGGGGCAATCGTTCCTTTGCCAATCTCCACACCGAGCAATACGCCAACGACTTGAGCAATAACAGCTCCAGGACCTAGAACGGGTGATAAAACAGGGATCGAACAAATCAGAGAAAGAATCACTAAACCGACGACACTGCCAGATAAAGGTTTGACACCACTTGCAATGATATCACCGATACCTGTGTAGTTGATAATTCCTACTAACATACTGACAAATGCCATAAAAGGCAAGATATTTTTGATGACGATATCAATCGTGTCACGACCTGCTTGATAGAAAATTCCGACGACATTCCCGACGGATCGACCGAGTCTATTGATCAGACCTAAAAAGCCGCCTTGGGTTTCAGCAACTTTAGCTTTTGCTTCAGCTACCTGTTCTTTTTTCGTTGGCACAGGTTCTGCTACAGGTGCTACAGGAGTAGCGGTTTCGTCACCTGCGATCACGATATCTTCTAGTGTGACACCTGAAACAAAGTTCTTTTCGTTGATGAATTTCATTAGAGGCCCAGAAGGTGTGGTCGGATGCAAATTAACCGTCATCACATCCAACTTTGGATAGACGCCACAACGAGCTGTTCCTCCACAGTCGACAACCGCACAAATCATTTTTTCAGGTTCGACTTTTTCTTTAAAACCGTCAACGGCCTCTACACCTAGTAAATCAGCGATTTTTTGTGCAACTGGATGGACACCACCACCAGTGACTGACGCGACCACGGTTTTTTCTTCTGTTGGTTGTAAAGTTAATGGACCTCCCCAACCTTTCGTACCTTGACTTACAATGACTTTATTGGACATAAATTTTCCTCCCTTTCGATGACAGTTTATTCATCTGTTTCTTTCCACATGATTTTTGTCAATAATTCTGTAACGATACCGCGAATCGTAATGACAACCATTCCCACTAAAAAGTAGCGAACAGCTAAAGGCATTACGGATAGACCTAAAGTTGTCAATCCTGAAGCGATTCCCGTCCAGACAAAGAGTTCTCCAGCATTTGCGTGGGGAAATAGTCCAGTGATCGGGTGAACCAATGAAACAGCTGAATCATAGAAAGCGGGTTTTTGTTTCTCTTTTAAGAAACGTCCAAAAGAATAACACATTGGATTTGTTAAGAAGAAGACAGCTAAAAGGGGAAAGACGCTATAACGTAAAATAATATTTTTCGTACAGAATTGAGCGAATGCTGATACACGCTCTTCACCAACTAGAGCGATGAGAGCATTTACAAATGTCAATAAAACAATTAAGGTTGGAAGAATACCAGTGATCAACCCCATAAAGTTCTCGCCACCAGCATCAAAAACTCCGATAAAATTTTCTGCAATCGATACTAAAAAATCCATTACACTACCTCCAGTCTATTTTTTTCAATTTGGATCAATTGAAGTGCTTGTTCAAATGCTGCTTTTCTTTGCTTATTAGAAAGTAAATTAAATGTTTCGTTTGTTTTCTTTCCAATGAACTCTTTTTTCTCTTTGAATCGAGCGAATATTGTGATCCCTGACATTTCCCTACAGGATAGGATCAGGCCGTTTTGATCCGTTACTAATAAAAGAATCACGCCTCTTCCTAAATTAAACTTCGCTTTTGCGACTCCTACGCCTAAAAAACCAGTGTGGCGTTTTTTGATCTCGTTTAACTCTTTACGGTAGTTGATATGCTGCAAATAAGATAATAGGATCTGGATCACCCAACAAGCAGCGAGCAAGAAAATAAGTGATTTATATTGGAGCATCAGATAAATCTCCTTCCCTGTGTTATTTGTAAGCGCTTTATAATTAAAATACTAAATTGCTAAATTGTGAAAGTCAACCATTAATTCACATATTCTTTATTATGGAACAAATGTGAACTTTGTGAATTTCGAGGAACATTAGGTAAAGATGAGGGTGTACACACTTTATTTTAATGTAAGCGTTGACAATTGGTAAGCAAACATTTTACTATTGGATTGTATCAAATGTTACGTCAAGTATATTTTGTTAAGGGAGAGCTGAGAATGACTATTTATCAACAATTATTAGAAAGAGAGAACCATGGAGCACCAATTAAAATCGGAGTGATCGGTGCAGGTCAAATGGGCTTTGGTATGATTGCACAAATCGCTACGATTCCTGGAATGGCTGTAACAGGCATCAGTGATATTCGTCTAGATTTTGCACAAAGTGCGGCGGCGGCTTACCAAGCTTCAAGCACACGCCAACATAAAGTTTTAACAGTCACTGATTTTAAAGAAGTTATTTATTCAGAGGATGTTGAAGTGATTGTTGATGCAACCGGTGTACCAGAAGTAGGGGCGAAAATCGCTATGGAAACCTTGGTAGCTAAGAAACATCTAGTACTGTTGAATGTTGAAATTGATATTACCGTAGGTTCTTTGATGCACAAACTGTATCAGACAGCGAATTTAGTTTACACGGGGTCAGATGGGGATGAGCCAGCTGCGACAACGGAACTCTTCGAATTTGCCAAATCAATGGGGATGGAAGTATTAGTTGCAGGTAAAGGGAAGAACAACAAACTGAATATTTCTGCAAATCCGGATACATGCCGCGAAGAAGCATTGAAGAAAAAAATGGCACCTCATATGTTAGCTGCGTTTAAAGATGGTACAAAAACAATGGCAGAAATGAACTTATTATCAAATGCGATTGGATTTGTACCAGATAAAGTGGGAATGCATGGAATCGCTGGCGATCAAACTTCAGTAGTTAAAGATCTGGATATTAAAGAAAATGGTGGAATCCTTGATAAATTTGGGGTAGTCGAATATGTAGATGGTTTGGCTCCTGGTGTCTTTGTCATTGTAAAAGGTCAAAATGACGGAGTGAAGCATGAGTTGAATTATCTGATGCAAAAAGAGGGCGATCATCATCTATTATACCGTCCGTTCCATTTAGCAAGTTTAGAAACACCTATCACGATTGCCAAAGCGGTCTTACGAAATGACCATGCAATCGTTCCTCTTGGCGCACCGATTTCAGAAACTGTGGCAGTTGCGAAAAAGACGATCAAAGAAGGCGAGCGCTTAGATGGTATTGGTGGTTATAGTGTTCGCGGCGTGTTAGAGACGCATGTCGACATGGTCAGCGAAGGACATATCCCGATCGGTTTGATTTCAGGAGAAGTCGTAGCAAAACGCACGATCAAGGAAGGTACATTTATCACAGAAGAGGATGTTGAGTTAGATCAATCAACGACGGTCTGGAAACTTAGAAAGCTACAAGATAGCATGTTCTAATCGTTGGTTTTGGAGATAGTCAGCAATTTGAAGTGTGTTAAAATCAATAGTAATCAAGCATTCATACTATTGGAGGGATTCAAATGGGGTATTCAGATGACAAGCGATTATTAGTGGAACTCGCATCCATGTATTATAACGAAGGAGCCAAGCAAGAAGAAATCGCTAAAAAATTCAGTATCAGCCGCTCTCTTGTATCCAAGTATCTAGCAAAAGCACGTAGTCTAGGTTTAGTAGAGATCATTATTCACGATGATTTGATTCACCCATTCCAACGTCTAGAACAAAAGGTCCAAAAGAAATATCAATTGAAAGAGGTCATTTGTGTCCATTCGATTGGAGAAGAATCACTAAACAAACGATTAGGGATTGCGACTGCGAGATATCTTTCTAGGATCATCAAGGCGGATACAACGATTGCAATTTCAGCAGGCACGACGCTCCACGAAGCCGCAGTGATTTTTTCAGTGAAAAATCATCTACCTAATGTACGGTTTATCCCTATGGTAGGAGGATTGGGTCGGGAGCATGTCAGTTTGCAATCCAATGTGATTTGCGAATTGCTTGCCAATAAATGTGGGGGGATCGCACTTGAACTCCATGCGCCGATCACTGTGGACTCAGCGGAAGCAAAAGAGGTCTTTTTAAGTCAATCTTTTATCAAGAATGTGTTAGAAGAAGCTAAACATGCCGATATTTCCTTAGTTGGGATTGGGGGCACGCCTGTCTATTCCACAATGACAAAAGCGTATTTAGCCAAAGAAGATGGGATGAAGGTTGATTTTACAAACGGTGAGATCATTGGCGATATTTGTTATAACTTCATCGATGAAGAAGGCTCTGTCGTAGACTGTGAGTGGAATAAGCGTGTTTTGTCGCTAGAAATAGCTGATTTAAAGAAGATTCCGTTGAAGATTGCTGCTGCTGGAGGAAAAGATAAAATCAAAGGAATCAAAGCAGCTTTAACGAATCGTTTGATCGATGTGTTGATCATCGATGAAGATACTGCAAAATTTCTTTTAAATGAATATATCTGACCCCTATAGGCATAATAGAAGGAGAGCATAAATGGAAAAAAATAAATCGATGTCTATTGAAAATAGTGCAAATCTTACAGATGAAGATTTGAAGGATATTTTTTATAAAATGTGGGAGATCCGTTTTTTTGATGAAAAGGTAGATGAACTTTTTGCACGTGGCCT
The DNA here is from genome assembly GCF_017316305.2 of Enterococcus sp. DIV1094. Taxonomy (NCBI): domain Bacteria; kingdom Bacillati; phylum Bacillota; class Bacilli; order Lactobacillales; family Enterococcaceae; genus Enterococcus; species Candidatus Enterococcus mangumiae. The sequence goes on from NZ_CP147250.1 coordinate 1,618,497, forward strand.
GATTCATGGTACTACCCATTTAGCGGTAGGACAAGAAGCGACAGCGGCTGGTAGTGGGGCAGTGTTAAGAAAAACGGATTGGATCACCTCTACGCACCGTGGGCATGGTCACACGATTGCTAAAGGGACTAATGTGAACGAAATGATGGCAGAGCTATTCGGCCGCACGACGGGAACGAATAACGGTAAAGGTGGCTCGATGCATATCGCCGATTTGGATACCGGAAACTTAGGTGCAAATGGCATTGTTGGCGGTGGCTATCCGATTGCTGTAGGTGCTGCCTTATCCTCGAAAATGAAAAAAACAAATCAAGTTGCCTTGTCTTATGGAGGCGACGGTTCGACAAATGAAGGGAGTTTCCATGAAGCGTTGAATTTGGCGGCAATCTGGGATTTACCTGTCGTTTTCTTCATTGAAAACAATAAATATGGGATGAGTGGCCCGATTGAAAAAATGACAAGAGTCCAAAACTTGTCTGAACGTGCTAAAGCGTATGGGATCGAAGGTGTAACGATTGATGGGAATAACTTACTTGAAGTGATTGAAACGACCTATCAAGCGGTAGAAAAAGCACGCCGTGGCGAAGGACCTACGTTGATCGAAGCGTTGACGTATCGTTGGAAAGGTCATTCGAAATCTGATGCTAAAAAGTACCGCACGAAACAAGAAGAAGAGCAGTGGCGAACAGAAAGAGATCCAATCGAGCGGACCAAAAACACCTTGGTTGCTGCGGGTATCTTTACTGAAGAAGAAGCTGAGGAAATCAGAAAACAGGCAAAACAGTCGATTGTTGATGCGGTGAAATTTGGCGAAACAAGTCCGATGGTTGCAGTAGAAACAATGTATGAAGATGTGTATGCAGAGTAGGAGGAAGTCATGAGAGAAATTACTTATGCAGAAGCTGTGAAAGAGGCACTTTCTGAGGCAATGAGAGAAAACGAAGATGTATTTATGTTAGGTGAAGATATCGGAGTTTATGGAGGCGCTTTCGGCGTAACCCGTGGGATGGTTGAAGAATTTGGAGAAGAACGCATACGTTCTACGCCTATTTCAGAATCAGCGATCGCAGGGGCGGCTGTTGGCTCAGCCATGACTGGCATGCGCCCAATCTTTGAGATCCAATTTTCTGATTTTATTCTGATCGCACTGGATCAAATCGTGAACCAAGCGGCAAAAATCCGCTATATGTATGGAGGGAAGGCAAGAATTCCGTTAGTAATGCGTACACCTGGTGGCTCAGGGACAGGCGCGGCTGCGCAACACTCACAAAGCTTAGAAAACTTGACGGCGCATATTCCAGGATTGAAAGTGATCCAGCCAGCAACAGCGTATGATGCTAAAGGCTTATTACATGCAGCCATTGAAGACGATAATCCAGTCATGTTTTATGAACATAAATTATGTTATCGTACCACATCAGACGTGCCAGCAGAAAAATACACGATCCCGATCGGCGTAGCAGACATCAAAGAAGTTGGGACAGATATTACTGTAGTAGCAACCGGGATCATGGTCCATAAAGCAATCGAAGCCGCGAAAATTTTGAAAGAGAAAAAAATCAGCATTGAAGTAATTGATCCGCGCACATTGGTACCGTTAGATAAAAAAACGATCACTCGTTCTGTGATGAAGACGGGACGTGCGGTCGTTGTGACAGAATCAGTGAAGCGAAGTGGCTTTAGTGCAGAATTGGCAAGTGTGATTGCAGAAAGTGAATCGTTTGATTTCTTAGATGCACCGATCGTTCGCTTAGCAGGGGCGGAGATCCCGATGCCATACCATCCTGAGTTAGAGAAAAAAGCTGTCCCGCAAGTAGAAGACATTGTGGAAGCTTGTGAAAAGATGATGGTGAAAAAATAGGAGGTAGATTATGGCTCATGAAGTTTTGATGCCCAAACTGAGTTCAACGATGGCCGAAGGTACGATTACAATGTGGCTGAAAAATGAAGGGGATGCCATTGCGATTGGTGATCCAATCTTTGAAGTGATGACAGATAAAATAGCAATCGAGGTAGAAGCGTATGAAGAAGGCTATTTATTAAAGAAATATTTGAACGATGGAGAAAGTGCGCCAGTCAATTCGATTATCGCTTATATTGGTGAACAAAACGAAGAAGTTCCAGCACAGATGCCTGACTTCCAAGCAGAAACAACCGTGGAGACTCCTACTGAAGAAGCAAAATCGACAGAGATTGCAGAGGATTCATCAAAAGAGGTTGAAACAACGATTATCCGGGCGACACCATCGGCAAGACGTCTTGCAAGAGAACGAGACATTTCGTTAGCAGAAGTGACAGGAACAGGGCCTAGAGGGCGAATCCATCTTAGTGATGTTAAAAATTTCACCCCTAAACAAGAGCAAGTTGTTCAAGAACAGCCAGTTGCTGAAAGTAATCTTATCCCTTGGAAACCATTACGTAAAGCAATTGCCGATAAAATGGTCGCAAGCAAAACAGCTATTCCACATGTGACGATGACAGCTGAAGTTGATTTGACGAAAGTGACTGAATTACGTCAGCAGCTATTACCGATGATCGAACAGAAAACCAACGAACGCATTTCTTATTTAGAGATTTTTGCCAAAGCGGCAATGATTGCTTTGCGCGACTTCCCGATATTTAACGCCCACGCATTAGAAGAAGGAATCGCGGTCTTCCCAAACATTCATCTAGGAATCGCAGTTGCTTTGGAAGATGGTTTAGTCGTTCCAGTCATCCAATCAGCAGAACAACTTGGCTTAGCAGACTTGACGACATCAATCAAAGAAAAAACGAAGAAGGCGCGAGAAGGCACTTTGACGACTAAAGAAATGACTGGCGGTACGTTTACGATCAGCTCTTTAGGACGGTCAAGAGTCAAGCAATTCAATCCGATCATCAACAAGCCTGAAGTCGCTATTTTAGGAATAGGTGGCATCTACGATAAGGTCGTATTTGATCCAACATCGAATGAAGTGACCAATCGCTCATTCGTAGAATTGAGCTTGTCATTTGATCATCGTGTAGTCGATGGTGCACCAGCCTCCGCATTTCTTACCCAAATCGTCACCTTATTAGAAAATCCGCTTGGGTTTTTATTGTAGGGATTGGAGGGACAAATGAAAGAGAAAACAGAGACTTTAGTCATAGGATCTGGTCCTGGTGGCTATGTAGCAGCGATCAGAGCTGCCCAATTAGGTCAACAAGTGACAATTGTAGAAAGTAAGCATATCGGTGGGGTCTGCCTAAATATCGGTTGCATTCCTTCGAAAGCACTGATCCATGCGGGACATACCTATCAAGAGTCAAAAAATAGTCAGTATTTTGGCATCATCAATAAAGAAACGGAAGTAGACTTTCGTGCTGTGCAACAATGGAAAGAGAACAAAGTGGTTCGTCCATTAACGACCGGTATCCGAGGGCTCTTGATGAAGAATAAAATCCGTATCATCGAAGGCTATGCGAGATTCACTTCGCCTCATCGGGCATTGGTTGATGGGAAAAAGGGACAAACAACGATTGACTTTGACCATGCGATCATTGCCACAGGTAGTCGACCAATTGAAATTCCTGGCTTTAAGTATGGGGGGCGGATACTTGATTCGACAGCGGCACTCTCGTTAGAAGCGGTTCCTAAAAAACTAGTGATTATTGGCGGAGGTGTCATTGGGACTGAACTAGGTAGTGCCTATGCGGATCTAGGCGCAGAAGTCACCATTCTGGAAGGAACCGATCAATTACTGCCAACCTACGAAAAAGATTTAGTCCAAGTAGTCGAGGAATCCTTTAAGAAAAAAGGCATCAAGGTGTTTACGGAGGCGCTCGCAAAGGAAGTAAGCGAAAATGGGACAAGTATTGATGTCACTTTTAGCACAAAAAATGCTGAACAAACGCTTTCGGCTGATTATGTGTTAGTTACGGTTGGAAGAAAGGCGAATACCGCAGATATCGGCTTAGCAGAGGCTGGTGTATCCGTCGAATCAAATGGGTTGGTGAAAGTGAACCAACAGTACCAGACAAGTCAAGCGCACATTTATGCGATCGGCGATGTGATTGCTGGACCAGCTCTCGCACATAAGGCAAGTTACGATGCAAAAGTGGCGGCAGAAGTCATTAGTGGGAAAAAGGTAGAAAAAGATTATCTAGCGATTCCAGCAATCTGCTTCACTGATCCTGAAATTGCAGTGGCTGGTCAGACACTTGCAGAAGCAAAAAGCCAAGGCTTATCTGTTAAAGCAGCAACATTTCCTTTACAAGCAAACGGGCGAGCATTGTCTCTGAATGCACCCGAAGGATTTGTTCGATTAATCGTTGAGCAAGAAACGGATACGATTGTCGGTGGACAAATCGTTGGTCAAGGGGCAAGTGACTTGATCGCAGAAATCACTTTAGCGATTGAAGCGAATTTGACGGTGGAAGATATTGCTTTGACGATCCATGGTCATCCAACGCTTTCTGAAACAATCATGGATGCGGCAGAATTGGCTTTAGGATTGCCAATCCATTTGTAATGAGAAAAGTAACTAATCATTTATTATCTAGGAGGGATTTTATTGTTAAAAAGTAAAGTAAAAGAAATTGGCGAATTAGTAGAAGCTTTTGAAGAAGAAATGCTTTTGATTTTATTTGGTCCCTCAGCCACAGAAGAATTAAAATCGATTTGTGTGATCCATGAAACGATGGATACAAAAAAGAATGTTCTTAGCCCAGGTACAGCGATCCAGTTTGGCGATACAAGTTACAAGATCACAAAGGTGGGCAATGCTGCCAATCAAAACTTTGACGAACTCGGGCATGTGTCGATTTATTTCCAAGAAGGCGAGAACGAAATTCTACCAGGAGCAATTTCTGTAGAACCGTCGATTTATCCCAAGTTGGCGATTGGTGATATGATAAAAATCGGCGGATAGCGTGATTGTGAGAGAAGTACACAGATTCGAAAAATAAGCATAGTTAAATAAGCCGAAATCCACAAGATCTGGAACAATTTTGTGGATTCCGGCTTATTTGGGTTGTTGGTTCGTTCTTTTTTCTCACGACCTATTTTTGATGAGTAGAATAATCGCTTGTTCCACTGTTTCGACGGAGATTGGAATGACATGGTCCATTGACAAAGCAACTGGTGTATAGAGGGTTCGTTCACACAACAAGCGATGAGACGGTGCAGTCGCAAAGTCGATCGCTTCTTCGTTTAAACGGTTGTAGATCATGGGTTCAACAGAAATATCACACGTCGTCACGCCTTCCAATGCTTCGCGATAGATCAGATATTTGATATCCGAATGCGTCACGATACGTACAGATAATTTTTGTTTATCTAAGCGTAAAATACCAGTTAATTCAATCACAAATGAGCGCAGACAATTTGGGTTGATCTTTAATTGATAAGGCAATGTGTTCGTCCAATCGCTAACAATCTGTTTTACTTCTTCAAATAACTGTCGTTGTTCGTCGGTCAATAAGTGAAATTTTTCGGGTAAGAACAATTGGTAGTTTTTCCACGCAGAACGCAGAATGCGGATCAAAGCACGCTCAAATGCTTTATTTCCAAGAAAAGAATGGCCAAAGTGTTCCTCGAACTGTTGGATCAACTGCTTAGTCTCTGGATTATTTTCAATAAAGACTTGATGAAGTTGCGCAAAATCCTGCTCGATTGCTTCATAAGTAGCAAATCCATAATCACAGAGATTGAAAAGGATCAGAATAAAATAAAATTCATTTGGCTGAAAAAATTCTCTAAAAGGACTTTCTTCCCAAGCAACAAGAACAAAATCATAAATTGGTCTTTTTTTGATTTCATCAATGAAGGATTGATCGACAGATAGTGGAGAATTTTTTTGATAGAATAGGCTGATCAAAAAGCCTGTTTGTAAGATCTCTTGAGTATCGCGATCATAGATACGTCCACTTTTTTTAGTGACCGCTTGGATAAATTCCTGCGCTTGGACATCAAAAGAGGCAGGAACAGAGAACTCAGGCAACGTGCCTGTTCGATAACTCACATTTAGTAAAATCAAACGTCTTTCGATATCAGTGAAGCGAGGAGAGTGATATTCGATGGAGATATCACATGCTTGAAAGTAGTCTAATACTTGTTTCTTCAACGCATAGGCTTTGCTGACGGAAACAAACTCAAGCTCAGTCAGTTGGATATAATCAGGTTCATCTTCTAAGTAAAGAAGGCAGGTTTTTAAAAATAAAGACGGTCGAGAGATGCGTTGCATCAACTGGAAACGAGGAGTCGTTGGTTCGAAGTATAAAGAATAGGTTTCTTTTTCTTTTGAGTGGTAAATGATTTGGTCGCTCAGTTCTCTACTTAATGATTTGATATCATTCAACAAAGTTGTTTGGCAAACATGTAACAAAGTAGCTGTTGTTGGAAGATGGACTTCTTTATTTATATAAAACTGTCCACAGAGAAATAGTTGGCGTAAGAGATTTTTCTCGAGATAATGTTCAATCATGGGGAATCCTCCCTATTTGTATATTCATGCACAAGCACTTAGCTATTATGCCATGTTTTTCGTAGATGTGCATCTATCATTTGATGGGTCTTAGCAAAAGCAAGCCTATATTTAATTACTGTTGTTATTGTATCTGCTTTATCTAAAAAAATGAGGCTTTGATCAACAGAAAAAATCGAATTGAAAAAGAGATAGCGGTTTTCTTTCAGACGAATAAATGATTTTGTTTTCTTATTTTTGTTCGTGAGCTAAACGTTATAATCAATAAAACAAGTCATTTCTTGCTAAAAAGTTTAGCTGAATCGTTCGTTTTTTCGAGGTGAAAATACAGAATAATCAGACTTTATTTTTTTTATCTTCAAAGAAAGGGGCGTTAAGAGATGTTATTAAAAAAAAATTTTTAAAATTGGGGCGTATAGTCAAACACGTAAACTGATCAAGAAACAACAGCCGGCCGATTATTTCCTATGATCAGGTACCAAGAGAGGAGAAATACACAATGGATGATATGGATATCAAAGCCGTCTTTATTGGCGACAAAGCAGAAAATGGACAAGTTTATAAAATGTTATTGAACAAGATGGTCGATGAACATTTAGGTTGGCGTGAAAATTATTTACCAGGTGATCTACCTGCAATCAGTGAGGCAGACAAATCAAAGCCATCTTATCTTGCGACACGTCAACATATGATGGAAGTTTTAGATGAAGTGAGTGAACGGATGCGCGCTGGTTCAATCCCTTGGCATTCAGCCGGACGTTATTGGGGACAAATGAATGCAGAAACATTGATGCCAGCTTTATTGGCATATAACTTTGCGATGCTTTGGAATCCTAATAATGTGGCATTGGAATCATCAATGGCAACGTCACAAATGGAAGCAGAGATCGGTGAAGATTTTGCTAAACTCTTCAGTATGCCGAATGGCTGGGGACATTTGACAGCAGATGGCTCGATTGCGAATTTAGAAGGACTCTGGTATGCACGTTGCATCAAATCGATTCCTTTAGCGGTCAAAGAAACGTATCCGGAAAAAGTAAAAGACTTATCAGATTGGGCATTACTTAATTTATCTGTAGAAGAAATTTTAGAAATGATCGAAACATTTACTGATGAAGAATTGGATCGTGTCAAAGCAGCTTCATCACGAAGTGGGAAACACATCCAAGAATTAGGTAAGTGGATCGTCCCTCAAACGAAACACTATTCATGGATGAAAGCATTGGATATTTGTGGTGTTGGATTGGATCAAATGATTGCGATCCCCGTGGATGACTGCTACCGAATGGATGTCCAAGTATTGGAGAAAACGATTCGTGAGTTAGCGCAACAACAAATCCCTATTTTAGGTGTAGTCGCTGTTGTAGGTACAACAGAAGAAGGACAAGTCGATCGTGTCGATAAAATCGTTGAACTTAGAGAGAAATTGAAAGAGGAAGGAATCTATTTCTATCTCCACGTGGATGCAGCTTATGGTGGTTATGCGCGCTGTTTGTTCATGAATGAAGCGTATGAATTTGTTCCTTATGCCTCATTAGCAGATTTTTATCGAGAACATCATGTTTTCCACCACGAAGTGAAAATCGAGCGAAGTGTCTATGAAGGCTTCAAGGCAATCAGTGAAGCGGAATCAGTGACAGTTGATCCCCATAAGATGGGTTACGTTCCTTATGCGGCAGGTGGAATCACGATCAAACATAAAAGCATGCGCAATATCATTTCTTATTTTGCCCCTTATGTGTTTGAAAAATCCGTGAAAGCACCAGATATGTTAGGTGCCTATATCCTAGAAGGCTCAAAAGCTGGAGCAACAGCTGCGGCAGTGTGGACAGCCCATCATGTGCTACCGTTGAACGTCACAGGTTACGGTCAACTCATTGGTGCATCGATCGAAGCCGCACAACGTTTTAGAGAATTTCTTGGTCAATTAAGCTTTACAGTCAATGGGAAAACAATTGAAGTCTATCCGTTGAATCATCCAGATTTCAACATGGTCGATTGGGCATTCAAAGTGCAAGGCTGTACAGATCTAAAAGAAATCAATCGCTTGAATGAAAAAATGTTCGATGTGTCCTCTTATATGGACGGGGATGTGTACGATGAACGCTTCATCACTTCTCATACTACATTCACGCAATCTGATTATGGCGATTCTCCTGTGGCATTTGTCGAAAGTATGGGTGTATCAAAAGAAGAATGGCAAAAAGAACAACAAGTCACTTTGTTGCGTGCTGCGATCATGACCCCTTATTTAACAGATGATAGCATCTTTGCTTATTACACCAAAGCCATCAAACACGCAATGGAAGAAAAACTAAAAGAAGTTCTTGCGTAGTTCTAGTGATAGAAAGAAGGATCGATCATGACAGACTCAAAATCTACAAAACAGCTGTCAACGTTAACATTTATTGGGATGACTTGCGCATTAGTCGCAAGCATCCGCAATATTCCTGATGTCGCTGCCACTGGTTGGACGATGTTGTTTTATATGTTAGTTGCTGTACTTTTTTATGCGTTTCCGATCTCTCTGATCTCAGGAGAATTTGCCGGAATGTTTCCTCAAAAAGGAGGGCCCGAACTATGGGTCTCTCAATCTCTCGGTAGAAAATGGGGATTTGTCGTCTCTTGGCTTTTATGGGTGCAGATGTTTCCCGGAATGGTCATGGTTGCCTCAGCACTTGCGCCTTTGTTTGGGAATATGGTCAATAATGTCCCATTAGGCTTGAATAGTAAATTTACGTTACTCGTGATCTTAGTCGTTTACTGGATCATCACAGTATTGAACCTAAAATTCGATATGGCAAAAATCGGAGGAAAGATCGGCGTCTGGTTGGGGTTATATATCCCATTGGCTTTGATGCTGCTGTTGGGTGTTGCCGCTTGGATCAAAGTTGGTATCATGCCAAATGGAACATTAGGAAAATTTTCGTGGGATCTACTCGTTCCAAATCCAAGCACTGCCAAATCATTCGTTTATTTTGCACCGATCATGTTCATTTTTACTGGAATCGAAATGTCTTCTGTTTATATCACTCGATTGAGCCATCCAGTTAAAACTTATATCCGCGGTATTTTCGCCGCCTTGGTCTTTTTGTTTGTAGTAAATACGTTGAATGCTTTAGTCGTCGCCAATGTCGTGCCAAAGGGCCAAATGGAATTGAACAACATTGCCCAATCGATTTCGATCGATTGCCAAATTCTTGGATTGCCACATATGATCGTCAATCTGTTTAGCTTACTCGTATTTGTCGGTGTCGCTGTCCAACTATCTGCTTGGGCTTCTGGTCCAGCAAAAACTGTCACAGAAAGCGCAAGAAAAGGAGCGTATCCTCCTCGCTTCAATTTTTGGAAAACCAATGAATTCGATGTATCCAAAGCAGTGATTTTGACACAATCCATTATCATTTCTGTATTTGCATTATTCTATTTGTTGATTCCTGGAGTCAATCAAGCATTTTTGATGCTAGTCAATGCAACGACAGTCATTTATTGTATTGTCTACATTATCATGGGCATCGCATTCTTACATTTTAGAAAAACAAATCCAGAGATTTCTCGTCCATTTCGGATTGGCAAAAAAGACGGAAAAGGAAATCTTGGGGCATGGCTGGTCGTTCTGATCTTATTCGCATCAATCGTTTTTTCTGTCGGACTTACGCTAAAAGCCGGCACATGGATCAACTTTGTGGCTGTCGCATTGATCAGTGGTATTCTTTTTGTGGCGCCATTATGTATTGAAAAAATCAGAAAACCCTCGTGGGAACAAGAAATAAAAAACAAATTAAGTGAACAAAAAATCCAAAAACAATCGAAGTAAAAGAAGAAAATGTCGTTTAAAAAACAAACGCTGAAGCCTGTCTCACATTAAATTACACTAATTATTTCATGTTTGCCTGAAATAATCGACAGGAGAAACTACCCTTCTTACGTATAATAAGTATATCAAATGAAATACAGGAGGGACTGCCGATGACGTGGTACAAAGAAACTGCTGAACAAACAATGAAAACATTAAAGACGACCAAAGACGGTCTTGCCAATCAAGAACGTACCAGTCGTTTAGAAATACAAGGACGAAATGAAATAGAAGTAAAAAAGAAAGTGAGTCCGCTTCGGAAGTTTTTGAAGCATTTTACGGATTTGTTGATGGTCATCCTGATGGTCGCTTCCGTTTTGAAGTTTCTAACGGGTGATTATATTGAAGGTGGGATTATTTTACTTGTCGTAGTCATCAATAGTTTTGTTGGCTATTGGCAAGAACGAAAAGCAGAAGAGTCACTCAACGGGCTAAAAAGTCTGATGAGTCAAGACGCAGTGATTTTTTCTGAGGGAGTCAAAAAAAGTATCCCAGCAACCGAGATCGTGCAAGGAGATATCGTTAGTTTAAATGCCGGAGATGTCGTACCAGCCGATATTCGTTTAGTTGAAACATATGGCTTGATGATCGAAGAAGCTGCGTTGACCGGTGAGTCTGATGCGGTAGAGAAAATCAGTGATCCGTTAGTCGATGAATTAGGTGCAGGGGATCAGCTCAATATGGCTTTTTCTGGCACACTTGTTCAAGCTGGATCGGCGCTTGGTGTCGTCGTTGAAACAGGAAATACGACAGAGATCGGAAAAATCAATCAAGCGCTACAATCGGTTCAACAACAAACAACACCTTTAGTTCGTAAGATCCATCAGTTGAATAAGCAAATTTTTAGAGGGATCGTTTTTCTGAGCTTATTCTTGATTTTCTTTACCTCATTTAGGTATGGGTTAGAGTGGAACTTTCTGTTTTCAACGATCATTGCATTGATCGTTTCCATGATCCCAGAAGGCTTACCAGCCGTATTGACGATGATCTTGTCTCTTGGTGTCAATGAAATGGCGCAAGAACAAGCCATCATCAAAGGGCTACCTTCCGTTGAGACACTTGGCTCAATGACGGTGATCTGTTCAGATAAAACCGGTACATTGACTAAAAATGAAATGACGGTTGTTGAGACAATGACAGAAGATGAGACACGTTTACTTGAAATCATGAAAAACTGTCAGGAAGTACAAACAAAAGATGATCAAGTAGTGGCATCTTTGAGTGGCAATCCAACTGAACTGGCTTTATTACGTTACACAGCTGAAAAGAATCTTCCCCTAAGAGAGGCTCTTGCCAAACTACCATTTAGCTCCAGCTACAAATATATGGCAACGATGCATGAAGAACAGGACCATGCAGTAGTGTTTGTCAAAGGAGCGCCAGAAGTTTTATTATCAAAATCTTCCTTGTCACAGTCAGAGCAGCAACAATGGATCGACCAAGCATCGCAACTAGCGAAAAAAGGGCAGCGAGTGTTAGGCTTTGCTTATAAGCAAGTAGCGATCGATCAGGAGTTAGTCCATAACGAACTGGAACAGCTGACATTTGTCGGTATTGCAGGCATCATTGATCCACCAAAAGAGAGTGCCATCCAAGCAGTAAGAGAGTGTCAACAAGCTGGAATCTCAGTGAAAATGATTACCGGTGACCATAAAGACACGGCGCAAGCGATTGCGGATCAAATCGGATTGAAGCACACGAGCAACGTTCTTGAAGGAATCGATATCGATCGACTTTCTGATCAAGAGTTAGCGAAAAAAGTAAGAACAGTCGATGTCTTTGCTCGAACGACACCGGAGCATAAATTAAGGATCGTAGAAGCTTTGCAAAAAAATGGCGAAATCGTCGGGATGACCGGCGATGGTGTCAATGATGCTCCAGCATTGAAGCGTGCGGATGTCGGGATCGCTATGGGGATCAAAGGAAGTGAAGTCAGTAAACAAGCCGCAGATATGGTCTTGGGGGATGACAACTTCCATACGATCGCTAAAGCAGTCAAAGAAGGCCGTCGTATTTTAGACAATCTACAAAAAACGATCAGCTTTTTCTTACCAACTTCCTTAGCGCAAGGGTTAGTGATCATCTGGGCATTACTTGTGAACCAACCATTGCCTTTGACACCAGTCCAGATCTTATGGGTCAATATGGTCACGACGATCACGTTATCCTATGCTTTAGGATTTGAACAAGCAAGTAAAGATACCATGAGTCGTCCGCCAAGAGACCCTAACCAAGGGATCTTGACCAAGTATAATGTGTTCCGGATTTTCTACGTGTCCCTCTTGATCATTATCCCAGCTTACTGGTTGGCAATGCGTTTTGAAGGACAAGCGTTGCAACAAACCGTTCTTTTACAAAACATCGTTGCGGCCCAAGCAGTTTATATGATCAATTGTCGTGAGCAAGTCGATGCTTCATTGAATAAAGGCTTTTTCCAAAACAAATTCTTGTTTATTTCATTAGGTATTTTATTTGTACTCCAAACTGGCGTCATCTATCTACCTTTCGCACAACAAGTCATTGAAACAACGAGCTTGAGTTTCAGCCAACATTTACCGATCCTGGCAAACGTACTTCTATTATTTACGATCGTAGAAGTCGAGAAGCGAATCAGTAAAACATGGATCAAAAGAAAAGAACAAGAAGCATTTGCGGGCAACTAAGAATCGTCGATCGTTCAATAGGTAAAACTAAACAGGCAGTCTTTCTCTATATTTCTGTAGAGAAGGACTGCCTGTTTTATTACTCAGTGTTAAACGCTTCTTTCACAACCTAGATAAACGGTGTTCAAAAGCCAGCTCCTTCAATATTAAGTCAAAAATTGAAAAAATATGAGAAGCTATTTTCTCAATTTCTGCCTTAATACTTGGAGCTGAACGGCTTTTTCACAACCTATGATAAACGGTGTTCAAGAAGCAACACTTCAATAATAAGCCAAAAAAATCAAAAATGAAAAAGCCATTTTCGATTTTTCTGGCTTATTATTCAGTGCTGAGCGCTTCTTTCACAACCTTACAAATAACTTCTAAATGTGAGTTCGGTCAATTGGTCGAGCTCATTTTTGGTTGGGATGGTGGAGATGTAGATAATTGGTATCGGGACTTGGTCGAGTGGGGTGTTCGAGACGAACAAGTCGTTTTTATGGAACGTTATATCGGAAAGTTGTGATAATTCTACTGGGATCAATTGCACTCGTTTGCCAAAATAATCATTTAACTCTTGTTGTAAAAAAGCTTTCCAAGAGGGTTCGCCTTGAAAGAAGAAATACAGGTTCAGCTTATTCGGACGAACGGATAGGATCGCTTGTTGGATCAAGAATGATAGAAGATGTAAAAAATATTCGTCTTCTTGAACAGGCAATTCTTGTTTCAATTGAGCAAGTAGTTCTTGTTTGAATGGATACAACTGTGGATATTGTCGTTCATATTCTTCTAAGAAGTACTGGTACTGTAAATTCAACTGTTCAATCAAAATCGGTGATTCATGGTATTTCAGCAGTAAAAGAATCAAGTTATCCGCAAGTTTCGTCTCGTTTAATTCTTCCAAATGCAAGGTATCAGCCAAATCTTGAACGAATTGTTTGATCTTGCCTGAAAAAGGATAACTTTGTAAGATATCTGCCACGGGTTCTTGGTATTGATTATTGTAATTCCAGCTTTCTAAAAAGCAAAAGAAAGCAAAAATCAATTCATCTTTTTGTAAATAAACTCCTTCTAATTCATAAAGAGCAGTAAGTTCAGTAGTATAAACAGAGTAAAGGGCATCCTCAGGCTCAAAGAAAGAGTCATCGATCCGACAATTTGCTTTGACACGAATCGTGTTGATAAAAAACCAACATATCCCGAAAATCTCTTCTGTTTCAACATAAAAAGGGGTTTGTTTCAGCCTTTTTAAAAAACGGAAATAATGCGTTTCATGGATAGAATAGTCTTCAAAAAAATAATTGTTATGGGTAAAGGGCATCAAAAGACGATGATAGAACAAGCGGATCGCATTTTCAGAACCGGTCATCGTGCTTGTATATTTTGTCAGCTTGATCTGTAACCCGTAAGGAACGAGTTGACGATTGACCTTTCTTGTATGGCGTTTCAACGTTTCATAAGAAAGTCCGTTGGCTGCTAAAAAATTTGTTGTCGAACATTCTTTCGTGAACAAAAGTTCCTTGATCAATTGCACACTGACGGATTGTTTTAGAAATAACTCCCATAGATCATTGGCAAGTAAATTTTTTTGATTAAGTAAACGGATCCCTGACTGATCACTATCGATCACCCAGCCTTCAGGTAATTGTGAACGGATCACTTGTAAATCGGAAAAAATCGTACGTTCCGTTGTATTGGTTTCTTCAGCAAGTTCATTGACAGTGATTTTAGGATGGTTTAACAGTAGTTCGATCAATGTGACTTGTCGTTGCAAATCTTTTTCAGTGATGATCTTGTGCATGAGCGAGTACATCAGACATCCCTCCTTCAAATCAAATTATAGCATAACCCTTGACGTGTATAAGCGGTTTCTTATAAATTTGACAATAGATAACAGAGAGATTTTATTGAAAGGTGTGAATGAAAATCAAAACAAAAGTCGAACAATACAAACGCTTATTAGCGATCGCAGAAGCCGGTCTATTCTATGGGAAAGATCCCTTTGACGAGGAACGTTACCAAGAATTGAAATCGATTGCTTTATCTTTATTGAGTGATGGCGAAAAGGAAATCGAAGAACAATTGACTTTTATTTTAGAGAAAAATGAAGGCTATCCAACACCCAAAGTCGATGTACGTGCGTTTATCAAACAAGAAAATAAGATCTTACTGGTGGAAGATCATCACACAAAAGAATGGGCATTACCAGGTGGATTTGCAGAAATTGGCTATTCGCCAAAGGAAAATATCGAAAAAGAGGTCAAAGAAGAAACTGGGCTAACGGTGAAGGTGGATCAGCTGCTTGCTATTTTTGATACAAATGCCCGAAAAGATCTCCCGCAAGCATTTCAATACTATAAAGTCATTTTCGGTTGTTCGGTTATCGAAGGTTCTTTTGTCGCGAATAACGAAACTTCAAATAGCGCTTTTTTTGCATTAGATGATTTACCTGCCCTTTCCCAAAAACGGACGACAGAAGAACAACTTGCCATCTTAGCTAATGGGATTTTACCTTATTTTGATTGATTGAGCTATTTTTTCGTTGCAAATGCAACAAAAATAAGTACAATAGAAGTACGACCGAAGGAGAGAGAAGATGGCAGAAATCATTAGAGAGATCGGGGCGATTGCCCGAGCGTTAGATTCGATCAGTAATATTGAGTTCAAAGAGGTTGCGCTGACAAGAGGACAGTATCTTTATCTCGTGAGGATTTGTGAAAATCCGGGAATCATTCAAGAAAAAATAGCAGAAATGCTCAAAGTTGATCGTACGACAACTGCCCGAGCATTAAAGAAGCTGGAAAGCAATGGACTGATTCGACGAGTGACTGATGAACAGAACAAGAAAAACAAAAGGTGTTATCCGACAGAGCAAGGAGAAGCACTCTATCCGATGATTATTCGAGAACATCATTATTCTACACAGGTCGCTTTGGCTGGGTTGTCTGAAGAAGAAATCAAGCAGTTGGAAAGATTATTGACACATGTAAGAAAAAATATTAGTGAAGACTGGAATTATGTGAAAAAAGGCAATAAGCGCCTGTATTGAGAGGGATGTTTTAGTGGAGAAACTAGAGATCAGACCGATTGCGCAGAGTGAAGCGACACTGCTTCAAGCAATCAGTATCGAAACGTACACAGATACGTTTGGTGAATATAATACGCAGGCAGATATGGCTGCCTATCTTGCAGAAGCTTATGACGTCCAACGATTGTCAAAAGAATTGATCAATCCAGAGTCTGCTTTTTTCTGGGCACTAGAGCATGGAGAAATTGCAGGCTATCTAAAACTGAATACTGGGAAGGCACAATCTGAAGAAATGCCTGAGGATCATTTAGAAATCGAACGGATCTATGTTCGGCCTCCTTATAAGAAAAAAGGGATTGGCACACATTTGATGAATTGGGCATTGAATCAGGCAAAATTACAGGAAAAAGCAGCTGTGTGGTTAGGCGTGTGGGAACACAATGAGCCAGCTCAAGCTTTTTATCGGAAACATGGCTTCATCCGCCAAGGACAACACGTGTTTTATATGGGCGATGATGCACAGATCGATCATATCCTAGTAAAAAAAATCAATGAGGTGTAACGAATGAAAAAATTTATAGTAGATCCATCTTTTTGGGAAGTCTTCCCGAAAGCTACGATCGAAATTTTAACTGTGGAAGGCATCAACAATCAAGTGGTTGAAGAAAACGAAGGAGAGTATTATGAGCGCTTGAACAACGCTGCTAAAGAAGCAAGAAATTATTTAACAGAAGAACCCTTCAGTCAAAATGAAGTAGTCGCTCAATGGCGTCAAGCATTTACACAGTTCAAAACAAAAAAAGGCGCACGTTCATCGATCGAAGCACTGCTTAAAAGAGCCAGTCAAAGTCGTGAATTTTTCCCAATCAATCCATTAGTTGATATTTATAATAGTATCTCTTTACGCTTTGGCGTGCCCTGTGGCGGAGAAGATCTAGCAAAAATCGCCGGTGATCTTCATTTAGGAAAAGCACAAGGTGGAGAAAGCTTCCTGCCTTTAGGCGCAGAAGTAGACGCTCCTGCATTACCAGAAGAAATCATCTACTATGATCATGAAGGTGCAATCTGCCGTTGCTTTAACTGGCGTGAAGCACAGCGAACGATGCTAACAGAAGAAACAACGAATGCTGTGTTGGTGATTGAAGCAGTCAACGAACAACAAGCGGAAGTTGCCAAAAAAGCAATGGCTGCTTTACAAGAGGACATTGAACGGACATTTGGTGTGACGAGCAATAGACAAACAGTGACGCAAGAACAACCAGAAATCACTTTGTAAGTGGAGGAAGCACCCGCCATCTTCAAACTAGGTAAACTTGAAGATAGCGGGTGCTTTTTTTCTTGATAGAGTTCACATGAAAATGAGTAACATTCGCACGATCTTCCTCTACTTACATAGAAGTCAGTTCCACTAAATGTGTTTCCGCTTTCGTGCTATAATGGAAACAAGCTTTTATTTAGAGGAGGCGTTGTCAAATGATCCATAAATCTCGTGTCATGCTATATGTCGAAGATGTCGCATTAGTCAGTCGATTTTTCGTTGAGCAGTTAAAGGCAGAAATAGTTGAAACACTGGAATTGCCGGAAGAATACCAAAGTATCGTCTTGCGTGTATCACAAGAGTTTGAGCTGGCTATTTTCCCTCGGACATTCGTTGAACGATTCTCACCAGAAGTATTAGGCCCACCACCGTCTATGATTTTCTTTACCGATAAGTTTGAAGAGTTTTATGAACAAATCGAAACAGCTGGTGAGATTTTGGAGAATAATGGCTTGTTGACGTTTAACTTTTCCGATCCAGAAGGAAATTTTTTTGTGATTGCCAAATTAGAATCGACAGAAAAAGTAGAGGAAAGGGAGGCAGAAGATGAAAGTCTCGATCACTGAAACACTAGAAGATTATTTCAAAAAGCAACGAATCAAAAAGAGTGATAAATTGAGAATGAAGAATTTGAAATCTGGGAAAGATCCTGCCAAAGGATGGGATAAAATGGTCGATACAGGATTAGGTGGGTTAAATTCTTTGGATTATCGTGGGAAAGGGAGTAATTTGCCAATCAGCCAAATCGATAATCAAAAATTTCGTGCGGAAGAACAAAAGCGAATCGGGAAAGAAACGCATAAATAGCGGTCTCTCCACCTGTTGTGTACTTAGTTTTATTTGTTAGTAATCGAAACATTCTTCTCTAAATGAAAGCGGAATAGCTAAACGCCAATGTTCGGATTTTTAATTAAATCCGAATTTTTTGTTTACTTATTTCTTGATTTGGGATAACATTAAACACGTTGTTTTATTAATAAATCTAATATAGTAAGAACTTTTTTATAAATGTTCGGTTTTAGGGGGATGGATGATGAAGGGAAAAATACTTTCCTACTTCGAGATTGACGCACTGAATACCACAGTGAAACGGGAGATATTGGCTGGTTTTACAACATTTATCTCTATGGCATATATCTTATTTGTCAATCCAACAGTGCTTGGAGCTTCAGGAATGGATGAAGGAGCAGTATTTACTGCAACTGCATTAGCGAGTGCGATCGGTTGTATTTTGATGGGTGTCGTGGCACGCTACCCAATTGGCACAGCGCCTGCGTTAGGAATCAATGCCTTTTTTGCTTACTCAGTCTGTTTAGGTATGGGGATTCCATGGGAAACAGCGTTAGCAGGGGTGTTTGTTGCTTCATTGATTTTTATTTTGATCACTATTTTTAAATTGCGTGAAATGATCATTGATGCCATTCCAACAGACTTAAAGTTTGCGATCTCAGGTGGGATCGGCTTATTTATTGCTTTTCTAGGGTTGAGTGAAGGCGGATTGATCGTTGCGAATGAATCGACCCTTGTTGGCTTGGGTTCATTGAGTGTTGGTTCTACTTGGCTGACGATTTTTGGGTTAGTTGTCACAGCGATTTTATTAGTCCGACGCGTACCAGGCGGTATTTTTATCGGTATGGTGGCAACGACGATTTTAGGGCTAGTCACTGGACTGATTCCTATGCCTTCACAGCTTGTAGCAGCAGCACCGAGCTTGAAACCTACATTCTTAGTGGCACTGAAACACATCGGTGATATCAATAGCTTACAAATGTGGGTAGTCGTCTTGACATTCTTGTTAGTGACCTTCTTTGATACAGCGGGAACATTGGTCGGGTTAGCAAACCAAGCTGGTTTTATGCAAGACAATAAAATGCCACGTGTTGGGAAAGCACTAGCTTCAGATTCTACCGCAATGTTAGCTGGTTCTTTGCTAGGGACATCACCAGTAGGAGCTTTTGTTGAGTCATCCGCAGGGATCGCCGTCGGTGGCCGTTCTGGCTTAACTGCGATCACCACAGGGATCTTATTCTTGTTTGGCTTGTTTTTCTCTCCATTATTATCAGTGGTGACTTCTCAAGTCACTGCACCTGCACTGATTTTAGTCGGGGTGTTGATGGCACAATCCTTACGTCAGATCGAATGGGGAAAAATGGAGATTGCCATTCCTGCATTCTTGATTTTGATCGGTATGCCATTGACTTATAGTATCTCAGATGGGATTGCATTAGGCTTCATCTTTTATCCAATCACCATGCTAGCAGCAAAACGTGGGAAAGAAGTTTCGCCAATCATGTATGCTTTGTTCTTTGTCTTTATAGGGTTTATGTGGATCTTGAATGTTTAACTGATTTAGAAAGAACTTGAGGGTTTGATTGCTTTAAAGTGTGAGTCACAAGTAATTTTTTACTTATGGTGCACACTTTTTTTGTTTCTAGACACTTGAGTTTAATGTTATCGGTAACATGCTCAAGTCTGTTTACTCTTGATTTTGTAAGCGTTACAATTTCTGTAAGAATAGTACAAAACAAATGGAGGAACATATGGAGAAAAAATGGTGGCACCAATCAGTGGTATATCAAGTCTATCCACGTAGTTTTCAAGATACGAATGGGGATGGCATCGGTGATTTGAGAGGGATTATTTCAAGATTAGATTATTTAACGTATCTAGGGATCGATACAATTTGGCTTTCCCCGGTCTATGAATCCCCAAATGATGACAATGGCTATGATATCAGCGATTATGAAGCAATCATGGCTGAATTTGGGACAATGGCTGAAATGGATGAACTGATTGAGGAAGCTAAGAAATCTGGCATCAAAATCATATTAGATTTAGTCGTCAATCACACTTCAGATGAACATCAATGGTTTATCGAATCACGCAAAAGCAAAGACAATCCATATCGAGATTATTATATCTGGCGTGATCCAGTCAATGGTGACGTTCCTAATTCATTACGCTCGATCTTTAGTGGCCCTGCTTGGGAATTTGATGAGGCGACTGGTCAGTATTATTTGCATCTATACAGCAAGAAACAACCCGATTTGAATTGGGAGAATGAGCGAGTCAGACAAGAAGTCTATGACATGATGAATTTTTGGATCGATAAAGGAATTGGTGGGTTCCGCATGGATGTCATCGATACGATCGGCAAACTACCCGATCAAGAAATCACCAATAATGGTCCTCGGCTTCACGAATACCTACAAGAAATGAATCAAGCAACCTTTGGCGATAAGGATTTGATGACGGTAGGAGAAACGTGGGGCGCAACGACAGAAATCGCGAAACTTTATTCAGACCCGAAAAGAAATGAACTATCCATGATCTTCCAATTTGAACATATGAGTTTGGACCAACAAGAAGGTAAGGATAAATGGGATCTAAAAGCTTTAGATGTTTCTGAACTGAAACAAGTTTTGTCGAAATGGCAGACAGCGTTAGGAGATGAAGGCTGGAACAGCTTGTTTTGGAATAATCATGATCTGCCGAGAATTGTTTCACGTTGGGGGAATGATCAGGAATATCGCGTAGAAAGCGCGAAAATGTTTGCTATTTTATTGCACATGATGAAAGGGACTCCTTATATTTATCAAGGGGAAGAACTAGGCATGACAAATGCACCAATCCAGGACATCTCAGAAGCAAAAGATATCGAAACGATCAATATGTATCACGAACGTCTTGCATCTGGCTATCGTAAAGAAGACATCTTGCAGTCTATCAATGCGAAAGGTCGTGACAACGCGCGTACGCCGATGCAATGGGATGAAACAGCACATGGCGGATTTACGACAGGAACACCTTGGCTATCCGTCAATCCCAACTATCCAAGCATCAATGCGAAACAAGCAGTGGCAGATCCATCTTCGATTTTCCATACGTACAAACGCTTGATCGAGTTACGCAAACACAATGAAATCATTGTCTGGGGAGAATATGAATTGTTGGCAGAAACTCCAGATGAAGTCTTCGCATATTATCGGACACTCAATGAAGAACGTTGGTTGATCATCTGTAACTTATCTGAACAAACACATGAATTGACTGTTCCACAAGAAACAACGGAACTGATCATTGCAAACTATGACCGAGAAGTGCCTATGGGAGAAGTTGAATTACGTCCTTATGAAGCGTTTGTGGTGAAAATTGAGTGATGGATTGAGTGTCACATCTAGAAAATGGATACCACGCATATTACTTTTTGACGGCATATATGCTATCGTATGTATATGAAAAAACCAAGCAGAAGATGGTAATAGTGGATGGGTGATCTAAGCAGATCATCTATCCATTTTTTTTAGTGAAGGACTTCCTTGGAAATAGTGTCAAAGGAGATCGTGAAAGAAGCATTTTTAGGTGAGTGTTGAAGGTCAGCTTTTGGAATTTCGTTTATTCAGTTTTAAGGTTTGAAATAAAAATTAATTTTATTTTTGTTCTAGACACCTATCCTCCTCTTTGACAAATCAACTAAATCATACTATGATATGTACGCTAACAGGAGGTGTAAAAATGGGGAAATCAATTGAACGGTCATTAGAAGAATGTCTGTTTTTCAGTGTAAAAAAACTAGATCGCATCTTAAATAAATTGGCCGATGAAGCATTCAAAAAAACTGGGCTTGCGCCAACGTATGGATTTATTTTGCTGATCCTGAAAGAAAAAAATGGGATTCCGCAAAAGGACATTGCACAAATGCTGTATTCTGCACCTTCCACAATTGCACGTTTCGTAGAAAAGTTAGAATATAAAGGCTATGTCAAAACAGTGACAGAGGGACGTCTTTCTCTCGTCTATTTAACAGATGAAGGTCGTGAATTTGTCAAAGAGATCGACAGTAGTTGGGATGAGCTTCATCAAGCCTATAAAGTTGTTTTAGGCGCTGCTGAAAGCGAACGCCTTTCACAAGAGCTGAATGAGGCGACCAATAAATTACAAAAAAAATAAAATTTTTTAAACATAACAGTTGCATGTACAACTAAACGTATGGTTAAATAAATACGAGAAAAATAAGTGACATTCGTCATATTGGAGGAAGAAGAATGGTAAAATTCAATGAATCAATCACATTTCCATCAGGTAGTGAGCTAAAAAATCGGTTGATGCTATCACCAATGACTACTGAACTTAGCTTTTTTAATGGAGTAATCACAAAAGATGAAATCGAATACTATGCACAACGATCAAAAGGATTAGGTGCAGTGATCACTGGTGCTGCCAATGTGCAAGATATCGGAAAAGGTTGGCCAGGTGAATTAAGTATTGCACACGACGAAATGATCCCTCGTTTAAGTGAATTAGCACAAGCTATCCAAGGTGAAGGTGCTAAGGCGATCGTGCAAATCTTCCATGGCGGACGTATGACGAGTCGTGCGACTTTATCCGGAGAACAAACAGTATCTGCTAGTGCTATTCCAGCAGAACGTCCAGATGCCGAAACACCTCGGGCATTAAGTGAGGAAGAAGTCAGCGAAACGATCCGAGCATTTGGAGAAGCAACACGCAGAGCGATCGAAGCCGGATTTGACGGCGTGGAATTACATGGAGCGAATACCTACTTGATCCAACAATTCTTCTCTCCTCATTCTAATCGTCGTGACGACCAATGGGGCGGAACGTTAGAGAAACGTTACCACTTTATTGAAGAATTATTGAAATCTGTCTTTCAAGCAGTTGAAACACACGCTAAGAAACCATTTATCGTTGGTTATCGTTTTTCACCAGAAGAATTTGAAACACCAGGTATCCGTTTTGAAGAAACGATTTGGTTGATGGAACAATTACGTGAAACGAAATTAGACTATCTACATGTTTCTTTGAACACGTATGACCGTGTAGCTCGCTCTGAAACGTATAATGAAAAATCAATTCTTGAATACGTCCATGAAGCGATTCAAGGAAAAATCCCGCTAGTCGGTGTCGGGAATGTCCGTAACCGTAAAGATGTCGAGTCTGTGTTAGCTCATGCTGAACTCGTGGCAGTTGGCCAACAAATGTTGGTAGATCCTGAATGGGCAGTCAAGTTATTAGAAGGTCGGGATGATGAATTTGTGACGAAACCATTTTCTGAAGCATACAAAGACTTGTATTTACCAAGTCCATTGTATAATTTCCTTGATCAACGTTATCGATCAACCATCAATATCTAAGAAAGAAGCTGAGAAAATGAAAGTTTTGATTGTTTTGACAAATGTAGAGAAATACGACAATATCGAGCGTCCAACAGGTTTATGGTTAAGTGAATTGACTCATTTTTATGATGTATTAGTCAAAAATAAGATCGATGCTGACTTTGTTAGCCCAAATGGCGGCTATGTGCCTTTGGAACCAAAAAGTATATTAGATATGGATCAAGTGGATTGGGCCTATTATCAAGATGAAGATTTTCGTAACCGTGCCTTAGGACAAACGTTACGTCCTGATGAAGTGAATCCAAAAGATTATGCAGCTATTTACTATGCGGGTGGTCACGGAACGATGTGGGACTTCCCAGGCTCAGAAAAATTAGCAGAGGTTGCTTCTGCGATTTACAAAGAGAATGGCATCGTATCAGCGGTTTGTCATGGCGTCGTAGGGCTATTGCCTGTCGTAGACGAAAACGGTCAGTCCATTTTAGCTGGACGTAAAGTGACTGGCTTCAGTAATGAAGAAGAGGAAGCGAACGGTACAACGAATAATGTACCATTCCTGACTGAAGATTCATTGAAAGAAAAAGGAGCAGATTATCAGGCAGGAAAAGCTTTTACTGAAGTGGTTCATGTAGATGGGCGTTTATTAACAGGACAAAACCCTCAATCTGCACACCTATTAGGAGAAAAAGTCGTTACTGCGTTGACGAAATAAAGCGAAGTTTGGAGAGGGGATCAATGATGGAAACACGTACCTTGAACAATGGTTTGACGATTCCTGTACTTGGATTTGGGGTCTTTCAAATCTGGGATCAAGAGGAATGTGAGCAAGTCGTTTTAGAAGCGCTAAATGCTGGCTATCGGCTGATCGATACTGCGGCTGTTTATTACAATGAAGAAGCAGTTGGTCGGGCAATCAAAAAAAGTGGGATTCCCAGAGAAGAAATCACCATTACAACAAAGCTATGGGTCACTGATGCTTCTTACGAAGGTGCTTATAAAGCGTATGAGCGTTCTTTACAAAAATTAGGGGTAGACTACATTGACATTTTCTTGATCCACCAACCTTACAATGATTATTACGGCGCATGGCGTGCTATGGAAGAACTCTATGATGCAGGTAAAGTAAAGGCAATCGGAGTCTCCAATTTTTCCACTGGTCGTTTGACCGATTTGATTTTGAATCACCGCATCAAACCTGTCATCAATCAAATCGAACAACATCCGTACCGTCAACAAAAAAAACAAAGAGAAACAGGCACACACTTTGACGTTGCGACGGAAGCATGGAGTCCGTTCAATCAAGGAAAAGATGGGATCTTTGATGAACCAGTGTTGAAAGAATTAGCTGAGAAATACAATAAAACTGTTCCACAGATCATCTTACGTTGGCAAACACAACTAGGGATCATCACGATCCCTAAATCTGTCCATGTGGATCGTATGAAGCAAAATATCGCCATTTTTGATTTCCAATTATCAGAAGAAGAATTGACTTTGATCGAACAGCTCGATCAAGCACCAGAGTCAACTGGACCTCGTGAACATCGAACATTAGTTGAAAATCTGCATAATATCTCGATTGATCAAGCAAATAAATAAGTATTATGTTGATGCGTTCAAAAGAGAGTGTAGGAACTCCGTTGATTTCCTTCAAATTGTTTTTTTCTACTGTGTATCTAATTTTCATAGTATACTAGGAGGCACAAAGATTGGAACAACAAGGAGAGAAAGCTGATGGATAATACAGCTCTTGCAAGATTTATTACCTCATTAGGTAGTTTAAATAATTATGGTAGCACGGTTTTACAAACGAAAAAAGCACTTGATCAAAAATCGACAAAACCTCTGAGACAAAACAAAGACGATATCGCGATTTTTACAGATGCATTAAAAGGAATCGATGTAATCAAAAAAATAGGATTCTCAACAGATGGGATCATTGCAGTAAATACACAGTTTGATTCACCATCAAATGAACAACCTGGTTTGCCCGGTCATTTGAGAAATGCTTATTACAATGAAGAGGATCGTATCGCTATTATTATCGATCAACAAAGTCAGGAAGCTTATTTGCCACCGGAGATCGTTACGCGAGTCGATATCGATCAAATCGTAGAAAGATTTAATGAGTCTAAAAAGGAAGAAAAAGATGCTTGGCGTGTCTTTGCACAATTATCAAAATTACAGGCGTTTCAAGACGGCAACAAGCGAACAGCACTGATTGCTGCTAACTCAGCTTTTGGTACGTTAGAAAATGAAAATTACCTCACTCTTCCTTTCAATGATCTGGATCGAGTGGAATTTACATTGAATCTGATGCGTTATTACCAAGCAAAGACACCAACAGAGGAAGAAAAAGCGTTTGAACGTATGCTAGACACACTACCATCACCTAAAGAAAGAGAACTGGCATTACATGCACCTATTCAAGAAAATAAAAATTTTGATGCGAGTACGTATCGCATCAAAGAGCAATTGAGTAAACCAGATGTATCAAGAGAATAAAGATGAGAATAGAGACTTGTAGTGAATTTTTGGACGAACTGCAAGAGGTTGTGACAGAAGTGTTCAGCTCCGAGAAATAAGCCGAGAAACTCGAAAATTGTTCTTCAAATTTTTGGGTTTCTCGGCTTATTTCCGAAGGAGTTGCTTCTGGAACACCGTTCATTCGGTTTTAAGGTTAGAAACAAAAATGAATTTTATTTTTGTCCCACTCTCCGAACTACTTTGATTTGTATGAGTGTGATATTTATCAAATAAGGAGGGATTTCCTTGCATGATCAAAAATATTTTCATTAGTGAGTATCAAGTAACGAAGATTTTAGAAAATATTCAACTAAAACTTGAATTTCACTTTGCTTGAAAAAAGGAATTTCTAAGTAAGGAACCTTGTTGTCTAAACACCACTGTCTTTTTATTTCCATATTTCTTAATATGTTTTGAAAACGTTTAGTAGTAGCACTTTTCTTGAAGTAGTGATGAACACCATGGTATTCAATAAAGTACCATTGATTATTTTGTTGAAAGGAAAGATCAATTCTTAATGGACGATTCTCGATTGTGGTAAGATTTTTGAACGTCCGCTCTCGATAATACTGAATATTTTTAGAGTTAAGTATTTGAGCAATAAGTTGTATCTGCCAGCTAGGTTGCGAGTGTGATAGTGGAAATTGTTTATACATTTTTTGTGCATTAGGATGATAAGACAAACTTACAATAAAAACTTTTTTCTTTTGACCATTGATATGAATAGAGGTATTCGTATGGATATGGATCTTATTCTGATAATGATAAGGGAGATACCAATCATAAATTTTTTTCATGATTTTTCCATTTTTTACAAAAGCAACGGTTACGATGTTGAAATTTTCTTTGATATAAACTAGTTCATTCATAATTAATCAACTCTTTCTTATACATATATTTATGGATTTCCTTGGTAAATGGAGCTACTTCTACAATACCCTTTATACGGTTTTACGGGGAAAGAACAAACTAATGTAACAGTTCCTCATCCGATAGAATTTGTTTCTATGTAATCATATAATCGTCTTCTTCTATTTTGCTTCGGCAAAAAAGTAACTCTTGTTTTTTGTATATATTATATATACGCAAACCAAGCTAAAATCAATTTCTTACCTTATTACTCAAGTTAAATACTTATGTTTTACAAATTAGAAAAACGATAGTCTAAAAGTGACTCTTGCAGAAAATAAATCGAAGTATTAGAAATCACCAGAGCAAGCTTTTGCAAGTATAAACTTTTTTAGAACCTCCCACTCCAAGAAGTTAGGTCAGTAGTGAACAGGTGAAAAATGATGAAAATTAGTCCCCAAAAACTATTAAATTTAGAAATAAGCATGTCGGCTAAATTAAAGGTTGTAAAAAGCAACAAATCATATCTTCCAAAGTAAGAGAGATAGCAAAGAAGTGGTTAAGAAAATCAGCTGCTGTTTTTTGCATCATTTCTCTTTTATGAGTATAATATAATCAAATATATGGTGATATCGAAATATTTTGAGGTTCTTTCACTCAACAGGAGGAGATAGTGTGAAAACAAAAGAGAAAGCAAAAAAAGGAAGAATACAAGTCGGAATTGATAAAGAGCTAAAAGAAAACGCAGAACAAATATTAGAAGAACTTGGGTTGAATGCGACAACAGCAATCACCATCTTATATAAACAAGTTGTATCAAGAGGTGAGTTTCCAATGGAAATAAAATTGAATGAAGAAGAAAGACAAGCAATCAAGTTGCGCCAATTAACACAAAGTATGCCTGTTACATTGCTTGATACAGATGAAAAGCTAAATGAGTGGCTAAATGAATACGAATGAAATAGTCACAGTTTATGTGGCTTACGCTGACAAAGAAGATGGAAAGAAAAGACCTATATTGGTTATACGAGATAAAAATGACTGTATTGAATTTTTTAGTATCACTAGCCAATATGAACATAAGTCAAAAAAGATAAAACAAGTATATTTTCCTATCAAAGATTGGAAAAAGTCAGGTCTGCATAAGGCTTCTTGGATAGATGTTGGTATGCTAAGAGCAATACCTAAAGGAAATGAAAAAATAAAATACGCCAAGGTAGGTACGCTAATGAAAGAAGACGGGGCTCGATTGATTGAATTCATCAAAAATTTACAACAAAACGAGAAGTTGTAACAGAAGTGCTCAACTCCGAGAAATATGCGTGAAGCCCCGAAAATTGCTCTTCAAATTTTGGGGTTTCACGCTTATTTCTGTAGGAGCTACTTCTGGAACATCGTTTATTCGGTTTTAGGGTATACAAGGTGACTAATGTCCCAGAATTTTTTCTACTAAAGTAGCTGAGCTAGGGAATATCACAAAAGAAAGTATAATAATAAGTGAGAGGAAACACGATTGATCCAGCGCCTTCAGATGGCTATTCTTCTAGTAGAATTAACGAAAATAAATAAAAATAATTGATATAAAATAAACGAATAAAAAATAGGGTGAATATAGTTTATAATGCAAGCGTATTATATAAATATTTACATACCTATTTTTTAGAGAGGTCTCTATCTACATAAATAATCGAATAAAGAAGGAATAGCTATGGAATACGAGGTTGAAGTCAGTCAGGCAATTCGAAATGTATTTACGGCGAATCAATCAAAAAAGTATCAAGAAATAATTATCTATAAAGTACATGAGTATTTGACGCACGATTTTTATCGAATCAAACCCGTTGAGATGTCTGTAAAAGAATCGATTTATGAAATGAAAATCCATTTAGGAAAGGAAAATTTCCGTATTGCTTTTAGGATAAATGAGAAAAAGGTTCAGGTTTTTTATATTAGTCAAACGTTGAAAAAAGAACGATTTGATAAAGAAGTGAATAAAATAGTTGTTCGTTCAAACAAAAAACACTGAGTGACTAAATCTATGAAAAAGGTAGAGAAATAGTAAAATGAACATGATTTATAAAAAGCAATTAAAACAATTTTTGAAAAGAAACGTTAAGTCAAAGGACTGTGTCACTTTAAAAATCCTTACCTTCAAAAAAGATCGCTCGATACGCATCACGTATGACCAAGCACGATACAGTATTGTCGAAGATGGGTTTGAAAGGAGACAGTATCAGTTTGACTCTTCAGATGAAGTAATAAAAAAGGTGATGAAACTAGCAGATATCGAATTTAAAAAGAGCCACAGGCTTTATACGCAATTAAAGAAAGAATAAAAAAGCCACCATCAGAATATAAATAAAGCAATTGGCACACTGTTTATACTCGCTGTTTCCTTTACTGATTGAAACGTTTTCTAAGAAATGATACTCTAAGGATAACAGATGAAAAAGAGGGGAATATCATATGAGGATCGTAATCGTCGGTGGCTCATTTGCGGGCATTCAGGCAGCTGTTTCATTGCGTAACGACTGTCCGGAAAGTGAGATAATCATTATTGAAAAACAAGGGCGGATAGGGTTTATCCCGAATAGTGTCAATTTGATCTTGAAAGGGGAATTCCACGAAGAAGCGCATCATTATTGGATGACAAAAGAACAGTTGGCTCAAGAACATCAAGTAGAGGTACGAACAGAAACAGAAGTGGTTGCTTTGAACAGCGATAAAAATCAAATCCAATTACAAGACGGTGAGCTGCTTCACTTTGATTATCTTGTGATTGCGACAGGCTCACATCAACGCTTCCGTTTTAGTACGCAAGAAAATGATACGATTTGGACGATCAAAGATCCTAAAACTTCGCAAGAATTCCAACAACGCATCAGTACATCGAAAAAAATCGCAGTGATCGGTGCAGGACAAGTAGGCTTGGAGTTGATTGAAGGATTAGCAAACTTAGGAAAGGAACTTCATCTATACGAAAGCCAATCGACGGTTTTATTCCGCTATTTTGATCCAGAAATGATCAAGCCACTGTATCGTGAGCTGAACGATCGAGGGATCCGATTTTTCTTAAATGAACAAGTACAAGAAATCATTGAAACAGAGCAAACAGAAATCTTCACGGAAAATAGAAGTGAAACGTATGATTTGGTTTTGTTAGCGAATTACACTCGTCCAGATAATCAATTATGGGAAGAGTCACTTCAATTGAATGACGATGGGACGATCTGGGTCAACGACTACCTTCAAACGTCACAGGAAAATATTTATGCGATCGGCGATGCGATCCAAGTGACTTATCGACCCACACAAGAAAAAATGTACGTCTCTTTAGTGAACAATGCGATCCGAACTGCGAAGATCGCTAGTAAAAATATCAGCGGGCAACTAAAGAAAGATCTAGGCACCTATCGTCCAATCGGCAATCACTGGTTTGGCCATTATTTTGGCAGTGTCGGGTTAACAGAAAGTGAAAGTATTTTTTATCCTGGCAAAATAAAAACACACTATCTAACGACTAGAGCCTCGGCGACGAATCAGGAATCGATCAACATAAAAGTATTGCTGACGGAAGATGGAAAACTGATCGGCGCGCAATGCCATAGTCAAGCTGTGATTTTCTATCTCTTAGACCGACTGACGTTAGCAGTTGAGGAAGGATGGACACTCGCAGATCTAGAAGCGCGCGAATTCTTCTTTCAACCTGAGTTTCGAGCGCCAACAGCTCTTGTAAAGGTGGTTGATCCTTTCGATGAAGATTGAGGAATTTTTAGAAAAAAAAGAACAGATTCAGATTGAACTATTACGAATGCTTGTATTAGAAGGTGGTTCTGCCTCAATCAATGAACTGCGATCTCATGTGAAATTATCAAAATCTGCCTTCGACCAGTATATTGATGACATTGAAATGATCGGTCGTATGATGAAAACGAAAATTTCTGTCCGAAAAAATGAATTCCAAGTGGTGCTTGATTTAGACGAGCAGACGAGTCTAGAAAAAATCATGCTTTTTTTAGTCCAGCAAAGTGTGAAATATCAGATCCTGACGTATTTACTTGAACATCAACAAGCTTCCAGTGTGCGCTTGGCAACAGCTTTTACGATCAGTGAATCTTCTGTTTTTAGAAAGATCAAAGAATTGAATCATCTCTTGAAAGAGTTCTCCTTGCAGATCAAGAATGGACAGATCCAAGGAGAAGAGCTACAGATCCGCTATTTTTATTATTCCTTGTTTCAATTTTTCCCAGAATCACAAAGACCGCAATATTTACAAGATACACCGGATAAACGCCCGTTGACGGTAGGATTGGCGCATGTCCTCAATACAAGTTTTTCTCCCCAATCATCGATAAAAATCGCGACATGGATCGGTATTACAAGAAAAAGACTCCTGTCAGATAAGATGAAGTTTCAAGCAACAAAAGAAAAAAAAGATTTATACCAAAATGATCAGTTGTACCAAACGATTCATCCAGTCATTTCATTGTATCTCAGCCGAACGGCCGCTGATGTCACAGCTTATGAGTCTATGCTATTTTATAGTTTTCTTGTTTCTTTTTCTGTATTGGAGGAGGAAACATTTTATCAATATGACTTGACTCGTAGTAAAAAGTTGCCAACAGCTGTTTTGGATACGTATATTCGCGAAACGATGCTATGGCATTATCGACCTAGACGACTAAAAATCAAAGAAGAAAAAACGATCGGGTATCATTTGGCACAAATCAATAATGAATTATACTTTTTTTCCGGCTATTTAACGATTTATGATCAACAACATCTACTCACGCAGCAACAGCGTATGTTGGGAGATTCATTGAGTCAATTACTTGATCGCTTGAAAACGACTACCATTGAGCAGCTGCCTATGAAAAAATTGACTGATCAAGTTCTAGATAACTTGATGAGTCAATATGCGAATATTTTGATGATGATTGATTTCTATATTGAAAAATCTGTGGTCATTGGCATCGACCTGCAATCCTTACCGATTTATCGAATCGCTTTTCAACAATTTTTGATTCGAGAACTAAAGGGGATCAGTGGGATCGTGATCGAAGAAGTCCAACCAGAAAAAAGCTATGATTTTGTGATCACCTTTAATCAGGAAAAAAAAGGACAGGAGTATTATTATCTGTCTGAATTTGCTTCAAGCTATGATATATCAAGGTTGAAGCGCAAAATTGAGCGTGACAAAAAAGCTAAAAATTAAAAAAACTGTCAAAAAAAAGGTAAATTGCTATTTTTTTGGCAGTTTCTATTCCTTAAATGGGTGTACCATAAAAGTAGTTAAAGAAAGCGTTTGCAGAAAAATGGAGGAGATCATAATGACAGAATCTACGTATATCATGGCAATTGACCAAGGGACGACAAGCTCACGAGCGATTATCTTTGATAAAAAAGGAAGACACATCGGTAGTTCGCAAAAAGAATTCACTCAATATTTTCCACGCGAAAGCTGGGTAGAGCATGATGCGAATGAAATCTGGAACTCCGTACAGTCAGTTATCGCTGGTGCATTCATTGAATCCGGTATCAAACCAACACAAATCGCAGGTATCGGTATCACGAACCAACGTGAGACGACAGTGATTTGGGAAAAAGACACAGGACGTCCGATCTATCATGCAGTGGTTTGGCAATCACGTCAATCAGCAGATATTGCCAACAAATTAAAAGAAGACGGACACCAAGAATTTTTCCATGAAAAAACTGGTTTAGTCATTGATGCGTATTTCTCTGCTACTAAGATTCGTTGGATCTTAGATCACGTAGAAGGCGCACAAGAACGAGCGGAAAAAGGCGAGTTGATGTTTGGAACGATCGATTCTTGGCTTGTTTGGAAATTGACAGATGGACAAGCGCATGTAACCGATTACTCAAATGCAAGTCGTACAATGTTGTTTAATATCCATGACTTGGATTGGGATCAAGAAATCTTAGATTTATTGAATATTCCACGAGTGATGTTGCCGAAAGTGACATCAAACTCAGAAGTTTACGGTTATACACAAGGCTATCACTTCTATGGTAGTGAAGCACCAATCTCTGGTATGGCTGGAGACCAACAAGCCGCATTATTCGGTCAGATGGCTTTTGAGCCAGGGATGGTCAAAAACACTTATGGAACTGGTTCATTTATTGTGATGAACACTGGGGAAAAACCACAATTATCTAAAAATAATTTGTTGACGACGATTGGTTACGGAATAAATGGAAAGGTTTACTATGCGTTAGAAGGAAGTATCTTTGTCGCTGGTTCCTCCATCCAATGGTTGCGTGACGGCTTACAAATGCTACAAAAAGCAAGTGATTCAGAAGATGCAGCGAAGCGTTCGATAAGTGAAGATGAAGTATATGTTGTACCTGCCTTCGTTGGGCTTGGAGCACCTTATTGGGATCAAGCAGCACGTGGCTCAATGTTTGGTCTAACACGAGGAACGACGAAAGAAGACATCATCAAAGCAACCTTGCAATCCATTGCTTATCAAGTTCGCGATATCATTGATACGATGCAAGATGATACAGGTATCAAGATCCCTGTGTTAAAAGTCGATGGTGGTGCAGCGAACAATGAATACTTGATGCAGTTCCAAACAGATATTTTGAATGTACCGATCCAACGTGCTGGTAACTTGGAAACGACAGCATTAGGCGCTGCCTTCCTTGCAGGTTTAGCAGTTGGTTATTGGAAAGATACAGATGAAATTCGTGAATTTTATGAAGCAGGCAAAATTTTCGAAGTAGAAATGCCAGAAGAGCGTAGAGAAAAACTTTACACTGGCTGGAAAAAAGCTGTGAAAGCGACTCAAGCTTTTGAGTAAAGGGAGGGAACACAAGATGTTTTCAAGAAAAACAAGACAAGCTAACATTGACCACATGAAACAAGAAGAATTAGATCTTTTGATTATCGGTGGAGGAATCACTGGTGCAGGTGTAGCGATCCAAGCAGCTGCTTCAGGTATCAAAACCGGTTTGATTGAAATGCAAGACTTTGCGGAAGGAACTTCTTCACGTTCAACCAAATTAGTACATGGCGGTATTCGCTATTTAAAAACGTTTGATGTTGAAGTAGTAGCAGACACAGTAGGTGAGCGAGCAGTAGTACAAAGTGTCGCTCCGCATATTCCTAAACCAGATCCGATGTTATTACCGATTTATGAAGGAGAAGGTGCCACAACCTTCAACATGTTCTCAGTAAAAGTTGCGATGGACTTGTACGATAAGTTAGCCAACGTGACAGGAACAAAATTTGAAAATTATACGCTAACGCCGGAAGAAGTCTTAGAGCGCGAGCCATTCTTGAAAAAAGATGGGTTAGCAGGTGCTGGAGTTTACTTGGATTTCCGTAACAATGATGCACGTTTAGTGATCGATAATATCAAAAAAGCGGCAGAAGACGGAGCGTATTTGGTCAGCAAAATGAAAGCCACTGGTTTTATCTATGATGGCGATCAAATCATCGGTGTCAAAGCTCGTGACTTGTTAAGTGATGAAGTGATTGAGATCCGAGCAAAAATCGTGATCAACACAAGCGGCCCATGGGTAGATAAGATCCGCAACTTGAATTTCAAACGGGCGATCTCACCAAAAATGCGTCCGACAAAAGGGGTACATTTAGTCGTAGATGCGAAGAAATTACCTGTGCCACAGCCAACTTACTTTGACACAGGAAAACAAGATGGCCGCATGGTCTTTGCGATCCCTCGTGAAAACAAAACGTATTTTGGAACGACAGATACTGATTATCAAGGTGATTTTACGGACCCTCAAGTGACACAAGAAGATGTGGATTACTTACTAGACGTGATCAATCATCGTTATCCAGAAGCAAACATCACTTTGGCGGATATCGAATCAAGTTGGGCAGGCTTACGTCCATTGTTGATCGGGAATGCGGGTTCTGACTACAACGGAGGAGACAACGGTTCGATTTCCGATAAAAGCTTCCGTAAAGTCGTGGATACAGTGACAGATTTCAAAGAAAACAAAGTATCCCGTGTAGAAGTGGAAGATGTATTGAATCATTTAGAAAGCAGTCGTGATGAAAAAGCACCGTCGACAGTTTCACGTGGTAGCTCATTGGAACGTGAACCAGACGGACTAGTGACTCTATCTGGTGGTAAAATCACTGATTATCGCAAAATGGCAGAAGGTGCGATGAAGTTGATCCGCCAACTATTAAAAGAAGAATATGGCGTAACAGCGAAAGAAATCGATTCGAAGACCTATTCGATCTCAGGCGGTGATTTTGATCCGACGAAACAAGAAGAAATGGTCCAAGAATATACAAAAATCGGTATGGAAGCTGGTCTGGATGAAAAAGACGCTGCATATATCGCAGACTTCTACGGAACAAATGCGAAACATATCTTTGAATTAGCAAAAGAAATGAGTCCTTATCCAGGATTGACCTTGGCTGAATCTGCACGTTTACGCTATGGATTAGAAAATGAAATGGTCTTAGCTCCAGGTGATTACTTGATTCGTCGTACGAACCATCTCTTATTTGAAAGAGATCAGTTAGATGCGATCAAACAACCGATCATTGATGCGATCGCTGCATACTTTGATTGGACAGACGAAGAAAAAGAACGGGAAACGCAACATTTAGAACAACTGATCGCTGAATCAGACTTGCGCGACCTGAAAGGAGAAAAATAAAATGAATGCAGACATGACCCAAATCATGGGGGAATTTATTGGAACAATGATTTTGATCCTTTTAGGGGACGGCGTATGTGCGGCAGTTAATCTAAATAAAAGTAAAGCGCAAGCTTCTGGCTGGATCGTCATTGCATTTGGCTGGGCAATGGCTGTAACGATGGCAGTCTTTATTTCAGGATTCATGGGACCAGCTCATTTAAATCCTGCGGTAACACTTGGAATGGCAATGACAGGCGCAATCGGTTGGAACTTAGTCTTTCCATTCATCATTGCCCAATTACTAGGTGCAATCGTTGGTGCGGTACTCGTTTGGTTATCTTACTTGCCACATTGGTCAGCAACAAAAGACCAAGGGGCAATCTTAGGAACTTTTGCGACTGGACCAGCAATCCGCAACTATCCAGCTAACTTTATCACAGAATTGATTGGCACGTTCGTGTTAGTTTTAGGATTATTAGCATTCGGTCAAACTGAATTTGCTGGTGGAACAAATGTATTTGCTGTTGGCGGATTGATTTTAGCTATCGGGCTATCATTAGGTGGATCGACAGGATATGCGATCAATCCAGCTCGTGACTTAGGTCCACGTATTGCTCATGCGATTTTACCGATCGCTAACAAAGGTGGCTCTGACTGGGGGTATTCATGGGTGCCGATTGCTGGACCAATGGTTGGTGCAATCGTCGCAGTTGGTATGTACACGTTGATGGTTTAATGAATTAGATTTTCTATATGAAAAAAAACGATTCTCATCGTTCGCTATTCGCGGACAGTTGAGAATCGTTTTTATTTTTTAGTCAAAGTAAGAAGAGAGCCAGCTACATCAAGCTTTGATAGATAGCGATGATCTCTTCCACATTCGTTTCTCTTGGATTTCCTGGAGTACAGACATCGTTGAATGCATCTTCTGCAATTTGTGCAATATCCGCTTCTTTGACACCTAATTCAGAAATCGTGGCAGGGATACCAACTTTTTTCGATAAAGCATCAATCGCTTCACACGCAGCATCACGGATATCCTCGATTGAACGAGACGCTGTATCCTTGATTTTCAACGCCTTCGCAATTTCCCGATATTTATCACCTGTAAACTCTTTATTGTATTTCATGACCGTTGGCAATAAGGCAGCACAAGCGACTCCATGGGGAATGTCATACCATGCAGACAAAGGATGCGCCATGCCATGGACAAGACCTAAGCCGACGTTTGAAAAGCCCATCCCTGCAAGGTATTGCCCCAATGCCATATCTTCCCGACCTTTTGGATCACCCGCAACGGAATCGGCCAAGCTACGACCAATGACCTCAATTGCTTTGAGGTGGAACATATCGGTCATTTCCCACGCACCTTTAGTGATCAAACCTTCGATTGCATGCGTCATCGCATCCATACCAGTTGCCGCACATAAGGCTTTCGGCATCCCCATCATCAGATCGCTATCAACAAAGGCAACGATTGGAATATCATGGGGGTCGACACAGACAAATTTACGTGAACGCTCTTTGTCTGTGATCACATAATTGATCGTGACTTCAGCCGCCGTACCAGAAGTAGTTGGAACAGCTAAAATTGGTAAACTTGGCTGTTTCGTATCTGCCACGCCTTCTAAACTACGGACATCAGAAAACGTTGGATTTGTCACGATGATCCCAATCGCTTTCGCTGTATCGATCGGTGAACCTCCGCCAATTGCCAGGATTACATCGGCTTTCGCCTCTTTTACGAAACTCACGCCGTCTTTTACATTCTCGATCGTTGGATTAGGCACGATACCATCATAGATGTCATAGGCGATTTCTGCCTCATCTAATAATGCCGTCACTTTGGTCACTATACCGATTTTGACTAATTCTTTATCAGTGATGATGACCACTTTTTTGAAATTTCTTGCTTGGATCTCTGTTGGAATAGCCGCGATTGCGCCTTTTCCATGATAGGATGTTTCATTTAAAATCATTCGGTTTGCCATTTGATTTACTCTCCTTTACGTGTATCGGTTTCAGGAATCATATATTCCGCTGGGTAACGTAGTTCTTTGAAATAGTAGATCCGATCTTGCTGATCAAATGTCCGCACGACACGGCATGGATTGCCTACTGCTAAAGAATTGGGTGGGATATCTTTCGTGACGACACTTCCGGCGCCGATAACAGCATGATCACCGATCGTTACACCAGGAAGGACAGATGTATTTGCGCCGATCCAGACATTATCGCCAATCGTCACTGCTGCCCCAAACTCTGCTTTGTACTCTTGCCGTAAAACGGGATCTAAAGCATGTCCTGCGGTGTAGATCCCCACATTTGGCGCGAGTAAGACATCTTTGCCGATCGTGATCGGCGCAACATCTAATAATGTGCAATTATTATTGGCTAAAAAATTTTCTCCGACGGTGATATTGATGCCATAATCGCAATGAAACGGTTGTTCCACAAAGAGTTCATCCCCTGTTTGTTTAAACATTTTTTTGATCAATTGCTGACGTTCTGCTAATTTTCGGGGATGGATATGATTGAACTCATAAAGCAGATCTCTCGTAGTTAAACGAAGCTGCAATAATTCTTCCTCTTGGCGATAGACCTCACCAGCAATCATTTTTTCGACAGTTGATTTCATTCGTCACCTCACGATTGCTAATCGTTCAAATAACCAGTACGTGGGACAACTCCAAACGCATCAGCAAGTAATTTCAAATTGTCATCTTCTAACGTCTGTTTGATCCCACCTTGTGCCATGACGATCGTATAGACTTGGGCAGCTTTTTCGGCTGTTTCAATCAAGCCAAACGTCTCATCCATGTCTTTCCCAGAACCATAGATCCCGTGTTGTGGCCAAACGACTAAACGTGTTTCTTTCATTTTTGCAGCAGTTGCTTCACCGATTTCATTTGAACCCGGAACTAACCATGGAATGACTGAAATACCTTCAGGGAAAACAACTAAGCACTCGGTACACATTTGCCATAAGGTACGAGTGAATTCTCGTTCAGAAAGTGGATGGCTAAAAGTCATTGCTAACAAATGTGTCGCATGGCAGTGCATGACGATGCGGTTATCTGGATCGACACTTAATCGAGCGATATGGCTCATGAAATGACTTGGTAATTCAGAAGTCGGAACAGCATCAGGTGCTAATCCCCATAAGATGTCGATCGCATGTCCGTCACCCGTCACACGAATCAAGCCAAGATTTTCTTCGGGCGCTTCTTGCATATTTTTAAAATACTTTCCAGATCCAGTCACTAAAAAATACTTTCCGGCTAATTGTTGGGCATCAAAAGCCAATGGCAGTGTCCGTAAGACTTTTGTAGGATCGATAAAAGGTAATACTTGTGCTTCTTCTAGTAAATAGGTGATATTGCCACCATTACGTTCATCCCAGCCTAGCCGGTACATATTAGTTGTCGCTTGAATCATTTCTTTTACAAAAGGAGCATGGAGCATCGCTAATTTTTTCACGAGTGAGACCTCTTTTCTTTTATTCTTATGATAGAAGGAGCGTAGCGTATTTTTATCTTGTAAATAAACAGAAGAACCTTGGGAATCCGTTGAACAGATTCGCGAAGGCTTCTGTTAGGAAGATGGAGGTGAGTGTTGTGCAAGGAGCTGACCTTCAACATTAAGCTAAAAAATCGTAAAATATGAGGAGCTATTTTTAAATTTTCTATCTTACTGTTCAGGTCAGACCGCTCCTCTTACAACCTAGATAAACGGTGTTCGAAAGCCAGCTCCTTCAATAGTAAGCCAAAACGTGAAAAAATATGAGGAGCTATTTTCTCACGTTCTGTCTTACTACTTGGAGCTTAACGGCTTTCTCACAACCTCTTACTCAATACCTCTTTCTCATATTGTAAGACTTCTTGGTACCAGTCCATACCTACTGGGACATTGTTGATTTCACAGAAGTAATTCCAAACGTCTGCGTACGGGAAGTCTTTTAATTCTTCGGTGAAGGCTATACGTTTGGTGAAGTCGAAGTTGCGTTCGGCTTCTTTTAATTCTGCGATTGGTTCAAGCATCGCTTTCAGTAATGATTTTTGTGTATTTCTCGTACCGATTGCCCAAGCGGCGATCCGGTTGATGGTAGCGTCGAAGAAATCAAGACCGATGGCTGTTTTTCCGAGTAAGTCGTTGCGAACTAACTCTTTGCCGATTTCTTGTAACTCGTCGTCCATGATCACGACATGATCTGAATCCCAGCGTACAGGGCGAGAGACGTGAAGCATGATTCCTTTAGAAAATAGGGCTAAAGAAGTCAGTTTGTTTGAGATGACTTCGGTTGGGTGGAAGTGGCCTGCATCTAGACAAATCAGTTTGTTACGTGTCAATCCATAGCCCATATAAAATTCATGTGAACCAACGGTGTAAGCTTCTGCACCAAGCCCAAATAATTTAGATTCGACAGCATCTTGTGTATATTCTTCATTGATTTCTTCTGAGAAGATCTCATCTAAAGATTCCATCAGGCGTTGGCGTGGAGACAGACGATCGATTGGATTGTCTTTCATTCCGTCAGGCATCCAGAAATTATCGATACATGTTTGACCGATTTCTTTCCCCATATACTCGGCGATTTTACGAGCGCGTTTCCCATGCTCGATCCAGTAATCTCGAACTTCTTTGTCTGGATGAGCAAGTGTCAATCCGTCTTTCATCATTGGATGAGAGAAGAAGGTTGGATTGAAATCAAGTCCTACACCTTGTTCTTTTGCCCATGCGACCCATTTCTCGAAATGTTTTGGCTCAATTTCATTCAAGTCGACTGGTTCATCTGTATCTAAGTACATGGCATGTAAGTTCAATTTGTGCTTGCCGGGGATCAATGAAAATGCTTTTTCTAAATCTTGTCGTAATTGTTCAGGCGTATGTGCGGCACCTGGGTAATTACCAGTCGCCATGATACCACCCGTCAACTCTCCATCTGGTGTTAAAAATCCTTTGACATCATCGCCTTGCCAGCAGTGCATCGAAATCTTTACTTCTGCGAGTTTTTTTAGGACGGCTTCTGTATCGACACCGATACTCGCATATTTTGCTTTGGCTTCTTCGTAACGCTCTTTGACATTCATCATGATTCAATCTCTCCTTTTATATTAAAAATTCTTTATATCTAGCTAGTGCCTGTGTCATTTCCTCTGTGTGTCGAGGGTGGAACGTGGTTAATGAAACGGAATCTCTGATTGCTTCACGTGCAAGTTGCAACGTGCCATAGCCCTTAGTAGCAATCATTTGGACCATGAGATTGCCAATAGCAGTCGCTTCATCTGGTCCTGCTTCGACTTCGATATTGCAAATATCGGCTGTCAGCTGATTGAGGAAGGTGTTGTTTGAACCCCCACCGACAATGTGTAATTTATGAAATTCTTTTCCGGTGATTCGTGCTAAGTTCTCTAGTTCGACGGCGTAGCACAAAGCCAAGTTGTCATAGATACAACGAGCCAGCTGACCAGGGGTTTGTGGAATTGTTTGGTTTGTTTCTTTACAATAATCTTGTAATTCTTGAATCATATTTTTAGGGTTCAAGAAGCGTGGATCATTGACATTGATCAACTGTTGGAAAGGCGCTTCTTGTGCGGCCATTTCTGCTAATTCAGCAAAGCTGTAGGCGCCATCTTGCAGGCGGGCTACTTCTTGGATCAACCACATCCCCATGATATTTTTTAGGAAGCGAATGGTTCCTTGGACGCCCCATTCATTTGTAAAATTAGCATCAAAAGCTTCTTTCGTGGAAATCCCTTCAGGAATCTCCACGCCCATCAATGACCAAGTGCCAGAACTGATGTATGCCCAATCTTTGCCAGTTGCTGGTGTGCCGACGACTGCTGAAGCTGTGTCGTGAGATGCAATCGTGATAAAAGTGGCTTTTGGCAGATCATATTTAGGAAATTGTTCTGTTTGCAATTCTCCTAGAATCTGTCCTGGTTCTGTGATCCGCGGGAAAAGCGTATCATCGATACCTAAAACGGCTAAAATATCGGGGTCCCATTTCCGCATTTTTAAGTTCAGGAGCTGCATGGTCGAAGCATTTGTTTTTTCAGTGACCGCTTTTCCTGTGAACAGATAGCCGAGTAAATCGGGCATCAATAATAAGCGATGGACATTTGCTAACGTTTCCTTTTCTTCAACGAGTAATTGGAAAACTGTATTGAATGGTTGTAGTTGGATGCCTGTTTTTTGATAGAGTTTGTCTAGTGGCATCTTTTGGTCAAAGTGCGCAATTGCTTCTTTCGTGCGGTCGTCCCGATAGCTCGTCGGTGCTTCGAGCAAATTGCCATCAGCATCTAATAAGCCATAGTCAACGCCCCAAGTATCGATCCCTACATAACATTCGGTGATTCCTTGTTGCTTGGCTTTTTCAAATCCTTTTAAGATTTCTGTGACTAAATGTGTCAATGGCCATTTTGCGACACCATCGACTTTTTCAAATCCATTTTTGAAGCGATGGACTTCCTGTAACTCAAAATTGCCTAATTCGTTCAGATTGGCATGGATCAAGCGACCGCTAGAAGCGCCAATATCGATTGCAAGATAATTCATCAACATTCCTCCAGTTTATTTTTGTCTAAATCATTGAAAGCTAGGCTTCATTTGGGAGCGGATCCTTTTTAAAAGCAAGGAGAAGAAAAAGAATACCTAACCCGGTCATCAAAATACAGCCATTGATAAAGATATTTTGTAAGGCATCCGAACCGATACCAAATGTTTCCAATAATTGATGACCATACGGCGAAACAAAATTGCCGATATTTGCTAAAACGAGAATAAAAGAAGTGGTACTTGCTTTTGCTGACTGTGGCACTAAACGAGTGGCATCGTTGAAGATGTAAGGAACAAATAAGGCAAATGCGATACCATTGAGTGCTGCCCCTATACCGATCATCCATAAATGATTGGCTGTCAAGATGAGGAACAAGCTTGCTGCCATGATGAAAAAAGAAATGGGTAATGTCCAACGCTTCAATCCTTTGTAAATCAAACCGAATAAGAAGCCAGCGACCATATTTGCGATCTGCATAAAGGAAAGAAGTGTGCCTGCATCTGATTCTGTTCCGAGATTTTCAGTCACGATGAACGTAGAAAGTTTGACGACAACGATCATATAGAAAATGCAGAGAAAGAAAATCAAAATGCCATACATGACGGTAGTAGGTCGAAGTGTGCCTTTTGCTGCTGTTTCTTTTTCAGAACTAGTAGTTTCTTTTTTCTTTGACGGTTCGGGTACAAAAGCCATAAATAAGAAGATGATCGGGATGGTGATCAAGTAAACTAAGAATGCTTTTTGCCAGCCAAAAGTAAGAAGACGTCCGGCAGTAAAGGTCATGACCGCAGCTCCGAGACCTTGAAAAGCGGATTGGAAACCAATCAATGTGGCGGCTTCTTCGCCTTCAAAAAACTCACTGATCATACTAACTGCCAACGAATTGAATAGACCAAATCCAGCGCCTAATGCTGCGCGAGAAATCATCAATAAGTAAAAATTGGCTGTGAAGACAGGCAATACGCCAGCAACGCCAGCGAGCAGTAATCCGAGCAAGACTGTTTTCTTTTGTCCAATGCTTTTTGCGATCAAACTACTTAAAGCAATAAAAATCACGACGGTCAGTTGAGGGATCGTCATCAGTAGTTCGACAGAAGAAGCGGATTGGTCATTGAAGTAGCCCAACATCATCGGTAAAGCGGAAGCAATCGCGGTATTTGACGTTAAGACTAAGGAAATGGACAACAGCGACAGTTTCATCAACCAGGTCTTTCTCATAGCTTGTTCCTCCAGATGAAGATGTATTTGTT
Organism: Enterococcus sp. DIV1094; assembly: GCF_017316305.2. Taxonomy (NCBI): domain Bacteria; kingdom Bacillati; phylum Bacillota; class Bacilli; order Lactobacillales; family Enterococcaceae; genus Enterococcus; species Candidatus Enterococcus mangumiae. The sequence continues at coordinate 1,661,751 of NZ_CP147250.1, forward strand.
GCACTCATCATATCTTGTAACCCTTTTCACAACAATGTCAGTATGTTACTATATTGGTGTCAAATTTACATATAGAGGGGGAGGAATATGAATCCATACGTGCAAAAAATCTTTATGCCGTTTACCGCAGAAGAGTTAGAGCAACAAAAGACAGGACAATGGATCAAGGAATTTGAAGGAGAAAATTTAGACGAACAAGACCAACAATTTAAATTAGACGACCACCATCTTTTCCAAGAAAACAATATTTTGATTCGACAACATCGACGCTTCGCTCATTATCCACTACATTCTCACCATTTTTTAGAATTCAATTATATGTATTCCGGTACTTCCGAACAGATCGTCAACGATTTGCCTATCACGTTGAAAGAAGGACAATTATTACTTTTAGATACGAATAGCCGCCATGAATTATTGCCTTTAGGTGAAAAAGATATCTTGCTGAATTTCTTATTCAAGACGAATGATATCAACATCAATCTTCTTAAAAAAATCGATAATCGGAGCGGGGGCTTGACCTATAATTTTTTAATGAACGCAATCTTAGAACCCGGCTATAACGAAACCCATCTATTGCTACATTTAGCAAAAGAACCTGAGATCCAACTCACACTGGATCAAATGATTTTAGAATATTTTTCCCAAAAGCATTTAGGCAATGAAATCATGAATGCTTTTTCTCAAGTGTTATTTTTACAGCTTTCTAGGGTGTATCATTCGCAATTAGCAAAAATCTATAAAAAAGATGGACAAAGCAATTTGATGATCAAGATTTTGCAACGAATCGAGAGCCAATATCAAACATTGAACCTCAAAGAATTAGCAGAAGAATTAGGCTATAACCCAAATTATTTGTCTAATCTGATCAAGCAACAGACCGGTAAATCTTTTAAACAACTGATCACAAATCAACGGTTACACGAAGCGCATGATCTGATTCTATCTACACGTTTTTCAATCGAAGAAATTGCGACCAGTGTCGGTTTTTCCAATAAGACTCATTTTTACAAAAAGTATCGAGAATACTTTGGTGACACACCGATTGCCGTTCGGAAACGTCGTTGAATATCATATATACATAAAAAGCCAACTGCGAAACACTGATAAAGCGTGAATCGCAGTTGGCTTTTTTTATTTGTTAAAAGTGATTTATTTCAACTTAGCTAAAGCAGCGGTTGGTACTTGGCTCTCATCGATCGATGTTGGTCCAGAGGTCACTCGTTTTTGACTCACTTCCGCTTTGACAAAGCTGTTTGGTTCTAATGGCGTTGGATTTTCTGAGGCAACCGTATAAGGTAATTTGATCGTTTTGCCATCTTTAGTGACAAAGGTCAATTCATAGTCGTAGGCTTTCCAATTCCACATCTTCTCTCCGCTATCACTCAACGCATCGGTCAATGGTGGTACTGTTTCTGGGACTTTTGCATAGGCCACTTGGCTGTTGTAGGTTTGATCATAATATTGATAACCTTTGTAACCACCAAATAATAACAATAAGAGAGCAATTGCTCCAATCATTTTTTTCATCTCATACACCCTTTTCTGTTGATTGATCTATCCAGATTATCGCTGATTGCTTCCTCGTTTGAAAAGCGAAAAAAGTGACAGTTTTGAAATATCACTAAAAAGTTCGGTTGTTATTTATTGGGCGTTCATTTGACAATCTGGCAAACGCTTGCTATAGTAAAAAGGAAAAATAAATAAAACCTAGATGAACGAGGTATTTTGATGAGTGTAGCAGGTATTTAATCGAGTAAGTTGAATAGCCAATAAAGCAGTAGGCTTATTTGGTGTGCTTATAGATGATACCTGTCTGAAACAATTTCCTGTAATCAAATCAAGGGGAGGACATGTCTTATTTAAGCTGTGTCCTGCCCTTTTATTCTATTTTTAGGTCTTTATTTATTTTGGAGATAGGTATCTCTTCAAGAAAAGGAGAGAATATGAATCATACAATCGAACAATTACAATTTGAACAAATCAGAAAAGAAGTGATTTCTCGAGCAATCGGCGATCACACAAAAAAACGTCTGGCAGAGATGTCCATACCGACCAATCTGCAGACGGTAGAAACAAGGCAAACAGAAACAAAAGAAGCCCGTACGATCCTAGAGAGCAATCAGCATGTGCCATTTATGGGGCTGACGCGAATTGCTGCATTGACGGATCAAGTAAAAAAAGGGTTCATACTAACACCGGCTGAATTGATTGAATACGCTGATTTTTTGCGAAGCAGTCGAATGATCACACGTTTTTTTGAAAAAAATCAATATCAGACCCCGTTACTCTATGCTTATAGCAAGTATCTACCAGATCTACAATCTGTCGAGGAACTGATTTACGAGCAAATCAAAAACCAACAAGTCGCAGACGAAGCATCAAAAAATCTGCGTAAAGTACGTAAACAGATCCAAACGATCGAAAAAGAGATCCAAGATCGTTTAACGAAGTTCTTACGTCATCCATCGAATAAAGAGATGATCCAAGAAAGAATGATCGTTCAAAAGGGTGAACATGCGACGATCCCAATCAAAGCGAGTTATAAAAATAAAGTAGCCGGAACGATCATCGAGCAATCGAATAAAGGAACGACGGTGTTTATCGAACCAACCGCAGTTGCCAAAGCAAGCGCGCAACATCAATTACTAAAAGCAGAAGCAATTGCTGAAGAATACCGAATTTTAGCTAGTTTGACTGGTGCTTTAGCTGAAAATGAACAAGCGATCGACCAAATCATTGATACAGTCACTGTTTTAGATATCATTTTCGCGCGTGGAAAATACAGCCGAGAAATCAATGGCATCACACCGATCGTCAACAAATCAGAGCGCATCCACCTGAAACAGGCGAGACATCCATTGTTGTCAGAAAAGGCTGTTCCCTTAGATTTTGATTTAGGAGCAGATTATCGCGGATTGGTGATCACTGGCGCTAATGCTGGCGGGAAAACCGTTGTTTTGAAAACTGTTGGATTACTGACGTTGATGGCGATGTTTGGCTTACAAGTACCAGCCAAAAACGGTACTGAGCTTGCTGTGTTCGATGAAGTATTCGTTGATGTAGGCGATCAACAAGATCTAGCAAATGCGTTAAGTACTTTTTCAGGACATATGCAAAATGTCGCGCAGATTTTGAACAAAGTGGGTAGAAACACGTTGGTCCTGCTTGATGAGATCGGAAGTGGGACAGAGCCGACTGAAGGGGCGGCTTTAGCGATTGCGATCATGTCCGCCATGTATGAAAAAGGTGCGTTAATGGTCGCAACGACTCATTATGGTGAAATCAAAGAGTTTGCTGAAAAGCATGAAGACTTTGTCCCCGCAGCGATGGCCTTTGACCGTGAAGCCTTACAACCGAAATACCAATTACAAGTAGGGAAAACAGGGGAGAGCCAAGCGTTGTGGATCGCTAAAAAAATGAAGATGTCTGAGACCTTGATCCAGCAAGCGCAGCAGTATCTTACAACGAAAAATTATTCAATCGAAAAACGATTATTCAAACAGAAAAAGAAAAATCAAGAAGCGCCAAAAGAGGAGAAAGTCTTATTTTCAAAAGGCGATCGAGTATATGCAACACAATTCCAAAAAGAAGCGCTAGTCTTTGAAGATACCGGTGAAGATACGATCGTGATTTTTATCGATAAGCAAAAAGAAACGGTCCTGCGACAACGTGTCGTTTTGAAAATGAGCGCAGAAGAGTTGTATCCTGTGGGGTATGAGATCGATCATTTGTTTACAGAATTCAAAGACAGAAAATGGCAACGAGACATCGATCGCGGCTCAAAAAAAGCGCAGAAAAAGTTATTGAAAGAAGCACGTCAGCGTCAGGCTGAACGAAATGATACGCTGGATAAAAAGTAAATCGTCTATTTAGATCGTTGAATGAACATGATCGGACAGTCACATATAGGGAATTAATTGGTTCATGATAGAAAATAAGGTAAAATAGATGAAATGACATGATGGGAGTTGTTAAGTAATGAATGGAGCATCTGATTGGCGAAAAGAGATTCGCACAATTCCGAATATCCTATCGATTATAAGAATTCTTTTATTGCCCTTTTATTTGTATTTTATGAGCAAGCAATCCTTCTATTTGGCTGGATCGATCATCATTTTTTCAGGAGTTACTGACTTTTTAGATGGCTTTATTGCACGAAGATTTGATCAGGTCACTGAACTGGGAAAAGTGCTTGATCCAATCGGTGATAAACTGACACAATTAGTGCTGATCATCTCAATGGCATGGGAACGACCTTATATCTGGCTGGTTCTAGTATTGTTTATTGTGAAAGAAGCGTTTATGTTGATTGCGGGAATCGTCGGGTTGCGCAAACAGATCAAATTGGATGGAGCAAAGTGGTATGGTAAATGGGCAACAGCGGTGATTTACATTGGAATAATCCTGCTGTTACTTTTCCCGAATATTCCTGAAGGATGGGTCATGGTGATATTTGGGCTCATTACGTACTTCTTGGCTCAGTCCTTTGTGTTGTATGCCTTGGAATATCGTAAAATGCTAAAGCGTAAGTGATGTATTGAAGTTACTGATGGCGCATCATTATTTGCGGTCGGAACAAACTCAAAGTAAAAGAATAGACAGAAAATCAATCGAGGTCGAAACTGACTAAGATTGATTTTTTTGTTTGATTCCAGTAGGAAACGGCGAAATTAGTTGAAAACTAGGTACTGAGATATCCAAGCATAGATGTAGCTAGGTTTCAAGAGCGAATATTTCAAGGAGTTAGGCAATATGTGGAGTTGAATTTAGACAGATAAGATTATATGATTTTGTTGTAATCTATTTGAGGAATAGGTAGTTTACAAGGTAAGTTCTCAAAACAAACGATCGCACGTACATAGGTTAAGTTTTACGATAAAAGAAAAAATTTAGAAAGGACGGTGACTGATGGAACTAACTGATATTCAATCGAGTGAGGAATACTTAAAACATTATCGGGAATTTACGGAAAAAAGTTTTTCGACTGATTATCCACTGCTAAATTCTTTTTATAAGGAACTACATACTCGTTTTTTAACTGTCGCGTCAAAAAAAGGCAGTCCCATATTTGACCAATTACGCGAATTGTTAGTGATCGATGCCCAGTTACAGATACTTTATGAAATGGCAGAATATATAGAAATGCTGAAATTTGAAATGAATGAAGAAAAAATCATCGAAATGATCAAGAACGACAGCCAATCTTATTATAGAGAACGAGTAGGCCTAACGAAAAAAGATCCGATTCCACGTGGTTTGATTTATCTGAGTGAAAAATAAAAATCAATTTTACTTATATGATTCGAGGTATTCAGGTCTACGTAGATCCGACATAGCTCCAATGCATAGCATCAGCGATTGTTTTCGACCTAATCTTGTGATGATCACCAGATATTCTGAGATAGATTCAACGACAAATAGGAGGTTATGACAGAAGTTCTTAGCCCCGAAAGAAGCATGAAACCCGAAAATTGTTCTTCAAATTTTGGAGTTTCATGCTTCTTTTTGAAGGAACTGCTTCTGTCTTTCTCCCTTTTTGTCATATGAATCGCTTGTTTTTTAGCAGTAATGAAAGCGATGATCACTACCGCCAAATAATCGTTGGCTCTTCAGGCTGCACGAGTCTCTCGCTTTCTGATAAGAGGAAATCTACCGCAGAGGCGCCAATTTTTTGAGGAGCGAAGTCAATGGTCGAAAACGATAAGATCTCACTATAAGGTAGATTTCCTTCGCCAATGATCGTGAAATCTTTTTTATGGATGAAGCCGGCTTGTTTCATGCCAAAAATAACTCCGGCCGCCGTGTCATCACCATTGACATAGATCACCTCGGGAATAGAGGATCTAGCAGAAATTTCTGCTGCTAATGCTCGCCCGTCTTCATAGTTTTCGATCGTAGTGAAGTAATGTTCGCCTTCGATTGCTTTGCCAAAATAAGCTTCATAAGCAGCCAATTTATTTTTGGTTGTCTGGCTTTGGTCAGCGCTGCGTTTCGTGGTAAACATGACCTTAGAGATTCCACGAGTATGCAAAGTGGAAAATAATTGATCATAGGCTTTTTTTCGGTCTGGATAAATCATCGTTAGTTCTTCATTGTCCATTTTTTCAGTAGAGACGATTTTCCCTTTGAAGCGAAGCGGTTCGAGTAAATGATCATTTTTTGTTCGTGAGGTCAGTATGAGTCCGTCGATCATTTTTTGCTCTAGGAGTGTGTAATAATTGCTTTCTGTTTCTTCTTCGTAATAAGTAGGGAGTAATAATACTTGATACCCTTTACTTTTTGCCTGATACAAAATACTGTCCACTAGTTGACTATAGCAAGAACTATTGTAAGGTAAGGTGACTCCTAAAGTAAACGTTTCTCCTTTACTTAGCTTGACAGCATTGCCGTTCACTACATATTTTGTGTCTTCAATGACAGTTTGGACTTTTTTTCTCAACTCACTGGATACGTAGCGGTCATTGTTGAGTACTCTTGAAACAGTTGATTTGGATACGCCAGATATTTTTGCGATTTCTCGAATAGTAACGATGGGGATTTCCCTCCTTTTTTCTCTTGACTTGGGACGCGTCCCAGTAGGTATACTTGGTTTGAAAGGTGGTAATAAAATGTCAATCAAAATGATAGCAGTAGATATGGATGGAACATTTTTGAATGATCAAAAAAAATACAATGAACCTCGATTCAATCGACTTTTTCAACAATTACAAGAGAAAGGCATACGATTTGTTGTAGCAAGTGGCAATCAGTACTTTCAGTTGCGTTCTTTCTTCCCTGAGCTTTATAAAAGTATAGCATTCGTAGCCGAAAATGGGGCAAATATTTTAATTGGTGAAGACCATGTGTACAACGCAGAACTAAGTCACGAAAAGATCGTGCAGACGTTAGACGTGTTGGAGGAATTAGCGCCAATGAACTTGATTTTATGTGGAAAACAGAGTGCATATATCTCAAATACGGTGTCTGAAGAATTATTTGAACGTGCAAGTTTTTACTACCCGCAGCTAGAAAAAGTAGCGGATTTATATGCGTTGACTCAAGAGAAAGATACGATCTTCAAGTTTGCTTTATCATTTGATGAGCAGGAAGCCGCAGAAAAACTATCAGCCTTGAAACAGTCTTTAGGTGAGGGCTTGATACCAGTTTCTAGTGGTCATGGAGATATCGATTTGATTATTCCTGGTGTCCATAAATTAAATGGGTTGCAGTTGTTAGGGGAAAAATGGGGGATCCTTGATGATGAGATCGCGACGTTTGGTGATAGTGGGAATGACATTGAAATGATCCAACAAATCAAACACAGCTTTGCCATGGAAAATGGACAACCAAAGATCAAAGAAGCAGCTTCAACGATTATTGGTTCAAATAATACAGAAGCTGTTCTTGATACGATCCAAGCAATCATAGAGGAAAGCTAAAAAATATTCTGTTAGTCTACTGGACTACAAGAAATAAGCACCACAAACCGAAATAGGTTTCTATTTTGGTTTGTGGTGCTTGTTTCTTGGAAGTACGTGGTTATTTTTTGATAATCATATTGATGGCTTGTTCCATTTTTTTTGCTTGTTCGTCGGCGCTGTTTTCTGGATGTTCCAAACAATTTTTTAAATTTTCAGCAACGATCATTCCCATCACGCGATCGATGCTAGAGCGAACAGCGCTTAATTGAGTAATGATATCGATACATTCTTTTTCGTCGTCAATCATTTTTTGTATTCCACGAATTTGTCCTTCCGTACGTTTTAAACGATTTAGGATTGTCTTATTATCAATAGTCATCATGGACCTCCAACTTAGTTTTTTTAAATAATACCCTATATAGGTATCATTTGCAAATATAGACTGTTTTTTATTTTTGGATAAAAATTAAATAGTTGACAATCCAGGTTTTTTCGCGTTGAATATACCCCGTAAGGTATTTACGAGGTGGGAAAAGGAGAATATTTAATATGGCATTATTTCAATTTGGTCAATCAGTGACAACGAAGGATTTACAAGAAAAATTAAACGGGGACATTCAACTGGTGGATGTGCGATCGCCAGAAGAATACCGGGGAGGGCATATCAAACAAGCGAAAAATGTTCCTTTATATCGAATTACTAGCTATAAAGGTAATAAACAAGACCCAGTGTATGTGATTTGTCAGTCAGGAATCCGCAGTAAACAAGCGGCAAAAGAATTGAAAGAACTTGGGTATCAGGTAATCAATGTCCGTGGTGGAATGAATCAATGGCTTGGACAAAGAGTTGGAGGGAAATAAGATGAAATATGTGATCGTTGGCGGTGTCGCCGGTGGGATGTCTGCGGCTACTCGGTTAAGACGTTTGCAAGAAGATGCAGAAATCATTGTTTTTGAAAAAGGTTCGTATGTTTCTTTTGCTAACTGTGGTCTTCCGTATTATCTTTCTGGGGAAATCAGCGAAAGAGAAAACTTATTGATCCAAACCCCCGAAAGTTTAGCTGCACGCTTTCGCTTAGATGTACGCGTGGAACATGAAGTGACAGCGATTTTTCCAGAAACAAAAGAAATAGAAGTTTCTCATGGAGGAAAATCTCATAGAGAATCGTATGACGCTCTTTTGCTTTCTCCAGGAGCTAAACCTTTTATTCCAGAAATCACAGGTTTATCTGAAGCAAGAAATGTCTTTACTGTGAGAAATGTTCCAGATGTTGATGCCATCATGCAAAAATTAAAGGAACACCCCCGTAAAGCAGTAGTTGTCGGTGCAGGTTTTATTGGGATCGAAGTTGCAGAAAACTTAAAAAAACGTGGCCTTGAGGTAACGATCGTGGAACGTACACCACAAGTCGTACCGACGCTGGATGAAGAGATGGCTTGTTTTATACAAAAAGAACTAGAACGTAATGATGTTCAGGTTTTGACTGATTGTTCCGTTACTCGTTTTGAAGAACAAGGAAATGTGCTTCGTTTAGCAAACGGTGAAAGTTTAGCATCCGATTTGACGATTCTTTCAGTCGGTGTTCAACCGGAGAGTCGTTTGGCTGAAATGGCTGGCTTGAAACTAGGATTACGTGGGGGCATCGTCGTAAATGAGCATTATCAAACGAGTGACCCTGACATCTATGCAGTAGGCGATGCGATTCTCGTAAAACATCAAATCACGAACGAACCTGCATTGATCTCATTAGCTTCGCCTGCAAATCGTCAAGGCAGACAAGTCGCTGATAATATGGCTGGGCATCCAAGGATCAATCAAGGAAGCCTTGGGACTGCGATTGTTCGAGCATTTGATCAAACCGCTTCATCAACCGGAATCAATGAGCGCCAAGCAAGAGCAGCAGGTTTATCGTTTCAAGTAGTTCATGCTTCAGGGAAAGACCATGCTGGTTATTATCCTGATGCGACGGACTTGTTGTTAAAATTGGTCTTCAATCCACAAACTGGGGAGATTTATGGTGCCCAAGGAATCGGTCAAAAAGGTGTAGATAAACGAATCGATATTCTTGCTACAGCTATTAAAGGGCATTTGACGGTCTTCGATCTTCCGGAATTAGAATTATCTTATGCGCCACCTTTTGGTTCAGCGAAAGATCCAGTGAATATGTTAGGGTATATCGCGATGAACGTCATCGAAGGATTGAGTGAGATGGTGCAGTGGCATGAGTTACCAACTGAACTAGCGCAAGGTAAACAATTACTTGATGTTCGAAATAAAGAAGAGTGGCAAAAAGGGTATTTCCCAGAGGCAGTTCATATTCCTTTATCAGAACTACGTCATCGTTTAGGCGAGTTGGACAAAGCGCAAGAATATATTGTTAGCTGCCATAGTGGGTTGCGTAGCTATTTAGCAGAAAGAATCTTGAAACAAAATGGTTTCACTGTAAAAAATCTAGATGGTGCCTTTTATCTATACCAAGCAATCCGGCCAGAAGAATTAAGTTATCCTCAAGCATAGCATTTTTTTGGTAGCCTATCTGTCCTATTCACATTTATTAGACAAATCAAGTCAATTGTTTATAGGCCGTTCCTTTGTTTTTTTCTATAATAAACAATTAGTGAAAGCGAAAGGAGAAGGCAGGTATGCACAAAACAAAAGTATTTTTAACTGTGTTAGTTGCCAGTAGTTTTTGCCTCTGTCAGGAGGTACGTGCAGAAGAAAGTCCTCAAGTGGCAGAAACGAGTGAGTCACAGGATGTCGCTAATCAGTCCCTAAGCTCGACAGAAGCATCTCTTGCGGAAACTGAGCCGGAAGCTTCATCCGAGGAAAGAAGTCGTTTGGCGGATTTGGAACAACATCGTAAAGAAGTCGAAGAGACATTGGATCAAGCAAAGAAACAGTTGCTCGAAAGACAAGAGGAAATCGATCAAGTAATACAGGATCTAGCGACACAAGCAGAGAATGATCGTGATCAATTGAAAGAAAAATTAGCTGAAAGTCGCGCAAAAGCGGAAGCGGCGAAACAGAAAATCGAGACAGCTACCCAAAAAGCAAACGAAGTGCAGACCGAGTTGCAAGATTTAGCAACCGCTACTGTTACTTCATTGGATCAAACGCAGGCGGATATTCGAGCTGCAAGTGCGGAAATCCATGAAAAAGCAACAGAAGCTCAAGAGGCAATGGCTGATTTTGAAACGAGAAAAGCAGATATATCTGCCAGTATCCAACGAATCAAGTCGACCTTGAGTTCTGCTGGGGAACGGTCGGTTCAGGCGGGAACTGTTGCTGAAACGCAAACCAAAGAAGTGGAACAACAATCTGCAAAGACATTACCTAAAACGAATGATCGGCAGATAGGTTATTTGCCTCTAGTAGGAAGTATGTTGCTTCTTGTTGCTTTTGTCGGTGCAGTTTATAAAAAAGAGTTTGAGTAAATGTAGTGGCCCTAAAAGTTAGACTAAAAATCTAATTTTTAGGGGGATTCCATAAATCTCGAACTCTTTTTTATATTTAATTATTTGATAGAGTTTATATTTAATTATTGGTCTATATCATAAATGTAGGTTTGGAAATAAGTTTACATATGTTTGTTCGTTGTTTGCGCTAGTTTTATTTGATTTTTAGTGGGTGTGAATTTCTTCTTCCTATTTTTGTTCATAAATGGTATACTCGTTTTGTTGTTTTTTTAGATATTTTCTAGAAAATTTTCAAAAATAAGAAAAGCTTTTTTAAGCAAGAAATAGGAGTGGGAGAATGAAAGCATATATGCAACGAATGGGTCGATCATTGATGTTACCGGTAGCTGTGTTGCCAGCAGCTTCTTTACTTGTTGGGATTGCCAACTGGTTAGTAGGGGTAGGTATCAGTAATGTAGGAACGACTTTCTTGATGAATGCGGGATTGGCGATTCTTAACCACCTTGCCTTATTATTTGCGGTGGGTTTGGCATTAGGTATGTCAAAAGATAAAGACGGTTCAGCTGCTTTGGCGGGATTGGTCGCTTACTTGATACCACAAACTGTTTTATCTGCAGATTCAGTACAAGGTTTATTACAGTTAGGAGATATAACTGAAGTCAATCCAGCTTTCAATACAATGGACAACAATGTATTTGTAGGGATCGTCGCCGGTCTAGTAGCTGCTGCGATGTATAACCGATTTAGTCAAGTGAAACTACCGATGGCTTTATCATTTTTTAGTGGCAAACGATTAGTGCCGATCATGTCGGCTTTAAGTATGTTAGTGATTTCTGTTGTTTTATTATTTATTTGGCCGAGTGTTTACGATGTGCTTGTTTCCTTCGGTCGAGGAATCTCGCAATTAGGTTTTGTTGGTGCGGGCCTTTATGGGTTCTTTAACCGTTTGTTGATTCCAACAGGCTTGCATCATGCGTTGAACTCTGTTTTTTGGTTTGATGTGGCAGGAATCAATGATATCGGTAATTTTTTAGCAGGCCAACAAGCTTTAGATAGTGGCACAGCAGTGATTGGTCAAACAGGTATGTATCAAGCGGGCTTTTTCCCAGTCATGATGTTTGGTTTACCTGCTGGAGCATTCGCTATCTACCAAAGTGCGCGCCCAGAAAAGAAAAAACAAGTTGCTTCCTTGATGCTTGCTGCGGGTTTTGCCGCATTCTTCACAGGCGTGACTGAACCTTTAGAATTTTCATTTATGTTTGTCGCATGGCCATTATATGTCATCCATGCCATTTTTACGGGTATCTCATTAGCAATCAGTGCCTTTTTCCATTGGACAGCTGGCTTTGCTTTTAGTGCCGGTTTTGTCGATTACTTTTTGTCATTGAAGAATCCAGTCGCTAACCAGCCACTGATGTTGATCCTTCAAGGGATAGTTTTTGCACTGATCTATTACTTTGGTTTCCGCTTTGCAATCAGTAAGTTCAACTTGATGACGCCTGGAAGAGAAGCCTCTCTTGGAGAAGAAACGCCAGATTTAGCTCCTAGTGAAAATGACTTTACTCATCTAGCAAGTAAGATTTATGAAGGTTTAGGCGGTAGTGAAAATGTTGCCGTCATCGATAACTGTACGACACGATTGAGGTTACAAGTCCAAGATACAGGAATGATCGATGCAGATAAAATCAAACAGACAGGTGTCCCTGGGATGAAAATCATCGATAAAACCAACGTTCAAGTGATCGTTGGCACACAAGTACAATTTGTCGCAGATGAAATGCTACGCTTGCAACAGGGGCAAATAACACCAGTGTCTAAGAAAAAAGAAGAACCAGTAGAAGTAAAGGAGCTTCTTGATCAAGAGGTAGTGATCTATGCACCATCCAAAGGGGAAATAGTACCAATCACTGAAGTGGCTGATCCAGTATTTTCCGAAAAAATGATGGGGGATGGCTACGCAGTGATTCCGCAAACAGCCGAAGTATTCACCCCGGTTGCTGGTACGATCATCAATATTTTTTCAACCAAACATGCGGTTGGCATCAAGACAGAAAATGGCACAGAAGTCTTGTTGCATATGGGAATCAATACTGTTGAGCTGAAAGGTGAGCCATTTACGCTATTTATCAATGAAGGGCAAAAAGTAGCACGAGGACAATTGATTGCTGTAGTCGATTTGGAAATGTTAGAAAAAGCAGGTAAAAAATCAGATATCCTTGTCGTATTCACTAATAGTCAAGAAATAGATAAGTTGCAACTAGACAAACGTTCAGCAGTCCAAGCAAATGAAGTAGTTGGACAAATAGTAAAAAAAACGAATGAACAATAAAGAGTGATGACAAAAGTCGTCCGCAAAAAAGCCGAGAGACCCGAAAGCGATGTTTCAAATTTTGGGTTTCACGGCTTATTTTCTTGAAAAATCACTTTTTTGACACTGTTTGTTCGACGTTGAAAGAGCGAGTGCGTGAATACGTTAGATCAATTTAACAGCAGTTCCGCTACATGTGACCATCAACATACCATTGTCGCTACCTAATACTTCATAATCCATTTTCATACCGATGATAGCATCTGCACCTAAATCTTCCGCTCGGCGCGCCAATTCTGCAAGAGCTTCTTCTCGAGCAACTAATAATTCATCTTCATAACTTTTTGAACGTCCACCAAAGACATTGCGAAATCCCGCACCGATGTCTTTTAAAACGTTGATCCCTGTGATAACTTCACCAAAAACAATCCCTTGATACGCCTCGATTGGGCGGTGCTCCACACTACCTGTTGTTGTAATGATCATTTTGATCACTCCTTTCTTTTAAGCAAAGTATAGCAAAGTTACAATTGAAATAGTACTTTTAGCTGTGACTATAATAAAAAAACTGATGTTGCTCATATCGCTTTATTTCATTAACCGATAAGAATGCGCTATACTAAAACTAGAACGAAAGAAACCCCTTACAAAAAAACATATCGATGTTGCAAAGGAGGAATACGAGTTGAAGAAAAGTATTTTACTGCTTTCACATAGCAAAAAAGTAACAGATGGCATCAAAGAAATGATTGAACAGATGCAACGATCCGAGGAAGTGGCCATTTATTCTCTAGGTGGGATCGAAGATGATCAAATCGGTTCTGATCCAACTAAGATCGTTGAGGCAATCAATCAATCGCCAGATTCTGATGCCTATTTAGTGTTTGCTGATATCGGAAGTGCGGTTTTGAATGCCGAATTAGCGAAAGATCTGCTTGAAGAAGCACAACAAGAAAAATATCGACTCGTCGACGCACCTTTTGTTGAAGGCGCTTTTGCCGCAGCAATCACTGCTGGAAATACAGACGATATCGAACAAATCATTCAAGAAGCACAACAATCTGGTAAGAAAGGGTGGGAATAGTATGAAGAAAATCATGAATGAACCTGGAATGATCGTAGAGGAAATGTTAGAGGGGATCGTGAAAAGCTATCCTGAGCTGGTCCATCGTGTCGAAGACTCACGTGTCATTGCGAAAAACCAAGAGCAAAAACAAGTAGGGCTTATTTCTGGTGGAGGAAGTGGTCATGAGCCTGCTCATGCTGGTTTTGTTGGCGAAGGCATGCTAAGTGCGGCGATTTTAGGGGACGTGTTTACTTCTCCTACCCCCGATCAAATCCACACAGCGATCAAAGCAGCAGATCAAGGCGAAGGCGTCTTGATGGTCGTTAAAAACTATACTGGCGATATTTTGAATTTTGATATGGCGAAAGATCTGGCAGAAATGGACGATATCGCAGTGGAACAAGTAGTTGTTGACGATGATATCGCAGTAGAAAATAGCACGTACACCGCTGGAAAACGAGGTGTAGCCGGTACGATCCTTGTGCATAAGATTCTAGGCGATGCAGCTAGAAATGGCGCTTCATTGTCTGAATTGAAAGAATTAGGCGATCAAGTCGTTGCGACAATCAAAACGATTGGCGTGGCGCTAAAAGCGGCAACAGTTCCAGAAGTTGGTAAACCTGGATTTGAATTGGCAGAAGATGAGATCGAATATGGTGTTGGGATCCATGGTGAACCAGGCTATCGTCGAGAAAAGCTGCAACCTTCAAAAGAACTAGCGAAAGAATTAGTAACGAAGATCCTAAGTGATTATACAGAAAAGCCGAAAGAAGTCGGCGTATTAGTCAATGGAATGGGCGGAACACCGTTGATGGAACAGTTTGTGTTCATCAATGATGTGTTGGGCTTATTAGAAGAAGCGGAAGTATCTGTGACTTTCAAAAAAGTCGGTGATTTGATGACTTCCTTAGATATGCAAGGATTGTCACTGACACTGATCGATTTAACGGCCACAAATTGGCAAACTGCGTTAACTAGTGATGTACAAACAATCTCTTGGTAAAGGGTGGATAAACATGAAACTGACGGTAAAAGAAATTCAAGCATGGCTTGATCGTTTTTCAGAAGAAATCAAAGAAAATAAAGCTTATTTGAGTGATTTGGACACGCCGATCGGTGATGGCGATCACGGAAATAATATGGCAAGAGGCGTAACTGCTTATGAAGAAGCTTTCCAAAAAGAGCAACCTGAAACGATCAGCGACACGTTCAAGACGTTTTCGATGACGATGATCTCAAAAGTTGGCGGTGCTTCTGGTCCGTTGTATGGAACAGCATTCATGAACTTGATGAAAGCAACAAAAGGATTAGAAAGTATCGACTCGCAAGAACAATTAGGGGAACTCATTCTTGAAGGAGCTAACGGAATCAAAACAAGAGGGAAAGCGGAGCAAGAAGATAAAACGATGTTAGATGTTTGGTTTCCTGTAGCAGAGGCACTAAAATCAGGGAATCTAACGAAAGAGATAATCGAACAAGCAAAAGCACACACCGAGGGATTGATCGCGAAAAAGGGACGTGCCTCATACTTGGGTGAACGTTCAGTCGGTCATATTGATCCGGGTGCGGCTTCTAGTGCAATCTTGTTTACTGCACTATTAGAGGTAATGGATTAACGAGATATAATTACTAGAAACAAGAGAATGGGACAGAAAACATAACACGTCTCTGTTAATAAAAATCTCCTTCAAAGCTTGAAAAATAGTTTTGAAGGTGATTTTTTTCAGTATTGTGATGATTCCTTTTCTCCTGTGGTGTCAAAAAAAGAAAGCAACATTAACGGAATCAAATACAACTCAGTCAATAATGATTTCAGAAAATGTAACGACTGGAACAAATGGAGAACCCGAAAATCTGTGTGTCATGGTATTAGCATTTGGAAATAAATGTTTTAAAAATTAACACAATTAGGCAGAAGTCACCTATCCTCTCTAGTTGGAAGATGGATGCCGTTCGGTCTGAGGGTGATCATTGGTCACTCGAAAGCCGTCAAAATAAATGTTATAATTACAGTGATGTTGAGTATGGTGCTGCAATTCCGCTGTGAAGGTGTTTGATTTAAAGAGAGTGAGTTAGCACCACAAGCAAAACTGTAAGGCTTGAAGTCATCTGTT
Source organism: Enterococcus sp. DIV1094 (assembly GCF_017316305.2). Taxonomy (NCBI): domain Bacteria; kingdom Bacillati; phylum Bacillota; class Bacilli; order Lactobacillales; family Enterococcaceae; genus Enterococcus; species Candidatus Enterococcus mangumiae. Next base: position 1,678,059 of record NZ_CP147250.1, read on the forward strand.
ACGATGCACATGTAACAATGATCATGATTAGAGTAAAAAAATGACATAGGCTAAAGCGAACGTCATACTCAGGAGTAAAAGAAAATTCGCCTAAATAAAAAAATATATGCTAGTAACATGTACCTTAGAAAGAGAGTAAGAGGTGAGAAAATGACGTACAATTTTTATGATGAGTATTCTATCGCACGTAATCAATTCCATAACCAACAATTCCCTTCAGAATACTTAGATGATATTTTAGTACGACTCGCTTATCATTCAAGTGCTATTGAAGGAAACACCATATCGTTACCACAGACTGTTTCTATCATTTTGTATAATACGGTTCCAGAAAGAACTTCACTACGAGAGTTGTATGAGATTGAGAACCATAGAGGTGCTTTTGCGTTAATGCTTGAAAAAGTACAAGAAAAAGAAAAGTTATCAGTATCTTTGATCAAGGATATCCATGAACGGTTGATGGATAAACTGATTGTTGATCGTGGTCGATTCAAATCGAATGAAAATGCAATATTAGGTGCAGATTTTAACACAGCTTCACCGCAGGAAACGCCGTTGTTAATGCAACAACTTGTTGATAATCTGAATTATCGTTTAGATACTGCAACGACCGAAGGTGAACAACTTGAAGCAATTTTAGATTCTCACATCCAGTTTGAACGTATACACCCATTTAGTGATGGGAATGGTCGCGCCGGCCGATTAATCATGAATTATTCTTTACTAAAAGAGGGATTTCCGCCTTTAGTGATTCAAACGGAAGATAAGGGCCAATATTTGGAGTTATTAGCTGAACAAAACGTTAAAGGGTTAACGAAGTATGCCTTTGAACAAATGGCTAAGGAAGAAAAACGACAAGAACAATTCATTGCAAAAGAAAAAGTACAAGATCACGACTTAGAGTAATAAAATTTGAATAGGAAAGAGTGTGCTCTTTCTAAGAGGTTACTTCTGCTCCCACCGTTTATTCGGTTTTGAAGTATACGTCAAAAGTGAATTTTACTTTTGTCTCAGCTGCTCTTTTTATCTTTATGGGAGGAAAAATTCACTAGAATGTTCGATACAAAAAGATCGCCTTCAAAACTAATTTTTACGTTTTGAAGGCGATTTTTAGCAGAGACCATTTATGGATTATGTCCGATCCTCTGATTGTTAAACTAGTTGCTGATACCTAAATATTCCCAGTGCCGCCACCTATTCCTGGACGGTTGATTTCATTCACGACGGAGACCGTTACCGTTTTTTCAACTCTTGGATCTTCTGTTACACCAAAAGTCACAGCGAAATTGCCGGTTTTGTTTGCTTCAATCGTGGAACGTTTCACGTAGACGTTCGCTTTTTGACCAAGGATAGTTGTCGCAGTTGCGCCAGTTGCTTGGATCAACGATGAGTCATCCGTTTCACCCAACTGAACAGTAGCATCGAATGCTTGTAGGAAAAACATGGAAGGAACATAATTGTCAGAAGTGACTGTAATATTAACAGTTTTAGTAACGAATGTTGAGTCACCTTTTAGACCGAAAGTAACCGTATAATTTCCTGGTTCAAATTTGATCGTGGAATATTTGATTTCTACAGGCAAGGGATTCCCTAAAATATCAGTTGCCTTGGCGTTTGTCATGCTGATCAGGGATTGTTGGTCTAGTTGGTCGATCGAGACAGTAGCGTCAGAGGCGTAAACAAAGTAAAGATCTTCCTCCTCCTCCTCGCCTTTATTGTCTGTCACGGTGACTTGGATCGTTTTACGGATTTTTGGTTCTTCTTTGATTCCTAAAACGATTTGATACGTACCGGGGGTATTGCTCACTACATTTGATTTCTTGATAACAACGTCTACTGGATATCCGGAAGATGTCGTTGCTTGAGCTTTTGCTGCTTGAAGAATCGACGCTTCGTCTGTGTTCTCGACAGGAACAGTTGCGTCTTCAGCAGTTAATTGATAAATACCGTAACTCGGGCAATCTTCAAGAGTGTCGCCTACTGTGACAGTGATTACTTTTTCTACTGAAGAGATGTTCGTCGTGCCGATCGTCACTCGGTAGATACCAGGACGATCTTGTACATTACTTGTTTTGATGATTGGCGTGATCTCTACGCCAATCGAATTGGTGATCCGTGCATGAGAGGCGATTAAAATCTGTTCATTAGATGTTTCGCCTACTGCTAATTCAACATTAGATGCACTGATCGCATAAGCTCCGATAAAATCTGTGTCGCTAACTGTTGGCTGCATTTGTACAGCACCGACAGGTTGAGAGACACCCAAGCAAGAGATTGCACACAAAAAAATACCAGCGGATAATGCGGTTTTCAAAACAATGGATTTCATTTTTTTACCTTCTTTCTAAAAAATAATTGTATAACAAGTACAATATAACAGCTGTTCGAGTTATCGACGAAACGATAATTATAGAATTAAAGAAAAAGTGGCACCCACAGAAAAATCGCTGCTTAGCAATGCAGACAGAAATAATGGATCATTCATCCCTGATGCGAGGATCAAGGTTTTTATCCATTCAACAAGTATGCCCGTGTCTCATTTTTTTTAGTTTGAAAAATCAAAAAATTTTTTGGTTGACAAAAAAAACAGTGCGTTCTAAGATAATAGATAGATGAATAAAGAATTAGACGATGAATAAAACGAAGTAGTGATTAAAGCCAATGTTTCAGAAAACTAGTGGTTGCTGCGAACTAGTACATGCTTTAACGCGAATTACATTTTAGGAGTCTATGGCTTGATGCCACGCGACAGCGTTAAATGTTTGAGAGATATGTTTTGGAAGCAAACATATAATTTGGGTGGTACCGCGAATTTTCGTCCCTTGACTGATTAGTCAAGGGACTTTTTTTATTCAATCAAACAACGAGCAGATCTTCTGCTTTGATAAAAAATTATGGAGGGTGATTCGATGAATATTATTGATGAATTAACGTGGCGTGATGCCATTAACCAACAAACGAACGAAGAAAGACTTCGTGAACTTGTTGAAGAAAAGAGTATTTCCCTTTATTGCGGGGTTGATCCAACAGGCGATTCGATGCATATTGGTCATTTGATCCCATTTATGATGATGAAAAGATTCCAATTAGCAGGACATCATCCATATATCTTGATCGGTGGGGGAACTGGAACCATCGGTGACCCAAGTGGCCGTACGAGCGAACGTGTGTTACAAACGATGGAACAAGTACAGCACAATGTAGATGCTTTATCGAACCAAATGCGTAAATTGTTTGGGAAAGATGCAAATATCACATTCGTGAATAACTATGACTGGTTATCAAATATCTCTTTACTGGAATTTTTAAGAGACTACGGAAAAAACTTCAACATCAATACGATGTTAGCAAAAGATATCGTAGCAAGTCGTTTGGAAGTCGGTATTTCATTCACAGAATTCACTTACCAAATCTTGCAATCGATCGATTTCTTACACTTGCACAGAACGTACGACGTGCAGTTACAGATCGGTGGAGCTGACCAATGGGGGAACATCACTGCTGGTTTAGATTTGATCCGTAAATTGGAAGGACCAGAAGCAGAAGCCTTTGGATTGACGATCCCATTGATGCTAAAAGCGGATGGCACGAAGTTTGGGAAAACTGCCGGCGGTGCGATCTGGCTAGATCCTGAAAAAACATCACCTTACGAATTCTACCAATTCTGGTTGAACCAAGATGATCGTGATGTTGTAAAATACTTGAAATTCTTCACTTTCTTATCACAAGAAGAAATCAATGAATTAGCGAAAAAAGTGGAGACAGAACCTGAGAAACGTGAGGCACAACGCCGTTTAGCCGAAGAAGTGACACGTTTTGTCCACAGCGAAGAAGATTTGCAAGAAGCGCAAAAAATCACAGCTGCATTATTCTCTGGAAATATCAAAGAACTAAACGCTTCAGAAATCGAACAAGGCTTTGGAAATATGCCGAATGTCGAGATTTCAAGTACCCCTGAAAATATCGTGGAATTGCTTGTTTCCACAAAAATCGAGCCATCAAAACGTCAAGCACGTGAAGATGTATCGAACGGAGCTATAAGTATTAACGGTGATCGCGTAACCGATTTAAATTTTGTCATTGATCCAGCTACAGAATTTGATGGTAAATTCGTAGTGATCAGAAAAGGGAAAAAACGCTACTTTTTGGCCAAAGTAGTTGATTAGAATTTAGTAATTTTTTGCCTTGTAAAAGGTCTATTCCATTACAAAATTCCAATTTTTGAAACTTATCCTAATAGTTACGCCGATTGTCGTTAATACAATCAAAAGGAGAGAATTTACATTTGTAAATTCCCTCCTTTTTTTAATTTTTATCAATTGTACCAACAATTCAAACAATTAAAAACATTAAAATGAAATGAGGAAAATAGAAAAAATGATATTTACAGAAATAAAAAACAGGTGTAACCTAAGCCTCGACAAAATTTAAATAATTATTTTTAGGAGGGTTTCTTCATGGAATCAAATGTAAATGATTTAAATTTAAATGCACTATTCATTGGAGACAAAGCAGAGAATGGCCAAATCTATAAAGATTTGTTAAATGAATTAGTGGACGAACACTTAGGATGGCGTCAAAATTATATGCCACAAGATATGCCGATCATTACGCCGGAAGAAAAAAGCAGTGAAAGCTTCGCTCACACGATCAACAAAACAAAAGACGTGTTAGCAGAAATCTCTACGCGGATGCGTACGCACTCTGTCCCATGGCATAATGCAGGACGTTATTGGGGACATATGAACTCTGAAACATTGATGCCATCATTATTGGCTTATAATTTTGCGATGTTATGGAACGGAAATAATGTCGCTTATGAATCTTCTCCAGCAACGAGTCAAATGGAAGAAGAAGTAGGAATGGAATTTGCTACATTGATGGGGTACAAAAATGGCTGGGGACACATCGTCGCAGATGGTTCATTAGCTAACTTGGAAGGTCTATGGTATGCACGTAACATCAAATCATTGCCACTTGCGATGAAAGAAGTGACACCTGAATTGGTTTCCGGAAAAACAGACTGGGAATTGATGAATCTTTCAACGCGTGAAATCATCGATCTATTAGATCAAGTGCCAGAAAAAATCGATGAGATCAAAGCACATTCTGCACGCAGTGGGAAACATCTGCAACAATTAGGTAAATGGTTAGTACCACAAACAAAACACTACTCTTGGTTGAAAGCAGCAGACATCATTGGTGTCGGTCTAGATCAAGTGATCCCAGTGCCTGTCGATCACAACTACCGCATGGATATCAATGAACTTGAAGCGATCATTCGTGAATTGGCTGCTGAACAAACACCAGTTTTAGGTGTCGTTGGTGTCGTTGGTTCTACCGAAGAAGGTGCAATCGATGAAATCGACAAAATTGTTGAATTACGTCGCGCACTAGAAAAAGAAGGTATTTATTTCTACCTACACGTAGATGCAGCTTACGGTGGTTACGGACGTGCGATCTTCCTTGATGAAAACAATGAGTTCATTCCATTTGATCAATTAAAAGAAGTACACGCAAAACATCATGTCTTCACAGAAAACAAAAATTATCTATTAAAAGAAGTGCATCATGCCTATCAAGCAATTGAAGAAGCAGAATCAGTAACGATCGATCCACATAAAATGGGCTATGTTCCTTACTCTGCTGGCGGAATCGTAATCAAAGACATTCGTATGCGCGATGTGATCTCTTACTTTGCAACGTATGTATTTGAAAAAGGAGCAGATATCCCAGCGTTACTTGGTGCTTATATCTTAGAAGGATCAAAAGCGGGAGCAACTGCCGCAAGTGTTTGGGCAGCACATCATGTACTACCATTGAATGTGACTGGTTACGGTAAATTGATGGGGGCATCGATCGAAGGTGCACATCGTTTCTTCAATTTCTTGAATAATTTAACATTCAAAGTGGGCGATAAAGAAATCGAAGTTCATCCATTGACTTATCCAGATTTCAATATGGTCGATTATGTATTCAAAGAAAAAGGCAATGATGATCTGGTAGCAATGAATCAATTGAACCATGATGTATATGATTATTCTTCTTATGTCAAAGGAAGCATCTATGGCAATGAATTCTTGACCTCTCATACAGACTTTGCGATTCCAGATTATGGCAATAGCCCATTACAATTTGTAAAACAATTAGGATTTACAGAAGAAGAATGGGAACGCGCTGGAAAAGTCACAGTCTTACGTGCTAGTGTCATGACGCCATATATGAATAAAGCAGAACATTTTGAAGAATATGCAGAAAAAATCAAAGCAGCACTTCAAAGTAAACTAGAAAAAATCTATGCAGATCAGTTAGTGGCAAACGAAACAAAATAAACGTAAATCTTTGGATGAGTGAGGAGAAAGGGAGTCGAAATGAGCGCTCATCTCTCGTTCAAAAAGAACGAAGGATGAGCTTCCTCTCTCAACTCATTTATTTCATGTTGGAGTGCCTTTGAAGCTTGATGATCCAAGCAAAAATACTCAAAGCACAAGTTGTCCGTACGTTTGCTTTTATTTGCTATTAATGAAAAAGTTTCAAAGACACGCCTATTTAATCATTAATAAGGAGAGTGTCAAAATTGAGTAAAGCTCAAGTAAGTAAAATGGGGCTAGGAACATTTATTGGTTTGACTATGGCGCTATGTGCCACTGTTCGTAGTATCCCAACGTTGTCAGCTGTTGGTTGGACATTGATTTTTTACACTATTTTTGCCGTCTTGTTTTTTGCTGGACCTATTTCAATGATTTCTGGTGAATTATCAACGATGCTTCCACAAGAAGGAGGCCCACAACTTTGGGTAAAAACAGCACTAGGTAGTAAATGGGGATTTGTCGTTGCTTGGTTGCTATGGGTGCAAATGTTTCCGGGAATGGTAATGGTCGCTTCTACCTTAGGGCCATTATTAGGAAATACATTTGGAAATGCGTCTCTTGGAAACAATCACTACTTTGTTTTAGGCTGTATCTTGGTCATCTACTGGATCATCACCTTGCTCAACTTGAAGTTTGACATGGCGAAAGTCGGTGGGAACATTGGTGTTTGGCTAGGGGTATATATTCCTGTTGTGATCATGTTTGTTTTGGGGATCTTAGCGTTTTTCAAAGTGGGACTTGTTTCAAATGGCTATCTAGGAGATTTTTCATGGTCAAAAGCATTGCCTGATCTACAACACAGTGACTCGTTGAAATATTTGGCAGGGATCACATTTATCTTTGTAGGGATCGAAATGAGTTCAGTGTATATGCCTCGTTTGAAAGATGCAACGAAGAACTATACTAAAGGGGTCTTCATTGCATTGATCGGACTTGTCTTATTGAATGTCATCAACGCTTTGTTTGTCGCAAATGTCGTACCAGAAGGAACGATGGAATTGGCAAATATCACACAACCAGTATTGATCTATTGTGATATTTTAGGATTGCCAACGATCATTGGTAATATCTTCAGCTTTATGGTCTTTATTGGTGTTCTTTTACAATTATCTGCTTGGGTAACTGGACCTTCGAAAACGATTATCCAAGTGGCTCGTGAAGGGTTCTTACCACCAAAATTTGGTTTCCATAAAGAAAACGAATATGGTGTTTCGAGAAATGTTGTATTGACACAATCAGTAGTTATCTCACTCTTTGCATTGCTATATGGCATAATGGATGATGTAAGTGCGGTCTTTCTTACATTAACAAATGCAACAACCGTGATTTATTGCATTGTTTATTTCTTGATTGCCGTATCATTATTAAAAATGAGAACTAGCCATCCAGAATTGGCACGTCCTTATCGAATCGGTAAAAAAGGAAATGGCTTTGCTTGGCTTGTTAGCTGTATGTTGATGCTGGCAATCATCGCTGTTGTTGTTTCAACATTAGGAACTTCAACATTAGCCGATGCATTGCTTGTTGGGGCCATTGCGATCGTGATGTTCGTTATTCCGTTGATCATCAATCGCGTGAAGAAAGCAACCTGGTTGACTGAAGTTGAAACAGACTTAAAAGAATAACAGGAAAAACGATCTCTTAGAGAATATAAAACAACACCTATGAAGAACTGTTTTCTTCGTAGGTGTTGTTTTTCTTAAAAAATCAAGAGCAAAAAAATAGAGACGTCTCAACTTTTGGCTAAGTAGACGTGTTCTAATGCTTTATTTTTGTTTGATCTTCCTAGGAATGAATGACCTATTTTTCTTTCAATGGAACAACAGTTTCTCGTTTGATCAAACGATGGGGGATCACTAAGCGCACGCCATTGCTCACTTCTTCATGGATCAGTTCTTGTAATTTTTGCATTGCGACTCGCCCTAACTCAGAGATATCGATGTCGATACTCGTTAAATAAGGGTGCATCAAAGTAGAAAAAATCGAGTTATTGAAGCTGATCATCGAAAGGGTTTCCGGGATGACATAGCCATACATTTGAGCGAGTTGCATCGTGCGCAGCGCGAAAATATCATCGATGACAACTAATGCTGTCGCTTTCGTATTTTTCAAAATCGAATCAAACGCCAAGTAATCTTCGGCTTGTTCCAAAGTGACACTTGGCTGGGCATTCAACCCCGCTAACATCATGGCTTTTTGATACCCGAAATAGCGTTCAAAATATAAACTTTCGTGGGTGGTATTAGTCACGAAAAGAATGTTTTTATGACCATTATCAATCAAGAATTCAGTTGCTTGTTTCCCTAACAATTGATTGTCATTGTCAATGTAGATGATTTCGTTCTCATGGTGATACGGTTGTCCGATCAGCGTGAACGGAATCTGTTGTTCATAAAGATAATCGATGACTGGGTCTTCGCTATCCGAATAAACAAGGATAAAGCCATCGACTTGTTTTTGCAAATGCATTCGCTGAACGTTCTCTAACAAGAGGTCGAAACTTTTGGCTGTAGCGATAGCTGTTGTCACGCCGTGATGACGAGCTTCTTCGTTGATTGCTTCCATGATCTCAAGATAAAACGGGTTGCCAAGACGCTCTCTTGAATCGAGTGGTGGAAGAATGACACCTACAGCGCTTGATATACGTTTACCAAGATTTCTCGCCGTGATATTTGGCACATATCCTAGCTCATCCATGATTTTTCGTACTTTCTTTTTCGTTGTTTCAGAAATGCTTGGATGATCGTTGATCACGCGAGAAACAGTCGATGTCGCTACACCTGCTTTTTTTGCAACATCTTTCACTGTAATTGACATAAATTAAATCACCTTTCTTTTTTCATCGTTCATCGTCTTGGTTGGCTTCTTAAAATCAAATAAAGCAAAAATGGTCAAGTGAATGTACTGAATTCATAAGTTGTTTGGCTGATACGTTCTTGTCCAGGACGTAGTGTGATCGAGCCAAACGCCGGAAAGTGAACGATATCTGGTATTTCTTGTGGTTCGATGGCTAAACCAAAATTAGAGTGCATTTTTTTGCCATTGATTTGTAGCTCTTCATCGAATCCAGTTGTAGAAAATAATACCATACTTTTGTTCGTAGTTGCTATATTCATTTGGCGACCGGAAGTTTCTTCTGATAATGTTAAACTATTTTTTGTTAGTTTCGGTGAATTCAATAAAAAGACATCATCAAGCCCCATAGGATACTTAGACAAAATTTCCGTTAAGGGATTCGATTTATGGAAATCGATGGGTAAGTCCTCTTTAGCGATTGTTTCTCCTGTAGGTAAGTTATCATGATCAAGAAGTAACAGGCTATCTAATTGGATTTGAAGTTGATGCGTATCAATATCTCGCTTTCCATTACCTGATAGATTGAAATAGGCGTGATTTGTAGGATTACAAATCGTTTCAACGACGCTATTCGCCTTAGTGATCATCACTAATTTGTTGCCCTCTAACTGATAAGTGACAGTAGCGGTGATTGGTCCTGGATAACCTGAAGAAGTGTCTTTTAAATAAAAGACGACACCAACTGCTTGAGGTGATTTGAATACTTCTACCTCCCAAAATTGAAAGGACCAACCGTTTGTTCCGCCATGGATATGATGATGCCCATTATTTTTTTCGAGTTGATGCGTTTCCCATTCGCCATTTCTGATCCTACCTGCCACTGGACCAACAGTTGCACCAAAAAAACTTTGATCGGATAAAACATCTTGGAGATTGTCGTAAGAGAGTAAGACATTTTCCTTGAGACCATTCCTGTCGGGTGTGAACACTTGGTGTAAACGAGCACCATAATTGAGAAGAACGACTTCTAGCTCGTCGTTCTTCAATGTGATTTTTTTTAGGTTTGTTTGTTTGATGGGGAGAACAGAGATGCTTGGTTCAGACATCTTTACGCCAAACTTGTTGCAGATAGTCGAGTGTTAACGCAGACGTATCAGCGACGATCGGAATTTCCTCCCCAAGATCTTCCTTGCGCCCAACGCCTACAGGATAGGCACCGCTTGCGATGATTGCTTGGATGCCTGCTTTTGCATCTTCGATACCTACACACTCAGTAGCAGCTAAGCCGATTTCTTTTGCTGCTAATAAAAAGATATCAGGGGCGGGTTTGCCACTTGCTACTTTGCCAGGGGCGGCAATTGCATCAAAGTAGTCAGTCAACTGCATTTTATTCAGCAACAATGGGCCGTTTTTGCTTGCGGAAGCTAAGGCGATCTTGATGCCCGCTTCTTTTAATTCCGTTAATAAGGAAACGATACCCGGAAATACGTCTGATGGTGTGATTTCTTGGATCATTTCTAGATAGTACTCATTTTTGCGTTTAGCTAAATCAGCGAATTCTTCGTTTGAGAAATCATTTTCTTTCTTACCATAGGCAAGAAGTAACGTCAATGAATCTTCCCGGCTAACGCCTTTCAATTGTTCGTTGAAGTTGCGGTCGATTGAAACCCCGATTTCTTCACCAAGTTTTTTCCAAGCGCGATAATGGAACTCTGCTGTGTCGGTGATGACACCATCTAAATCGAATAGAACACCCTTAAACATGTGCATCTTCCTTTCTTAATGGGATCGTCAATTGATCAGTCAACGCTTGTTTTTGTCCGTAAACACTTAATTCTAGTGCTTCACCATTTAGTAATGTGAAGGTTACTTGTTCGTCAGAAACAGCAACAAAAATCAAACGACCACGATAGTTGATATGGAAAGAATAGGCGTTCCATGTGTTTGGTAAAAAAGGAGCAAAAGATAATTCGCCATGGGCAGTTTTCATTTGAGCAAAACCTTGGACGATTGCTAACCAGCTACCTGTCATCGAAGTGATGTGCAAGCCATCTTCCGTGTCGTTATTATAGTTATCCAAATCTAAACGAGCAGTACGTTGATACATTTCAACTGCTTTTTCTTCCAAACCAAGTTCAGCAGCTAAAATCGCATGGATACTTGGGGAAAGGGAAGACTCATGGACAGTCATTGGCTCATAGAAATCAAAGTTTCGTCGTTTTTCCTCTGTTGTAAATTCTTCATTGAAGAAGTAGATGCCTTGTAAAACATCCGCTTGTTTAATAAAGCAAGAACGCAAGATTTTATCCCAAGACCATTTTTGATTCAATGGCAATTCGCTGAGCGGTAAATCCGAAACCGGCATCAAATCTTTATCTAGGAATGTATCATGTTGAACAAAAATACCTTGCTCTTCGTCAACAGGGTAGTACATATTCTCAACGATATCTGCCCATTGATTTAATTCTTCTTCAGTGATCTCGATCGTTGCTTCTTCTTTATAAGCTAAATAGTTTTCTCGTGTATAACGGAGGACCCAAGCAGCAATCGTATTCGTATACCAGTTATTATTGATGTTGTTTTCGTATTCATTTGGACCAGTCACGCCGTGGATCATATATTTGTTTTGGCGTTTTGAGTAATGGACACGGTCTGCCCAGAAACGAGCGATTTCAGCCAATACTTCAAGCCCTTCTTTTTTCAGATAAGACGTGTCGCCAGTATAATTTGTATAGTTGTAAATCGCATAAGCAATTGCACCGTTCCGGTGGATTTCTTCAAAGGTGATTTCCCACTCATTGTGGCATTCGACACCAGTAAAGGTCACCATTGGATAAAGGGCACCTTTTAATCCTTGTTGTTGGGCATTATGAATAGCTTGTGGCAATTGATTATGACGGTATTTCAATAAATTTTTCGTCACTTCTGGGTCAGCTAATGCAAGATAAAGTGGCACGGCATAAGCTTCTGTATCCCAATAAGTGGCACCGCCGTATTTTTCACCAGTAAAGCCTTTTGGTCCAATATTCAAGCGCTCATCTTCACCATAATAAGTAGAGAATAATTGGAAAAGGTTGAAACGAATCCCTTGTTGCGCTTCGTCATCACCCTCTATGACTACATCCGCTAATTCCCAACGTTTTGCCCAAGCGGTAGTTTGTTCTTCTTTGGCTGCATCGTAATGGGTAGTCAACTGTTTGAATTCTTCTATAAGTGTTGAGGCTTGTTGTGCTTCAGGGATATCACGACTTGTCAAAATCACGACTTCTTTGTCCATGACGATCGGTTCATTTAGCGTTAGGTCAAATGAGAAGACGCCTTGTAACGCTAATGTCTTTTCTTCAAATACAGGTATCGTTTCTTCACCGTTGATCAAATGACGCATGCCAGCAGTGACAGTGAATTGTTCAATATCAAAAGCGTTAGGAATCGTTTTGGTTGTCAAATAACCGATTGAATCTTTTGTGCCGCGGTCGATTTGATTCCAAAAATGTTCATCGTAGTTGCTATCTTCATTTTGAACATTCCCATCAAGTTTGGAAACAAATTTTACATTGCCAGTGCCGGCAAGTAGTTCTACAGTTACACGGATATAAGCTGCTTCGTTTTTGACGATACTCAAGAAACGCTCAAATGAGAACCGAACTTTATTCGTTGCTGTGGTGATCGTAAAATGACGAGATAAGACCCCGTTTTTCATATCTAATTCCCAATGAAAATCCTCTGGATCAAGAGAAGCTAAATCAATCAGTTGGTCGTTGATGTAAATGTCCATCGCAATAAAGTTGACAGCGTTGATCACTTTTCCGAAGTATTCAGGATAGCCGTTTTTCCACCAACCAACACGAGTTTTGTCGGGATACCAGATGCCCGCTAAATAGGTACCTTGATGATGATCGCCAGAGTACGTTTCTTCAAAATTCCCACGCATCCCCATGTAGCCGTTTCCAATACTTGTCAAGGACTCTTGCAAACGTAAATTTTCTTTATCTAATGTTGTCGTACTGATTTTCCAAGGATCGATTTGGAATAAGCGTTTGATTTGTTTCATGATTCTCCTCCTAAATGTTTCATTTCTTAGGTTTATAATAAACGCAACCGGTTGCGTTAGTCAATAGCAAAGTGAGAAATCGAGAATCTTTTTGTTGAGAAATGACTAGCAAGAAAAAAATATCGTGAATATATTATTATTGATAAAGGGTATATACTATATTGTAGAGTTTTTGTTTTTCAAAAGAAAAAACAAATAAAATAAAAATAAAGCATTTACAAAAAAAGAAATTACCTCTATAATACGGATTAACGAAACCGATTGCGTAAAGGAGAGATAGAAATTGAAAAAATTATTTAGTTTTGAGTTTTGGCAGAAATTTGGAAAGGCTTTAATGGTCGTTGTCGCAGTGATGCCAGCTGCTGGTTTGATGATCAGTATCGGGAAATCGATCCCATTGATCAACCCAGATATGGCAGCGCTTGTTACTACGGGTGGCGTTCTTGAAAGTATTGGTTGGGCAATTATTGGAAACTTACATTTATTATTTGCGTTAGCAATAGGTGGTAGCTGGGCGAAAGAACGTGCAGGCGGAGCATTTGCTGCCGGTATCTCATTTGTTTTGATCAATCGGATCACAGGTGCGATCTTTGGTGTGACAACAGAGATGTTAGCAAACGAAGATGCGTTCACACATACGTTGTTCGGCACACGGATCATGGTCAAAGGATTCTTTACGAGTGTACTAGAAGCGCCTGCATTGAATATGGGGGTATTCGTAGGGATCATCGCCGGTTTTGTCGGTGCGATGGCGTATAACAAATACTATAACTACCGTAAATTACCAGATGCACTTTCTTTCTTTAACGGCAAACGCTTTGTTCCTTTTGTAGTGATTCTATGGTCAACGATCGTTGCACTAATTTTGGCAGCAGTTTGGCCAGCAATTCAAGCAGGAATCAACAATTTCGGTTTATGGATCGCACAGTCACAAGATAGTGCGCCAATTTTAGCACCATTTTTATATGGAACATTGGAACGTTTATTATTACCATTCGGGTTACACCATATGTTGACGATTCCAATCAACTATACGCAATTAGGTGGAACGTACGAGATTTTATCTGGTGCACAAGCAGGGACACAAGTATTTGGACAAGATCCATTATGGTTAGCTTGGGCAACTGACTTAGTGAACCTAAGAGGCGCAGGCGACATGTCACAATACGAATTCGTGTTGCAAAACTGGACACCAGCTCGTTTTAAAGTTGGTCAAATGATCGGTTCTTCTGGTATTTTGATGGGGATGGCACTTGCCATGTATCGCAATGTCGACCCAGATAAAAAAGCGAAATACAAATCAATGTACTTCTCAGCTGCTTTAGCTGTCTTTTTAACAGGGGTAACAGAACCACTAGAATTTATGTTTATGTTTGCGGCAGTGCCACTTTATGCCATCTATGCAGTGATCCAAGGGGCAGCTTTTGCAATGGCTGATATTTTACCATTACGTGTCCATTCATTTGGGAACATCGAATTATTGACGCGGACACCATTAGCAATCAAAGCAGGACTTGGCGGTGATTTGATCAACTTCGTCATCTGTGTCATTCTCTTTGGTGTAGTGACTTACTTCTTAGCGAATTTCTTGATCAAGAAATTCAACTTTGCGACACCAGGACGTAACGGAAACTACGACAGCGATAGCGAAGAAACAACAAATGGCACGACAGCCGGACCTGCTGATCAACAAATCATCCAAATCATCCATCTATTAGGTGGAAAAGAAAACATTAAAGACGTGGATGCTTGTATGACACGGTTACGTGTAACAGTTGCCGATCGAGGTAGAGTCGGTTCAGAAGACGCATGGAAGCGTGCAGGCGCAATGGGCTTGATCGTAAAAGACAACGGCGTCCAAGCGGTTTATGGACCAAAAGCGGATGTTTTAAAATCAGATATCGAAGATCTATTGCAATCAGGGGCAGATATCCCTGAACCACAAGTCAAAGAAGTCGTGATGGAAAAAGAAACAGCGACAGCAGCATTAGGGATCGAAAAAGAATTATACGCAGTGGCAAAAGGTGAAGTGATTGCTTTAGCAGAGGTCAATGATCCAGTCTTTTCACAAAAAATGATGGGAGATGGGTTTGCGGTCATTCCTGAAACAGATGCGATCACAGCTCCAGTAGCCGGTAAAATCGTCAGCGTATTCCCAACGAAACACGCAATCGGTATGGAAACAGCGGAAGGTGCAGAAGTACTGATCCACATGGGAATCGATACTGTCCAAATGGCAGAACCTGCATTTGAAGTTTCTGTCAAAGAAGGACAAGAAGTCACACCAGGCACCCAAATTGCACGAATGGATCTAGCCAAAGTCAAAGAACAAGGGAAAGATACAACGATCATGGTCATTTTTACTGATGATAAAGTGAAAGAAGTTGCGATCACCACTCTTGGTTCTGTTGAAATAGGTACAGAAATCGGTAAAATCAAGCTATAATAAATAAAAGAAGTATTCAGAGATTGTGACGAAAAAGCAAGACGATGGGGATTTTTTCTTCAACGATCAGCGCTGACGTAGCAGTCTCTGATTTTTATGTAAAAAGGAAAAGAGGTTCCCAAAAAAATGAAAGTAATGACGTTGAATACGCATAGTTGGTTGGAAGAAGATCCATTCACTAAACTTCAAGAACTCACTGACAAGATTCTAGCCGAGGGATATGATGTGATTGCTTTGCAAGAGGTCAATCAACTGATCCAAACAAATATTGTCAACGAACAACAGTTAGTCGATTTTTGTCCAGTAATGAATCAAACCCCGATTCACGAAGATAATTTCGCTTATTGCCTCGTCCAAAGATTAGCTGAAGCAGGAGAAGCTTATTTTTGGAGTTGGGAAATGAGTCATATCGGGTATGACAAATATGAAGAAGGAAATGCTATTTTATCAAAGACCCCTTTAGACAGTCGGGCATACCTAGTATCCGAAACAAAAGAAAAAGAAAACTATCGTACCCGCATGATCCTCGTTGCTAAGTCCGTGATCGAGAATCAACCGATCGTTGTCGCAAGTTGTCACTTTTCTTGGTGGTCAGATGCAGAAACTGGCTTTGCCTACGAGTGGCAATTCTTACAGAAACAACTCTTAACGTATCAAATGCCTTGTTTGCTAATGGGTGATTTTAATAATCCGGTAGGCGAGGAAGGATATCGCTTAGTGGCAGCTAACCAACTGAAAGTCAAAGACTCATATCTTTTAGCAGAGCAAAAATCTGAAGAAGCCACGATCGAGAAAAAAATCGACGGGTGGGAAAACAACACAGAAGCTTTGCGAATCGACTATATTTTTGTTCCAATGGATAGCAAAGTCAGTGCCTACACGCGCATCTTTGATGGCACGAACGGACCAATCGTTAGTGATCATTTTGGAGTGGCTGTGGAAATGGAACGATAAAGTGAGCGTAAAAATGTAAAAAGGCGGATAAAAAATAAGGACACCTTCTAAAACAATCAGCTGTTTTGAAGGTGTGCTTTTTTTAGCGTTGCTGACTATTCTTGGTGGTCTAGAAAAACATTTGCAAACCAATTTTAGAATGGCTAGATAAGAAGTTGGATAAGTAGACTTGATTTACAGTTAGATCAAGTGGATTCGAAGGAATATTGATATAATCGAGGTAACGAAAAGGAGCAAGCTAAAATAAATAGGGGGGGAATCCATGATCGATTATAAGACCAATGCTCGGATAAATAAAAATGAACTGGAAAATCTCTATCACATTTTTAAAACATAAGCGGGGCTGTGGCAGTCAATCTGTCACAGCCCCGCTTATGTTTTGAACGTCCTAAAAAAATTATAGTTTAGCTGATTTTACATTTTTTTCTTTCCTAAAATTAAATTTTTGTGAAAGATAGATTCCTAAAAATGTCAGCCATCCTGCAATAGTCATACCAACGACGAAGTAGAAATAGATTGGAAGATCGTAATAGAGAATGATCTCGTTGATCCCATTATGCTGTTTGACGATTGGGGTGCCGATATCGGTCAATTCAAAATCTGTCAATTTCTTGCCATTTTGCATCAAGACGGTTCGATCATACACGATAACTGGAACATGCACAGTTGGCTCGCCAGTGTTTTTCCATTTGATGCTCAAGCGTCCATCTGGATGTGATTTGATAAAGGTAGTTTCATTTTCTAAGATTTCTTCATTGTAACGATCGTATTTATTTGCTTTCGTTTGTTCATAGATCGGTAAATAATCCGGCGTCGTTTTTTGGAAAACAAACAAACTTTTGGACATGTCATGACTATAGAAGGTTTTTCTCGCTTCATCAGGTGTATCGAAGAGATACGTATGACGACTGACAAAGGTTTCATCTTCCCATTTATCGAGGTGACGGTATAAGTTTTGGATGGTTTGGACACTACTGAACAAAATCAGTAACGTCGCACCTACACGTAACCAAGTCTTCTTCTCCCAGCGATTGGCGACGATCGCAAAGTAAAGTAAGAAAAGCAACGTAAATGGAACAAAGAAACGAAACGGGAACTGGATCAAGCTAATAAATGGCACTTCGTTTTCAACTAATGTATTCCAAGGGATCAAACTAGTTGAAAGTAGGAAGAACACGACGCTTGTACGTAACAATAGTTTTGGAAACAGTTCTTCGCGTTTTCGGAACAACAAGAAAAATAAAAATCCAGCAAACAAAACGATAGGGAAAATCTTTGGATAATTCAACCAGTAACTTCCCTCAAGATTGATTGCTTTTTCTGTCATTCGTCGGTTGACGAATGGTGGAAGAATCTCGTTACCGCTGTAAACCATCGCCATACCTACCCAAATATTTGCTGTTAGGATAAAGTAAAGCAAAATGGATTTCCCTAATTGGAGAATTGCTTTTCCTTTGTTCGTTTGCGTAAAGAAATAATAACCGTAAAACGGAATGTACATCAACACTAGCATGACGGATGACAGTAAATGGATCTGTGTCATCAAGGCAATCGCGGCAGTCACTTTAAGTACAGGGAATTTCTTATGCACGATGAAATCAACGAGAGGGATCATACATAAAGGATAAAAAACGGTTCCCCAACTCGTAAATCCTTGATTGACAGCCCAATACTGGATCGAATAGGTCGTCATAAATAATATTGAGATCGGCACGCTCACCCAATCACGTACTTTGACGTAGCGCAACAAGGTCAACATGGACCAACCAGCAATAAGGAAGAGGATAAAATTTGATAAGATCTGATAATGGTACCAACTTCTTGCAACGAGTACGATCAACCCTTGGAAGTATGAGAATAACGGACCGTAAATCGCATTGACGATCCGACCGCTTTGTTGAAAGCCATACATCGAAGGGAAGTAGTGTAAGTCACCGTGGATGATTTGTTGTGCTGCATCATAGAAGCGATTATAGTGAAATGGTGCATCGGCCCCGATAATCAATTTTTGTGATAAGATATTCGGCAATACGAAAATAATTGCGAAAATAAAAATCAAAAAATATGGTCTATATTTTTTCAACTGTTCTGCTCCTTTTCATATAATAACTAAACTTATCATAAAGGTTAATGAAAAGAGAGGCAAGGAATTAGAAAAAAACTGAAAATAATATGAAATTATTTATGTAATTCATAAAGAAATCATTGGTAAAGTTATTTAACGAGATTTTTGATGATCAATAGGGAAGTGTTAGTAAAACTTTATTTTAGATCCCCAAAAAAACTATGGGAAAAGTCACTGAACTTCACGATATGAAGGAGTGGCTTTGTTCCCTAAGCTAAGCAAATGGATTATTTATTGATACGACGGTAGTTTTCGTCAAAGTAACGTCCTTCACGAATGTCTTTAGGCATCCCTTCATAAGGTTCTTCACTAATAACATCCTCATTATCAACACCCGCATCACCCATATAAGTAATTGTCGCAAATTCAGGAACGACTAATTTAGGATAAGTTTCATATTTTTCACGAGCAGCTTCCATTTCAGCAATATGTTCGTTTTGGAAAGTGACAGTGATCTCTGGATGTTCTTCGACCCATTTAGGGAAGAAAATCGTACCATGTAGTTTTTTCTCATTTGGCATAAAGTCTAATGCGACATCTGTACCAGTTGGTTCAGTCCAAGTGATTTTAAATACACCATCGGTTAATTTTACAATATCTGCTTCTTGGTCTTTGACCCAACGTCCTTTGACCATTCCACCGTGAATACGATAATCAACGGTATGGTCATTTTTTGCATACCATTCATATTCCCAACCGTTATCATACGTATAGATAAAGTGAGTTCCGATAAAATCTTCTAAGTTTTTGAATTCTTTCATGTAAAACATCCCCTTTAAATTATAACATGTAATAATTTACATGTTTTTGATTACGTGATTATGATAGAATGATTTTGAGAGAATGTCAAGGAGGAAATTTTGATGGCTAGAAAAAATACATTACGCTATATTTTATTGGGACTACTGAGCAAAAAAAATCAAACGGGGTATGAGTTGAACCAAGCATTTAAAAATGAGATCGGTGAATTTTGGCAGGCAAAGCATAGTCAGATCTATCCTGAACTGGCTAAAATGGAAGAACTAGGCATCATCAAACATGAAGTAGGGATCACTGGCGTCAAGCTAGAAAAGAAAATTTATCAGCTGACGGAAGAAGGGCGTATTTTGTTAAACGAATGGATCCATACATCACCAAATGAACTGCCAGTCAACCGTGATGAATTTGTCTTGAAACTTTATTTTGTGAAAGACATCAATGATCCAGCGTGGATCGAGATCCTTGAACAGCAAAAGGAGCTTCATGAAGAAAAAAGACAGCATTTATTGGCTAGACAACAAGTGATTTTCCCGACCAAAAAAGAGCAGCATGAAAACTATGGACACTACTTGATTTTGTCTCACGCAATCAATCGAGAAACCGAATATACCAACTGGTTGACACAAGTATTGGCACAGGAAACAAAAAGAAAATAAAATGGTTTGTTACGATACCTAAACAAAAAAGCCGTCAAAGCCGGAAATAGTTGACTATTTCGGCTTTGACGACTTTTTTAGTATCTGATCGTAACCTCTTGAAGGCATGTGCTAGTGGATTTGAAAAAGCAAAGTACGCACTTTTTTATTTCTCCAGTATTTTTTTGGGATCGATCGTTTCATCTGCGGGGATGATTTTATAAGACAATTCGTCTGTTTCTTCGTCGTGGATAATACATAACTGCTCTGCATCGTTGAAGTCGCCAATCAAAAGGAGTGTGTAACGTTCATCGATCAACTCGATGTCTTTGATGGACTTTGAGAAAACTTTTCGGACATGGTGCATTTTGTTTAAACGTTCCTGAGCTTTTTCAGCGGCTTTGGTCAACGTGTACCCTTCATCTAAAAATTTCTTGATGATCTCAACTTTGACCACTGTCGGTAATCGGTATTTTCTTGCACAATTCGCGTCAGCAGTGACGGATCGGATAAAGCCTTTTTGCTCCCAATACCTCAATTGTCGTGGTGAAACCCCGACAATTTCACTTAGCTCACTAATTCCTATTAATAAATGATCATTTTCTAATAACTGTTTTAGTGAAGCCCCCACCATTCATCACACTCCTTTGTTGGTTGTTCCCTTAATTATACTTTTGTTGACTATCGTGTCAAGTAGGTTGACAAAAGTCGAAAATAGGAATAAAGTATCTTAGTGATTTCAGAAAACATTCAGAAAGAAGGAGAAACATGAGTAAGAATCAACCCGTAGATATTTACGGAAAACCATACAATCGTACACTACTAGTTGTTGTTTTATTGATTGGGACCTTTTGTACCGTCTTGAATCAAACCTTATTAACAACTGCTTTTCCAGCATTGATGAAAGCTTTTGATATTTCAGCTTCTGATGTGCAATGGTTGACTACAGGCTTTTTATTAGTGAATGGGATCATGATTCCGATCACTGCTTGGTTGATCAATAAATTTAGTTCTAGAAAATTATATCTGTCTGCGATGACGATTTTTTTGATTGGAACGATCACCTGTTTTACCGCTCCTAACTTTAGTACACTACTTATTGGACGCTTGATTCAAGCTTGTGGTGTTGGGGTATCTATGCCATTATTGCAAAATATCATGTTATCGATCTTCCCACCAGAAAAACGAGGTTCTGCTATGGGGATGTCTGGGATCGTGATTGGTTTAGCGCCAGCATTAGGACCAACACTTTCTGGCTATATCATTGACAATTATCATTGGCGTGATTTGTTTGGAATGGTCATTCCAATCGTCGTTCTTGTGTTAGTATTAGCATTCTTTTTGATGCGAAGTGTGATTCCTTTGTCAAATCCAAGTATCGATATTTTCTCTGCGATTCTTTCAACGATTGGATTTGGTAGCTTGCTTTATGGTTTCTCAAGTGTTGGGGATGCCGGTTGGGGAAGCGCGAAAGTGATTGGCTTCTTGATCGTTGGCGTGATTTTCATCGCCGCATTTGCTTGGCGTCAACTACATTTAGAACATCCATTCTTAGAGTTACGCGTCTTCAAATCACCAACCTTCACGATTGCAGCAATCCTAGCTGGAGTAACGAATATGGCAATGGTCGGAGCTGAAATGGTCGTTCCATTATATATTCAAAACATTCGTGGAGAGTCTGCATTCCATTCTGGTTTGATGCTACTTCCTGGAGCATTGATCATGGGGGCAATGATGCCGATCACTGGTGCAATTTTTGATAAACACGGAGCAAAACGTCTTGCGATCGTTGGGATGTTCATCTTGACAGCAGCAACCGCACCTTTTGCATTTTTGACTGAAACTACACCAGTATTGTATATCGTTATTCTTTACGCAATTCGTATGTTTGGGATCTCGATGGTCATGATGCCAGTGACAACCTCAGGGATGAATGCTTTACCTAACAATCTGATCAGTCATGGTACAGCAGTCAACAATACATTCCGTCAAATCGCAAGTTCGATCGGAACCGCAATTTTGATCAGTGTGTTGACGAACGTCACGAAAGACAATCTACCAACTGATGCTGTGTTGAAAAGTACGCCTTTAGCCTACAAAGATCAAGCGATAAATGCGACTTTATCCGGATACCATGCTGCGTTCTTCGTAGCAATCATTTTCGGATTGATCGGTTTTACGATTGCTTTCTTCTTAAAAAGAAAAGAACCAGTAGTGATGGAAGTGGGGGATAACGCATGATTATTTTCGTATTGATTGCCAGTGTCATTGCCTTTGCTTTGACGAATGTTTTTGCCAAAAAAATGTGGCAGACACTTCTTTCATTCGTCTTTGGTTTACTTTTTGTTCTCTCATTAGGACTGATCGTAGGAAATATCACCAACCATTTTGGTATGAAAGAAGTGACAGAAACTAAAACTACACCGATCGTTTCAAGTGCAGACCAATCAGAGATCAATATGTTGCTCTACAAGTCCCTTGGAGATGGAACAGAAAAAGTCTACTTGTACCGAACAGATGACAAGCAAAAAGAACCAAAGGCAACTGGAACGAAAAATGAAACAAATAAAGTCGAACAAACAGAAGGTACAGCCGAAAAAGTCAGTGAAACAACTTACTGGGTCTATAAAAATGACCAGTACAAATTCTGGTTCAACTTAGCGGATAATAACCATGAATTTGAGCGTCGTGTCAATACGTTCAAAATTCCGGCTGATTGGATCGAATTAAGTACCGACCAAGCTTCTGAATTGGCAAAACGTGTCGAAGAACAAAAAAGCACGATGGAAGCCGATGCCCAAAATTTTGTTAAAGAAGGTTTGATGAAAGCCATCGCCCAAAACCCAGCGATGACTCAAGAAGAACAACAACAAGTATCAAAAGACTTAGCGACAGCCTATCAAAAACAAGCATTGGCAAAATTAGTTGAAGAAGTGAAGAAGTAAATCGTTTAATAATAGGACAAAAATAGTGGATGAAGTATTCGACAACATACTTTATCCACTATTTTTTATGGAAGTAGGAGTGAAGAAGAAAAATTAGATTTTTACGTATTTAAAGAGTAGTAGATAGAAAGTT
This sequence comes from Enterococcus sp. DIV1094, assembly GCF_017316305.2. Taxonomy (NCBI): domain Bacteria; kingdom Bacillati; phylum Bacillota; class Bacilli; order Lactobacillales; family Enterococcaceae; genus Enterococcus; species Candidatus Enterococcus mangumiae. The sequence continues at coordinate 1,701,274 of NZ_CP147250.1, forward strand.
CGTAAAAGAAAGGAGGAAACGAAATACGAATAAGAAAATCACTACCAAGGACAATTATGTATATACATAGAGGGGGGCGTTTATAATGGAGATGTTGCCAATAAAAAAATGGGGAAACAGTAATGGTCTTAGGTTACCAAAATATATCATGAAATACCTTGAAATCCATACAGAAGATAAAGTGAAAATCATACAGGAAGAGAAGAACGGGAAAAAACGTTTGATCATCGAAGCGACTACTCCAGAAAATGAATGGACAATTGAGCAATTGTTTGCAAACTACAAAGAAGAAAGGACTCATGTAGATCTTCAGAATCTGGGTGAGACAGTAGGAAATGAAAATGGCGAGAATGACTAGATAAAGGGATATTTTATTAATTTATATAAAATAGGTACTTACATTGTTTCACCTTGTAATTACATGGTATACTTTTAAAAAAAGGAGGAATGACTTATGATTTCAACAAAAACAAGAAAACAAGGGAATTCCCTTGTGATTACGCTTCCTGCAAAGTTAGGCATAAAAGAAGGTGAAGAATTTCATATTATAAAAAAAGAAAATGGTACAGTTGCTTTAATTCCAAAAGTTGAAGATTTTTTTGAATCCGCTAAAGAAGGTGAATTTTATTTCCCAGAATTAGGGGTTGATTACACGCCACATGGAGGCGAACTAGATGAGCTATAAGCCACGCCAACGAGATATCGTTCTTCTTGACTTTGAACCGTCAAAAGGTTATGAAGTTAAGAAGAGACGACCGGCTTTAATTATGAGTAAGGATGCGTACAATTTAGCAACAAATTTAATTATAGTATGCCCAATTACTACAAGTGATAAAAATAGACCATTTCTTGTGCCTATTCAAAGCGATAAGTTCAAGCTAGATGAAGTGAAGAGAAGCAAAGTAAATACGCTTCAAGTATTCTCTCTTGACTATACCGAAAAAGCTAAAAGAAATGTTAAATACGTTGATACATTAGAGGAAGAAGCTTTTTTCGATATAGCACAAAGATTTCTTAAAAATTTTTCTTTCCCTATTTAGAGATCAGGTGGTTGAGAATCAATTTATTTTTAGGAAGAATCAACTTATTTCATTTGATAAGTAGATATATAGGCCGTTTTTAGAAACCGCGAGCTACATAGTACGAACAAAAGAATAAAGCAAAAACACAGTTGGTTTTGACAAGTAATATCAAAATCAACTGTGTTTTTTTCAATTATATTTTACTATTCTGCTCTTAAAGCAATCGCTGCATCTTTCTTCGCTGCCATACGAGCTGGGATGTGTCCGCCTAACATCGTTAAGATCGTTGATACAACAATCAAGATCAAGGCGTGTACAGGATTTAGTTGAGCAACATTTTCTAAATCAGTCATGCTGTACAATAGGCTATTGATTGGGAAAGTCGCTAACCATGCGATCAGGACACCTAATAGTCCAGAAGAAATCCCCAAAATACAAGTTTCAGCATCGAATACGCGAGTGATATCTTTCTTACGTGCACCTAATGCTTTCAAGACACCGATCTCTTTTGTCCGTTCGATGACAGAAGTATAAGTGATGATACTGATCATGATCATACTTGTAACAAGTGAGATACCTGCAAAAGCAATCAAGACATATGTGATAGCATCCATCAATCCACCAGTCAATTCAGTCATTGTACCAGCTAGATCGGAATAGATGATTTTATCTTCATCTGATTTTCCTTTATTAAAGTCATCTAAGTAGTTTAGAATTTCTTCTTTATCGCCGAAATTATTTGGATAGATCATAATACTTGAAGGTAAGCTATCTCCACCCAAATAGCTGATCAGTGTTTGTTTCGCTGATTCATCTACTTTTTCAGTCGTCAATACATTCATATCACTGTCTTTTTGTGCTTGAACAATTTCAGAATCTTTATTTTCATTGACGATTTCTGTCGTTAATTGATCGCTGTAAGCAATACCAGGAGATAACAGATTCATCGTAGAAGAAGATTTGACCCGTAAAATACCAGAAATCTTAACTTCTCTAGTTGCATCTTCATACATTGCTTGATAATCCGTATTAGGAATAAAGTTTCCTGTCGGTAATTTTGTATAGTACGTATCGTTGTTCACTAATTTGAACGTTGTGCCGACGATCTTGTCAAAATCAAGTGTTTCACCGTCTTTTACGTCAAATCCTAGATTTTTCAACGCATTGATGTTTGTATTATTATTGCCGTCTACGATCAATACGACATCATTTGCAGAAGTAGGGTAGCTGCCAGAAAGCAATGAGTAATTCGACTCTAAGAAATTGTCTTTTTGGTCGTCTAATTGTGTTGGGAAACTAGAAACTCCTACACCAGTCATTGAAGACATCGCACTTGAGAATGACAATGATTCAGAATCAGGGTTTTGATTCGAAAAGCTAACAGGCTGTACGTCACCGTCAACATCTCTTAACAAATTGATACCAGTCGTGCGGGTAAAACCAATGTTATTACTTAGGTTAGGATCGATATTCGTTACATAATCAACATATTCTTGGTCGATATTGTTTGTATGTTGCGCCCGATCTTCGTCGCTGATCTTGGCTGTGACAGTTTTTGTATCTGGATAATCGGCTGTATTCGAGCTCAAACCATCCGATCCAGAAGGTGGGCTAGTGGTAACTCTGGAAATCGTGATTGGAAAACGAGCCATCGTTTCTGATTGTGTTTCATCGATTTGTTTTTGGAAGCCTGTAGATAAAGATAGTACGATCGCAATCCCGATAATCCCAATACTTGAAGCAAAGGAAGTCAGGAATGTCCGTCCTTTTTTCGTGCGAATATTATTGAAAGATAATTTTAGTGCGGTCCAAAAGCTCATCTTTGTCCGACGTAGATTGAATTGATCATCTTTCGGACGTTCGATATGCGGATTGGAGTCAGAGACGATTTGTCCGTCTGAGAACTCAATGATCCGATCGGCATATTCATGTGCCAATTCAGGATTATGGGTAACCATGATCACTAGCTTTTCATTCGATAATTCTTCGATCAACTTCATGATCTGTACGCTTGTTTCGGTATCTAAAGCACCAGTTGGTTCATCACACAATAGAATATCCGGATCATTTGCTAAAGCACGTGCAATGGCGACCCGTTGCATTTGTCCCCCGGATAATTGATTGGGCTTTTTGTGCATATGGTCAGTTAAGCCAACGCGACGTAATGATTCCTCGGCTTTTTTACGTTTCTCATCTTTCGAAACGCCACTTAACGTCATTCCAAGCTCGACATTTTCAATGATTCCTAGATGACCGATCAAGTTGTAGCTTTGGAACACAAAACCGATGGAATTGTTACGGTAAGCATCCCAATCGCTATCTTTAAAATCTTTTGTGGACTTTCCGTTGATGACCATATCGCCAGAATCGTAATTATCCAAGCCGCCGATCACGTTCAACATGGTTGTTTTACCAGAACCACTTGGGCCTAAAATAGCTACAAATTCTTTTTTTCTAAAAGCGACGGATACGCCGTCTAATGCTTTTGTTGTTGTTTCACCAACTTTATAATATTTCTTTATCTCTTTTAATTGTAACATTGTCACCCTTCTTTCCATTTGAAATATTGGTTATACTTAAAGTATAACAGAACAATGAACGTAGTATAATGAATGAATATTAACTGAATATGAACAATCAGAAAAAAAACTGAAATTTTTCAAATAAATAAAGAGGAGAAACAATGAATCGAATATTATTAGTAGAAGATGATGAACGGTTGAAACAGCTTTATCAATCCGTTTTGGAACGAGCAGGATTTCTGATCTTTGCAGTCACGAATGGTGTAGAAGCATTGAAACAATTAGAAAGTACGCAAGTGGATATGATCATTACCGACATCATGATGCCTGCAATGGATGGCTATGAATTGTTAGCAACGTTACGAAACAGTCGCATAGAGACACCTGTTTTGATCATCACAGCAAAAGCAGATTTTGAAGACAAAAAGAAAGGCTTTCAGTTAGGTACGGATGATTATATGACCAAACCGGTGGATGTCAATGAAATGGTGTTGCGTGTGGAAGCCTTGTTACGACGAGCGAAAATCAATCATAGTCATCAGTTGAACATCGGTCAAACTAGTTTGAACCAAGAAACCTATGAAGTGATCGAACACGATCGGGCAACACTGCTTCCACAAAAAGAATTTCAATTATTGTACAAATTACTTTCTTACCCGAATAAAATCTTTACCCGCCAACAGTTGATGGATGATATTTGGGGCTTGGACACAAACACGGAAGAACGGACGATCGATGTGCATATCAAACGATTGCGTACACGTTTTATTGAAAATGATGATTTTCAGATCGTGACCGTTCGTGGCTTAGGCTACAAGGCGGTGATCTGATGCGTAAAAAAATATTTTCACAATTATGGATCTATTTTGCTTGTATTGTTTTTGTTTCCATTTTAGTCACTCTGTTGTGTTTCTTAGGGTTTATCTTCTTGTTGTCACACAAAACAGTTCCTGCGTCAGAGCAACAAGCGACGTGGTTTCCTTTAGTCGTTTTCGCAGGATTTAGTATGATGGTGGGCACAGGAATCTCGATTTTTGTCGGTCGGCGGATCTTACTGCCAATCAGTGACTTGCGAATGAATATGAGTAAAGTAGCAACTGGCGATTTTTCGATTCGGATGGACGAACAACAAAAAGTGGAAGAAGTGCAGCAGTTATACAAGGATTTCAACGTGATGGTCCAAGAATTGAGTAGTATCGAAACATTACGAAATGACTTTGTTTCCAATGTCTCCCATGAATTTAAGACGCCCATTGCAACGATCCAAGGGTATGTCCAATTGTTGCAAGCACCGAATATTTCAGAAGAGGAGAAGCAGGTTTTCTTGCAACGGATCATTGAAAGCATCACCCAACTTTCACAGTTGACAGAAAACACCTTGAAGCTGAATAAATTAGAAAATCAACGGATCCAATTAGACAAGCGACCGTTTCGTTTAGATGAACAGATCCGTGAAGTCATTGTATTTTTACAACCTAAATGGGAGCAAGAACAACTTCAACTAGAGATCGATCTGGAAAGTGTCAGCTATGTGGGCAATGAAGAATTTTTATATCAAGTATGGTTGAATATCATGGATAATGCCATCAAGTACAATCAACCTCAAGGGAAAATCACGATTCGCTTAAAACAAAGTGCAACCCAAGTGATCGTTGAAGTGACCGATTCCGGTGTGGGGATGGATCAAGAAACACAGGCAAGGGTTTTTGAGAAATTTTATCAAGGGGAATCCAGTCGCCAATTTTCTGGGAACGGACTAGGTCTATCTTTAGTCAAAAAAATCATTGAATTGCATCATGGAAAAATCAGCTACAACAGTATTCCGAAGGTTGGCACGACCGTCATCATTCAATTAGAGAAAGAGAACATGCTACCAACTTCTCCGGTGGAATAAGAGAGGGAAATGAACAGTTAATGATCTATAGGAGCAATAAACCAACAAAAACGAAGAAAAAAACGCCGCTTCTGATTCAATCGCTCTAAGGTGTATTTTTCAAGTAATATATAGTTGGAAAAGTGTACGAAGACATATCGTACATAAGTGAGCATTCGTATATTTTTCTAATAACCGTTATTGGAGGAATGATAGGAAATGAAAAAACAAGTCGGTTTATTGCTCGGACTGTTGACGTTAAGTGTTGGACTAAGCGGAGCCAATCCCATCGTCATTGCAGATGAAGCAACTCATTCTCATGATACTCCCGTGGCATTATTGAAACAGGATTCACTCTTAGGCACCCTCGTGACAAAATCAAGTACAGCGGATGAAAAACAAACCGATCGTGGTATCGGTTATTATTGGAAATTCCATACCTGTGGCTATCATAGTAAGTGGCATCTATTCCCTGGAACAGCAGTTTCTGCTGCCAATAAACATGCGCAGCAATATGATCATGTCACTTCTGTTTATCCCAATTAGCAAGCGATAACTTTAGAATGGAGTGGAACAAAAGATGAATGAAACGTGGTTGAGTAGAAATAAAAAAGAATTGATCCGTCTCTCTCTTGCCATTTTTTTAGGTATCACGCTAAGCCTTATCGTGTGCGCATTGCTTTAAGTTAGAGGAGATTGAAAAACACGCATCTAATAGGAACAAAGACCGAGAATCATTGTGGTCTTTGTTCCTTTTTTTGCACGTGCGGTTTTTAGGATGTACTAGTTTACTTTCAAGAATGATCCACTGATTCAGAGAACTATTCATAAATTTTTCTTGCAAACAATATTATACGTGATATAATATTGGTGAATATAAAATATTGCAAACTATAAAGAAGGTGAAGTAATGCATATCCAAGTCCCAACAGTTTTACTCGATGGTACGGTTTTAGCAGCTTTGAGCAGAGAAGACATGTACGGTTACGCATTAACGAAAATAGTCCAAGAAAGTTTATCTGTCAGTGAATCAACGATGTATCCAGTTTTACGCAGATTAAAACAAGAAGAATACTTAGAAACATACGACGAACCATTCGAAGGTAGAAATCGCCGATATTACCGCTTAACTCCGAAAGGGCGTCAACATTTAGAAGAAATCATTGATAAATGGATCGTGTTTAGAGATTCCTTAAACCGATTACTGGAGGAGAATACGAATGAATGAATATTTAAATGATGTGTTGGATGAACTTCAAGAAATCCCTGAAGATGACCGCTTTGATATTATTCAATATTATGAAGAATACTTTTTAGATTCTGGAAAAACAGTGGAAGAAGTCATGGATGAATACGGCTCACCAAAACAATTTGCCTTGAAGGTGAAAATCAATTATTACTCGGAACAAGACGACGATGAATCAGAATACAGCCAAAGTCCTAAACGAAAAATCCGTTTGATTTGGATGATCGTTATCGGCTTATGTGCCTCTCCGTTACTGGTTCCTTTGGCATTAGCTTTTATTCTAGCGATTTTTGGTATTCTGATTGGTTTGATCGGCGTGGTTATTGGGATCTATGTTGTATGTATCAGTATTTTAGGAGCAGGTTTATTTTCGATCATTTCAGGGGTTGCTGTTTTGCAACAATCGATTGCTAGTGGGCTGTTCTTTGTAGGACTAGGTTTACTTGCCACGGGAGGTGCTGTTTTCTTTGCACCATTACTGTTAAAAGGCACCAAATGGCTATTCCAAATGATGATGAACTTTGTCAAATGGGTAGGACGCCGTTTCATCACAAAACGAGCAATCCATACGACAAATAGTGGGGTGTAAACAATGAAATTAAAATATATCTTAGGAGCAGGGTTAGGATTAATGATCGTTGGTGGTTTGATGGCAGGATTAAGTTATGCTTCTGGTGCCCAAACGAGTTTGACTTGGGAAGGTGGACCAAGAATCATAGAAATGGCTCATGAAACAAAAGATTTCTCGTCCGATAAAATCGACAAAGTCGTTATCCAAGCAGATCACCAAAATATCGTGATCCAGCGAGGCGTAAGCTTTAGTGTCGAAACTTCTCATGATAAAACACAAAAACCAAAGATCAATGCGGAAGATGGTACATTGGATATTTCTGCTGATGGACAAACTCCGGCAGCAATGATCAACATGACAGATACACGCTCAATGTTGAAAATCACGATACCTAGAAGTGTAACCTTAGACGAATTAGTGGTTGAAGGTAGAAACAATGAATTAATGTTAGATGAATTCAGTAGTAAGAAAATCAACTTGAACACAGCACACACTTGGACATCGATCAATGAAGTAACCGGGGAAGCTCTTACTGTAGAGAGTCAAATGGGTTCGCTCAATCTGACTGAACTATCCATGAAACAAGTGAAACTAGAAGTAAGTGATGGCAGTATCTATTTTAATGATAATGAAAAAGCAATAAAAGGCGAAGTTACCCTGCAAAATAGTAGTATTGAGTTCTATGATAATGAAGATCAAGGTTTGTCTGTGGCACTAGATGGTGATTCTTACATCAACAAAAATTATGAACCATTAACAACGAAGACTTACAATCGAGGTAACAAAGATCTCAAAGTGACTGGTCACAATAGTCAAGTGAATTTGACGGATGAAGATTACGAAGAGTTTCCGATGGATGATGAGGATTATGAAGTGTATGATTGATCGTTGATCTGTCAAGACTGTTTTTTTCTAAATAACGAATAAATGGTTGGAGAAGAGTGCAATTCCTTATGTAATAAGGCGTTGTACTCTTTTTTATTTATTTTGCATGAAATATAATCGCCTATCATTCAATAATATAGTAGAATAAAGAAAGGGAAAGAACGTACATATACGGGGAAAATAGGGTGAATAACGAATGAAAATAGAGGACATCAAACGAGAAGAATTAAAAAGTGAATTAGGGGAACTGCATCATTTTCTGACAGAGTTGAGTGAGAAGTACTATGATACAGACAAAGAAAGAGTAACGATCCAATATCCAAACAATTCTGAAGGTCGACAATTGGAGCAAGTATATAATGAAATGTTCAAACATCTATTGAAAGTGAAAAAGGAATTAGATTATTATTCATTGCCGATCATCGATACGGGGATTTTAAAATACGATCAAGCAAGCGAACGATTTGTTTTCAAGTCAGTGCGTGAAAATCTTGAGTTATCCGCTGGAATGGATTTAGAAATCTTAGTAGAAGATTATTTTACCGAAACAAAGCAATGGGTCCGTACACGTCTAGAATATTTGCCAGAAGCATCAGGTGGCATACACGAAAACGGTTGGTATATCACGGAAGATAAAGAATTAGAATTAGAAGGAGCTATGGCAAGGATTCGCAAAACACATAGATAATCAACGAATAAAATAAAACGAAATAAGCAAGGAGAGTACATAGTGAAAGAGAAAAAAGCTTTTTACATCAATGGGTATTTCGGTGTTTTGGCACTAGGAGTATTAGCAGCAGTTGCGCTATTTTTCACAAGTATGAGTGTCTATCTTCCGTCAGTCTTAATTGTTAGCATATTGTTGTGGTTGATCGGTGCTATCCTTATCAGTGGCGTCACCATTGTCAATCCCAACCAGGCAAAAGTCATTTTGTTTTTTGGAAAATATATGGGAACGATACGTGAGAGCGGATTTTTCTTATCGATTCCTTTTGCTCGGAAAATCGGCTTATCTTTGAAGGTTCGAAATTTCAACAGTTCGTTGTTGAAAGTCAATGATTTAGATGGAAATCCGATCGAGATTTCAGCAGTCGTCGTCTTCAAAGTAGTGGATTCAGCCAAAGCACTTTTCGATGTAGCAAATTATCATCAATTTGTTGAGATCCAAAGTGAGACGGCACTTCGTCACATCGCCAGTCAATATCCTTATGATACTTTCCAAGAGGATGATCTTACGTTACGTGGGAATACTACAGCGATTTCTGATGAATTGGCGCAGGAATTACAGGAACGTTTATCCGTGGCAGGTGTTGAAGTCTTGGAAACGCGATTGAATCACTTAGCCTATGCGACAGAAATTGCTAGCGCGATGCTGCAACGGCAACAAGCTAAAGCCATCTTATCTGCTCGGCAAACAATTGTTGAAGGGGCGGTGTCGATGACTCAAATGGCGTTGGAACAAATCGAAGAAGGACAGGACATCACTTTTACGGATGATCGAAAAGTCCAATTGATCAATAATTTGCTTGTCTCTATTATTACCGATAAAGGAACACAGCCGGTAATCAATACTGGAAGCAATAAAGAAAAATAGCCGAAGTAGAAAACCCAGTTGTTCGTTGAGAAGCTGACGATAAAACGGAGGTTTTCGCTCAATACAAAGAATCTGGAGTGACTGACACTTTCCAGATTCTTTTTTCGTTCACCATATGACAATAGTGAAAGATTTTTGATAGCAGAAAGAAAGGACATTTCACTGGCAGTTCACTATACTTAATTTATCAGAAACACGAAAGAAGGAGTAACAATGAAAAAATTATTGATTGGGTTAGGTACGGTTATCATCATCGTCTTTGGTGGCTACCGTCTAGCAGATCATTTGATCATGGGGGGAGAAAGTTATTACGTTCAAATCACCACGGATGGTGAAAAACAGGTGGATCAATCCAGCGATGGACAAAAGATTACCAGCTACCGGGATATACAGAAGAAGGGAACGAAAAAATAATGGACTTCAATGGGTTTCAAGAACGACCGTTAAGGAAAGATGCGTTTTTGAAAGTCACTTGGAATAAAAACAAAGGGGTTACTTCTTACGAGGAAGTACAAGCGAAAGACATTCCAACAGCAGCAAAAGAAAAATTAAGTAAAGGGACGGTCGATAATGGATAAAATCGTAGAAATCAATAACGTGACGAAAGTCTATGGAAAAAGCAATGAGAAACAAACACAAGCATTGAACGGTATCAGTTTCAGTGTAGAAAAAGGCGAGTTTATTGGCATCATGGGTGCTTCAGGGTCAGGTAAATCGACATTACTAAATATCTTATCTACACTGGACAAACCAACAAATGGCACGATCCATATCAATCAAGCAGATGTAACCAAGCTGAAAGGAAATCAATTAGCAGATTTTCGAGCAAAAGAAATCGGCTTTATTTTCCAAGACTTCAACCTTTTAGAAAACTTGACTGCACAAGAAAATATTGCAGTTCCGCTTTCTTTACAAGGTGTGAAACCAAAAGATATCAAGAAAAAAGTCCATGCAGTTGCTGAACGTTTGTCGATCACTCATATCTTAGACAGCTACCCAGCGAAAATCTCCGGTGGACAAAAACAACGGGTAGCGGCAGCTCGGGCATTAGTGACACAACCAACGATCCTATTAGGAGATGAACCAACTGGTGCGTTGGATTCAAAAAGTGCGAAAGACCTATTAGACACAATGGAAGAATTGAATACAAAAGATAAAGTTTCCATTCTTTTGGTGACACATGATGCTTTTTCAGCAAGTTATTGTCAACGAATCTTGTTTATTAAAGATGGGGTCATCCACCAAGAAGTAAAACGCGGAGAGCAAAGCCGTTCAGACTTTTATCGTCAAATATTAACGATTTTAGGTAATCTGGAACAGGGGGACTGAACATGCTTTGGAAATTATCACTTACAGGAATTAAAAGCCGCTTGAGAGATTATATCGTTTTATTCTCAGGTTTAGTTATGGCCTCAGCCATCTTTTATATGTTTGAGTCAATGGCAAGTAACACAGAATTTTTGAACAATAATTCGACTATAGCGATGACTGTGATCATTTTCCGTTTTGGTTCAGTATTACTAGGGATCATTACGTTCGTCTATATCCTTTATGCCAACTCCTTTTTGATGACGATGCGTCAAAAAGATTATGCGATGTTCATGATGCTAGGTGCAAAAGGTCGAAAAATTGCACAGATGATCTTTTCTGAGACCTTGGTTGTTGGAACCGTTGCTACATTAGTTGGTTCAGCTGTAGGGATTGGATTGACAAGTGTCGTCCATCGACTATTAGTTGCACAGTTGAATATTCAAATCACTCATTTTACACCTTTTAACTTGCACGGTTTATTGATCACTTTGCTGTTTTTCATTGTTTTATTCTTATTAGCAGCATTTGTTAATGCGTTCTCCATTGTCAAAAAACCAATTTTGACATTGATCCGTGCCGATCAAACACCGACACAAATGAAACAACACAAATTCTTATTTTTCCTTGAAGTAGTGTTAGGAATCATCTTTATCGGTGTCGGTTATTATATGATGGCTAATATCGGCAAATATCAGTTGATGGCCATTGCAGTTGCGTTAGTTACAATCGTTTTAGGAACGTACTTTATTTTCCACTCGGTCATTATTTTCTTCTTGACCTTGCTGAAGAAGACAGAGAATCTTTCAATGAAAAAATTGAATAACTTTACGTTGTCTCAATTAAGTTTCCGTATCCGTGAATATACGCAAATGCTTTCAATGGTCGCAATGTTGTTCGCGTTAGCCTTAGGGGCATTGACAGTTGGACTAGGCTTTAAAAATGAAATCACTAAGTTGACCAATGCGGTATCAAACTATGACCTAGTATTGAATCGCTCAGAGTTGATCGATCAATCGAAGGTGGAAAAACTTTCACCAACGATCAATGTAGTCTATCAACAAAAAGAAGATGAAAAAACAGTATACTATAATTATAGTGAGTTTGAACAAAATCCATTTTTGATCATGGAAAATCAAACACCAAATACTGGGGAAAGAAACATCAAAACGAAAAAAGTAACAGCCGAAGAATTAGCGACGAATGTCAATTATCAAGATGAGTTACGCTATTATGAACTACCAGAACAACGGGAAAAAGAAGTGAAATTGCTGCCAGCAGAAGAATTTGCTCAGTTGAATCTTCCGCAAACAAACATGCAATTGATTCAAGTAAAAGATTTCCATGAGAGTATTGAACCGATTGGCGCGCTCGTAGCAGAAAACAATAAAAATAATGAATCATTAAAAGACGGAATGTTTAGCTTTACGCAAAAATATGATGCGTATCAAGTGATCAACGGCATGTTCTCAGGCTTTGAATTCATGGGCTTCTTCTTAGGGATCGCCTTCTTGACGATGTTAGCAAGCTGCTTGATGTTCAAGATTCTTTCAGGTAGTAAAAGCGATGTCGTTCGTTATGAGATGCTCGGTAAGATCGGTGCTCGTCAAGCATTGTTAAAACAATCGATTCGTCGAGAAATCGGTATTCTCTTCTTAGCACCGGGAATTCTAGGAGCAATCCATGTATTATTTGGACTTCAAATGTTTACTGTTTTGATGGATGATCCATATCACAACTTATGGATACCATTTGCAATATTCTTTGTTCTCTACTTTATCTACTATACTGTAACCACTTGGTTGTACACAGGAATCGTTTTGAACAAAAAAGACTAGGAATAGAGATTGATAAACCGAGAAGATGGTTCGTAGAAGAATCGGCTCTATAATAAAGTGGACTGATGAATCAATTCTGATTCGTCAGTCCACTTTTTCTTTTTGGGTATTAAAAAACATATCGTTCTCTAGTATGATTAAATCACCACAAAATAAACAACTGAGAGGACGATATGCTCTATGGAAAATTCTATCAAAAAAATGCTCCGATTAACAGATAAATATTTAACCATCCAAGATGTTTCTTACGAAACGTTCCATCAAACCAATACTTTAGTTATTGACGCAGTGTTAGCTCCTCCTACTTCTGCTTGTTTGACTTGTGGCTCTGCCGTGAGAGATTCGAAGGGGAAAACGGTCATTGTCAAAAATGGCAAGAAAATGACCTGCATTCGTTTCGATCAATTCAACCATTTACCGCTAATCATGCGGCTGAAGAAACAACGTTATCACTGTAGAAACTGCCATACCCATTGGACAGCCCAAAGCTATTTTGTTCGGCCAAATCATTCGATTGCCGAGCATGTAAAAATGAAAATCATTGCTTTACTCACCGAAAAGGTCTCCTTATCTTTTATCGCAAAGCATTGCCAGGTGTCTATTCCAACGGTGACGCGTATTTTGAAGTCGTTAAAAACCTATTTACCAAAACAAGCCAAGCGCCACCTGCCCAAAGTATTGATGGTCGATGAATTTCGTTCCCATGTATCCTCAGAAGATAAGATGAGTTTTATTTGTGCCGATGGGGAAACCGGGCAATTAGTTGATATCTTACCCACTCGAAAATTGTCTCGGTTGACCACTTATTTCCAGACATGTGTGAATCCATCTGACGTCGACTATTTAGTTACTGATATGAATGCGGCGTATTTTCAACTAACAAAAAAAGTATTTCCTCATGCCAAACTGGTCATTGATCGTTTTCATGTGATCAAACACATGAATCAAGCGTTCCAAGATTTTCGTGTCCGTGAAATGAAACGCCTGATTGCTTCGGGCAATCGGACAATGCCAAGGAAATTAAAAAGCCATTGGCGCTTACTCACCAAAAATCGGAAGAATATCAACCACACAGAATATAAAACTTGGCGTAGCTTTCGTGCCCCAAAGTATCCTTACCTGACAGAAGCCATGGTGCTTGACCGTTTATTAAGTGCTTCAACTGCCTTGAAAGTCGCCTATCAAGCGTTCCATGAACTAGCGGATGCCTTTCGTGACAAAGACCACGAGTCATTTTTCACTCTCTTGCATCAGTTACCAGAAACATTAGATAAAGAATTTCGGCTAAAACTACAAAATCTTCTGAGCTATGAAGAAGGGATTCGTCATTCTTTGATTTATCCTTACTCTAATGGGAAAATTGAAGCAAAAAACACCCACATCAAAACACTCAAACGAGTGTCTTATGGCTTTAAATCATTTGAGAACATGCGCATCCGAATCTTTTTGACGAATCAAGTCATTCACGTCAAATAACGAAGAAAATCCGGAGAAGAAGTGTTCACTTCTTCTTCCGGATTTCACTTGATTGCACTCATCAGTCCTTATTGACAAAGAGCCGAAGAATCACCTTCTCGGCTTTTTCTGCTCCCTTCGAAATAATTTAGGGAAACATGATAAAATAGTGGAAAGAACATTGAATTTGATTGGAGGCTATTGATCATGAGTGAACTAGCTAGATTTTTTAAAGACGGGCAACTGCAACAAATCCCCAGAAAAGAAAAAAACAAACGTTTGATTTTTGATCATCTTTATTCAAAGTTTGAATTTGATAAAGATTACTTAGAGAACGAGGTCAACGCAATTCTAAAAAGTATTTATCCTGATCATGCGATATTACGTCGCTACCTCGTTGATTATCATTATCTTGATCGAGCAAAGGACGGTTCGATTTATAAAAAGGCAGTGAGAGAGTCATGAGTGAAAAATTCAAAAACGTATCTCTTTGAAAGCCAAGCAAAGTTGGTGAAAAGAGATGCGTTTTTTTAGAGATTTTGATTTGTTTGTTTTTGCCAAGCATCATATTTCAATAAGAAATATTCAATAACGAAGAAGAGTGTCGAAGTGGATTCAAAAAGTGCAATAGGATTTTCTGGATTTTGTAGTTCTGAGTTCAAGAAGAAAATAGTTTCGGTACAGAGTTTTGAAACAGCAGAATTTCTAAGTTTTGTAATACCAATGGTTTGAATCCCTCGTTGTTTTAATTGCTTAGCCAATTTAACAACTTCAGGAGATTCACCATTCAGTGTGAGCAATAATACTAAATCATCAGGTTGAATGATTTGGTAAAACTGTTTGTTGATCGAAACGGCACCAAAATCGTATAAGATCAACCCATTATGTACGAAGAGTAATTTCATATAACTCGAGACTAAAGTTTGGATATCACCAGATCCGTAAATAAAGATCCGCTTAGCGTTAGCCATCATTTTACATAGATCCGTAAAATCTTTTTTCTTGAGATTTTCAATTGTTTGGATATGATTTTCAAGAATTTCTCCTTCCAGCTCAGATAGACACATATTCTCCTGTGTGAGTTCGTTTTTTAGGTGATATTTAAATTCTGAGAAACCATCAAATTCTAATTTTTGGCAAAAACGCATAATCGTTGTTCGAGAAACATTGCATTTTTTTGCTAATTCATTGATTGACATCGTTAAAGAATGCTTTTTGTGATTTGTGATATAGGACCAGATAAGAAAATCGTTTTCAGTCAATTTTGATTGAAACGTCGTAATAAGGTCTTGTAACATTTTCCCACTCCTTATTCATCTCTCATTTTTGAGGAACTTTGCTTTGTAACAGACATCAATATGCGCAACATTTTTATGTCTGTTTAGTTGCTATTTTTTTGATTCTGCCATTCGATACAACTGCTAAAGCTTTGATACCAAAATTTATTTCCAACGAAAGAAATTCGTCGATCGGTCTATTTCATCTTTATTAGGAATTATTCAACTAAATCGATCGACCTTTTTCTCCTCTCAAAACTACAATACGCCATATCTGGCAATATAACCGCAAATTTTATAGGTATTTATAGATTTTAAATTTAACTGTTGCAACTCTCTTGTATCAACATTTTTTTATCTTTTCTCACCACCTATACGTTTATTCGAGGGATGTTTTCGACTGGATATGTCCTCATTATTGCTCCTTTAATAGTAAGATACGCATAGTTTCTCGGTTAAATGAAAGATTTATCTATTTTGATCAACTGTTATCATATGTCTAGTTTTATACTCTAGGATACGATGTGACGATTCACATTTTTTGTGAAAAAAACCTTTTTGTTGTGAGAAACTTTTAAATCATCTGAAAGTATTTTATAAATCCGTTTTAATAGTAAACTGGAAACAGGTAA
The DNA here is from genome assembly GCF_017316305.2 of Enterococcus sp. DIV1094. Taxonomy (NCBI): domain Bacteria; kingdom Bacillati; phylum Bacillota; class Bacilli; order Lactobacillales; family Enterococcaceae; genus Enterococcus; species Candidatus Enterococcus mangumiae. Next base: position 1,717,497 of record NZ_CP147250.1, read on the forward strand.
AGCGCTTACCTAAAAATATAAAGGAAAAAAAGACTATGATGAAAAAAATTCAAAGATTTGGTGGAGCAATGTTAGCACCTGTCATGCTATTCTCTTTTTTCGGTATCGTTATTGGTTTTTCTTTGCTTCTTTCGAATCAAACGATTATGGGAGATATTGCTGCACCAGGCACACTCTGGTATAAGTTCTGGAATGTTGTAGCAGCCGGTGGATGGACCCCATTTTTTCAATTACCGCTTTTATTTGTTGTCGGATTACCGATCAGTTTAGCTAAAAAATATGCGGCTCGAGCAACAATGGAAGCATTAGTGATCTATATTGCTTTTAACTATTTCGTTCATGCGATCTTAACGTTATGGCCAAATTCTTTCGCTGTGGATCTATCTCAAGGAACAACGGTTGGTTCCGGGTTAACATCGATTGCAGGGATCATCACTTTAGATACTGGTATGATCGGAGCATTGTTGATTTCAGGTATCGTGGTTTATTTGCATAATCGCTTTTATGAAAAAGAATTACCAGAGATGTTAACGATTTTTAGTGGTTCTGTTTTCGTGACGATGATTGCTTTTCTTGTCATGATTCCTTTAGCACTTTTGATGTGTGTCGTATGGCCAATCATTCAAGAAGGAATGAGAAGCATGCAAGGATTTTTTGTGAATTCGGGAAATTTTGGTGTATTCATCTATCAATTTTTGCAGAAAATTCTTATCCCAACAGGCTTACATCATTTTGTGTACGCACCATTTGCTTATGATAGTGCGGTAGTTGAAGGTGGGATGGCCGCTTATTGGGCATCAAATATTGGTGAATTCCAAACAAGTGCACTTTCGCTTAAAGAACTTTATCCTTTTGGTGGTTTTTCTTTATCAGGTATGTCAAAAGTATTTGGTACAGCTGGATTGAGCTTAGCTATTATTCAAGCTGCTAATCCAGATAAAAAGAAAAAGGTCATCGCATTGATCGCACCAGCTGCATTAACTGCGATTTTGACCGGAATCACCGAACCCATCGAGTTTACTTTCTTATTTGTTGCCCCTGCTTTATGGGGAGTCCATGCACTGTTAGATGCATCGATTGCTACAGTTTCTTATGCATTTGGCGTTGTTGGAGACTTTGGAGGTGGCTTGATCAATTGGCTCGGGCTAAACTGGCTACCCTTATGGAATTTCCATGGTTCCACGTACCTCACCCAAATTATGATCGGACTTATATTTACTGCGATTTGGTTTGTGGTATTTACGTTCATGATCAAAAAATTCAATCTAAAAACTCCTGGACGTGAAGAGGATCTATCAGAGATACAGCTTTATTCAAAAGCGGATTATGAGAACAAAAAGAATGTACAACAACATGAGCAAGATAAAAACCTACCTAAACATGCAAGGCAAGCACAAGCCTATTTAGTGTTAGTGGGTGGAAAAGAGAATGTACTTGATGTGACGAATTGTGCAACACGGTTACGACTTACCGTGAAAGATACAAGTAAAGTAGCCAGTTCTATTGATTTTCAGGAAGCTGGCGCCTCAGGACTAGTCAATCCAGGCAATGGTGCTATCCAAATCATCGTTGGGTTAACTGTTCCAAGAGTGAGAGAATCGTTTGAAGACTTGATTGTAAAATAAGAGGAGGAGAACCATGAGTAAGAAAAAAAGTTCAATCTTGATTGCCGGCGGAGGAAGCACATATACACCATCACTAGTAATGATGTTAATAGAAGACCGAGAACGATTTCCAGTCAGTAAAATAAAATTTTATGATAATGATGAACAAAGGCAAGCAGTCATCGCAAAAGCCTGTGCAATCATTCTCGCTGAACGAGCGCCAGAAATAGAATTTAGCTATTCAACGGGTCCCAAAGAGGCTTTCACAGATGTTGATATTGTCATGGCGCAACTAAGAGTCGGAAAATATGCGATGAGGGAACAAGACGAAAAAATTCCATTTAAATATAATGTTGTAGGACAAGAAACATGCGGTCCAGGGGGGCTTGCCTATGGATTACGCTCGATCGGGCCAGTCTTAGAACTAGTTGATTATATGGAAAAGTATTCGCCAGATGCTTGGTTATTGAATTATTCCAATCCAGCAGCAGTTGTCGCAGAAGCAACAAGAAGGTTTCGCCCCAATTCAAAAATCATCAATATTTGTGATATGCCTGTTTGTTTAGAAGATATCATGGCTCGAGTGATGGGCTTACAGGATCGTAAAGACTTCGAAACATCTTATTTTGGCTTGAATCACTTTGGGTGGTGGACGAGTATCAAAGATCATAAGGGAAACGACTTATTGCCAAAAATAAGCGCGCATGTAAAAAAATATGGGTATACGGAACAAACGCAACAAGGCCAACATAAAGAAACGAGTTAATTGGAAACCATGTTAGCAGCTAAAGAGTTACATGAGATTGAACCGACTTTTTTATCAAATACGTATTTGAAATATTATTTAATGGCTGATGAAACAGTTGCTCATGCCGATAAACAGTATACAAGAGCAAATGAAATTATCGATGGACGTGAGAAATATGTATTTGAAGAATGTCAAAGAATCATCGATAATCAAACGGCCAAAGACACAACTTTTGCCTCCAATGAACATGCCTCATTTATTACAGATCTAGCTTGTGCGTTGACATTTAATACAAAAGAACGCATGATCCTGATTGTTGAAAACAATGGTGCGATTTCTAATTTTGATCATGATGCGATGGTTGAATTGCCTTGTATCGTGGGGAAAGATGGTTATGAAGTAGTGTCAATTGGTGCGATTCCTACTTTCCAAAAAGGTTTGATGGAACAACAAATTGCATCTGAAAAGTTAGCAGTTGATGCATGGGAACAAAAATCATATCAAAAGTTATGGCAAGCCTTCATTATGAACAAAACGGTACCTAGTGCAAAAGTAGCTAAGAAGATACTTGATGAAATGATTGAAGTCAATGCCCCTTATTGGCCAGAACTGAAATAAGTATCACTAAAAGAAAGAAAGGAATCGGCTGTAGGATATCCTTCAGCCGATTATTTTGAAAGTCGACATGGCAGTAAAAAATAAATTTCAAGCAGTCTATTTTTTCCAGTATGCATTGATGGCTCTTTTGATGACACAGATCGTTCCGTTTTTGACCGGACAAGGATATGACACGGTACAGAGAGGTTGGTTTTTAGCTTCTTACAGTGTAACCACGATTGTTTTCCAAATCTTTATTGGGTATTATTCAGATCGAAGCAAACAGATAAAAAAAATTGCCATGGTCGTTTCTACACTATTTGTATGCTTTGCGAGCAGTTTTTATTTGTTAGGAAAAGATACTTGGTTGATACATTTTATCGTATTGGCAATTGCTGGTGGGTTATCCAATACAGGTGCAGTAGTTCTAGATAATTGGGTATTATCACAAGTAGCAGTGAAAAATGAGATTGCTTCAATCAAAGCAATTGGTTCTTTAGGGTGGAGTGTGATGAGTATCTGTGTTCCGCTATTTATTTTCAATAATGACTATCAGTGGTTAGTAGCTCCTTTTTTGTTTTTCTTAGTCATTTATTTTTGTTTTGCTAAATCTTTACCGGAAGCACAGCGCGAGAAAAATAAACAAAAAAAGCAAGAAATCAAAGAATTCAGCCTTTCGGATATGTATCTGCTTATAAAAAATAAGGAGTTCTTATTTTATACCTTGCTATTTTTTCTTTTATATTTAACCATCGTCGCAAATAATACGATTGTGATCGATAAGTTGCTCTTAATGGATAGTGGACATGCATTTGTAGGATCAAAGTGGTCGATTCAAGCTTTCTGTGAAATCCCAGCATATTTTCTATTGAATCGTTCAGTGACAAAATGGAAAAATGAGCGATTGATTTTTATTTCTGGTTTCTTTTTGGTGCTGCAATTTTTGATTTATACAATTTCACGCACACCATTCCTATTACTTGTTGCTAGCTTCATGCAGTTTTTTACTGTCCCAGCTTTTACCATCGGTAGTCGAATGATCATCAGTGAGATTACACCTAAAAATGTTTTTTCCTCAGGGCAACTCCTATCTATAAGTATTTATATGGGGATTTCTTCATTTATTTCTCCATTACTAGGCGGAGTACTGGTTCAACAGTTCTCATTAAATCGAGCACTTCTCTTTTTTAGTATGCTACCGGTTGGTGCTTTTATTTTTTATTGTTGCTACAGAAAGTATCAGAGAAATAGTTGGACAGCTTAAAATGCTACGTTCAGGAGCTGATTTAAAAGTTAGATAATTCCTTACTTTTCCTTACTTTTTTGGTATAATAAAAGAAACGGGAGGAATAACTATGGATAAAAAAGTGCAAGTATCAGCTAAAATGACATCCAAAAATCAGATTACTGTCCCTAAGAGTGTTCGTCAAAAATTAGGCTTGAAAGAGAATCAGAGAGTTATTTTTGAATTCACGCCTGAGGGTGAAATTAAAGTGACTAGTGAAAAAGCTAATCTGGATTTTGAAGAATTTTGGAAGCATGAATTGGTTGTGATGGAAGAATATGGGAGTTATGATACAGAAACTGTCGATTTTGGTGAGGACGTTGGCGAGGAGAAAATCCAATGGTAAAACAAGGGGATATTGTTTTTATAGATTTGGATCCAACAAAAGGGAATGAACTAGCAAAAACACGTCCGTGTGTCATCATCAGTAATGATTATTACAATAAGATTTTCAATACTGTTTTAGTCATGCCAATTAGTAGCTCCACAAAGTATTTACAGGAAAAATATCAACGTTCAGGGGCATTTCAAACAATTTCTGATACAGAGATGAATACAATCAAAGGAACGATATTATGTCAACATATCCGAAGCATCGATTTATCTCAACGCAGTAATCTTCAGGTGGTTGATCAAATCGATTCTCAAACGAAAAAAACATTATCGGAAATTGCCAAATATTTTTTCTAACTCAATAATAAACCTTTCCAGCATCTATTCCGTTGAACTAAGCTACGTAAAAAGAACCAGAAAGCAAAAGTCAGCCATCAACTTTTGCTTTCTGGTTCTAGTCTATCCAAGTTGTTATCTTAAAAACTGTTTCATCCGAAAGACACGATCAAGATTCAAGCGGCTAGCCAGTGGCTGGTCGGTTTCCCTAACGGTTACAGAAAGCTTCTGTGGGATCTCTCTCACTGAGAAATGGTGCCATAGATCCCAAAATGAAGCAAATCTTAATTCTGATAAATAAAGCAGTGAAGGATTTCTTTGATTGAACAGTGAAATATTCATTCGTGAGAATGTAGGAGAAGGGCGTTGCCAACGGATTGGAACCACAAAGGAATCACTTTGTTCATTTGTTTCTTCCTCATTCTTCTCTTGTTCTTTTGGTTCATCGAATTGCGTTAAATCGTAGGCTTCGATGATCGCATTCAATTTTCTAGAATATTGACGATCCGTTGCATAGCGTCCTTCTAAATACTTCGTTGCTTCACGGAAATCTTTAGTCTCAGATTTCCATGTCGGTTTATAAAAATCAGAATTATGGGACAGACCATTTTTGATCAAATCGGCGTAATCTTCTAAGCTTTCTTTGTAAGAAGGATATTTCCGAAAAGCTGCACGAATCTGATAATTTTGACCGGCGGATGTTTGTTCTAAAGTATTGAAGGAAACGCTACTTCCTTTATAAGCACCCTTGATCCCAAATAGATTATAGTTAGGTGAGCGAGAAAGCAAGCTATTCCCAGAACCACTCTCTAAAATAGCTTGTGCCATCATGACAGAAGCATAAATATCTTCTTCTTGACCGATTTCTCGCGCATCCTCTGCGATTTTTTCTAAAAATTGGTCAGTCGTCTGGTTTTGTGTGAAGTGGAACGTCTCATTCAATCCGTCTAAAATCGGCGAGCTAGCTAAAGATCCCGTTGCTCGTGGTAAGCCTGCTAAATTGACACGTAAGGCAAAATTAGGTGTGTATGCTTTGAGCGAAGTGATCCGTACATGGTCACCCGGTTGGGGCGCATGGATATAATTCCCGTTACCGATATAAATACCGACATGGTGCGTGATACCGGTAGAAGGACCCCAGAAGACTAAATCGCCTGGTTGCGCTTGATCAACTGGGATTTTAGTTCCAGCGTATTGTTGTTCGCCCGTCCAACCACCAATGGAATAGCCCGTGACTTGTTTGTAAATAAAATAAGTCAAACCAGAGCAATCAAAAGTAGCAGGTCCTTTGGCACCCCAAACATAAGGTTTCCCTAAATGCTTATAGGCTTCTTTGACAAGTGCTTGTTGTATACTAGTCGTATTTGTCGGTAGAACAGCTTCAATCGGTGTTTTGACAACAAAATCAGATGATTCTGAAGAAGGATTTTCGATTCGATCAGGCGTCGACGGACGATTCGTGTTTGCTGTCTGATTTGAAGATGAGCCTGTATTGTTCGTTGACCCGGTAGAACCGTTTGTATTTGAGTTCCCATTATTATTCGAAGAACTTGGCGGTCTTGAAGGGTTCGTGGTATTTCCCGTATTTGAATTGCCGTTATTGTTTCCATTGTTGTTCCCGCTATTTCCAGAATTGCCACTATTCCCATTATCTGGGACCTCTGGCGTGACTGGGGTTGGCTGAGAAGAATCTGTCGTTTCTTCTTCAGGCGTTGATGGTTCAGAAGGGGAAGTCGTCGATTCAAATTTGCCAGTGATCGTTAAATCAGTCACACCAACTGTAAACATTTGCTTAGTATAGTCTATTTCTTGCGCGCCTTCGATTTTGACCGAAACCAATCGTTCGTTTGCCGCAGGTGTGATCATATATGTAACTTTGGTACCTTCTTCTAAATCTTTGACTTTTCCGGATTTAGAAATCTCTAGAAAATCCTCTTCAGTATATTCTCTTGTCTTGATATCGGCTTCTTCTTCCTCTTCATCAACGATCCTCAGTTTGATTTTTCCACGTAGGTTTCGAGCAATCGTTAGCGTCCGAGTTGCTGCTTCGGAAGATTCTTCTGTGGATTCCTGCGTACTATCCGAAGAATCAGTGGAAGAACTTGAGACGGTCGAATCACTCGTACTTGATTCGGTCGTAAACGTCGGGCGCTCAGCAATGAGAGAGCTGCTGGATGTTTGGGTCCGACTAGTTGTTGCAAACGCAGATTGTGTAGATAACAACGTTGGAGCAATCAGCCAAGATGCTGCAAGTAGGCGTATTGCTGTTTTTTTCTTCATAATGAAATACTCCTTTTCTTTTTCCACAGTTGCGCTAAAAAAGCGCTACCTGTTCGGTCAGTTGTTTGATTTCGTCAATAAAATCAAGCTTTATTGACTGACAAAAAAACAATTCAACATCTGGACAAAAGCGATGAGTAGTCATTCATTCGTTCGAACATTCATTATTGGATGTACCCTATTTCATTTGTGGGGGCACAAATTTTGGGGGAAATGAGTACACTTACTATCAGTTTACCAAAGATTTAACATTTCTTCAAAACATTTCGTTAAATAACTAATGTGAAAAATAAGGCGCAAATAAAAGGTTTTTCGAGGGTAAATAAAACGATAAAATAACATGACGTAAAAATAAAACCAATGACAACAGAATTAGTCGTCATTGGTTCGTAAGAAATGCTCGTTTCATTGATTTGATGATCTGTTGAGCGATTGAGTGGAGGATCGTTGGACCAACTCTACCGGCAATAAAAGTTCTTCCCATGATTTATCGGGACTTTGGATACGATCTAAAAGTAAACGAGCAGTCGCTTTCCCTAATTCCAAAATGGGTTGAGCAATGGTCGTTAATTTAGGTTTCATGTATTCACACATATCGATATTATCGTAACCGATAATGCTATAATCTTCGGGAATCACTTTATCATGCTCCGCTAAACCACGATAGACCCCAAAAGCTAACTCATCATTCAATGCAAAGATCGCTGTAGTAGGAGAAGAAAGCAGATCAGGAACGATCTCATAGCCGCCTTTTTTAGAAAACTCAGCGGGGAACCAATGGAGCTGTTTCTCAGAATGTTCGCCCTTTTTACATGCCGCCAGAAAACCATCGATCCGATTTTGGACATTTTGGGGCGTTTGCTGTGGATAAACCAAAGCAATCTCCTGATGTCCTAAGCCTAATAGATGCTCACCGGCTAAATATCCACCGTGATAGTCATCGGTTAAAACTGCGTCACTGTAGCCTTCTGCTTTTTTCTGATCTAATACGATAAATGGTTTGCCTTGTTTTTTCAAAGAATTTTGAAGTGTTTTTGTTGAGACAGCTGATGAGGCAATGATAAAACCATCGACACCGCGTTGCGTCAACTCCAGTAAATAATCGGTTTCTTTTTGGTGGTCAAAATCTGCATTACATAAAATCGTGACAAAATTTTGTTGGTAAAGACAATCTTCAATTCCTTGCATCAATGTATTGAAAAAAGGATTGGTAATATCGGGTACCAGAACACCGATCGTTTTTGTTTTCTTGGTGATCATTTGTCGAGCAATGTAATCGGGCTGGTAGCCTAATTCATCTCTTGCTTTCACCACTTTTTTGACTGTATCTGGATGGAACTTTGCTTCATTGCCATTCAAGATCAATGAGACAGTTGCGATGGATACGCCTGAATGTTTCGCAACGTCTTTGATCGTCACTTTTTTCTTTCCCATTGCTATACTCCTATCTCTTTCTTAGTGCCATTTTCCCATGAATACGTAAAGAAGTAAATGAGAGAAATGACTTTGTCTCTTTTTAGGTTTTGAGCGTATCGGCGGTAGACTTGTCAAATCGTTTTTATTCCTTTTTTCAAAAAGGTTTTTTTCACAACCTTTGATTTCAATGTTAGAATAGAAGGGATCGATTAAATAGAAAAAGCAAACTGGAGAATGAAGGTGGAAGTGATATGAAATACGTAGAAGTAAAAAATGAATTTAAGCGTTACCAGATGGGCGAAACAACGATTACAGCGAATGACGATATTTCATTCTCCATTGAAAAAGGAGAATTAGTGATCATCCTAGGTCCTAGTGGGGCTGGGAAGTCAACAGTATTGAATATTTTAGGTGGGATGGATACACCAGATGAAGGACAGATCATCATTGATGAGACAGATATTGCGCAATTCAATGACAAACAATTGACGGCTTATCGTCGCACAGATGTGGGCTTTGTTTTTCAATTCTATAATCTCGTTCCTAACTTGACCGCAAAAGAAAATGTCGAGTTAGCGACAGAAGTATCGCCAAATGCGTTAGACCCAGTAGAAGTCTTGACGCAAGTTGGACTGGCGCATCGGTTGAATAATTTTCCGTCCCAATTATCCGGTGGCGAGCAGCAACGGGTATCCATTGCACGAGCACTTGCGAAAAATCCAAAATTATTACTTTGTGATGAACCGACTGGCGCGTTGGACTTTGAAACAGGAAAACAAGTATTGAAATTGTTGCAAAATGCTAGCCGTGAACATGGAAATACAGTATTGATCATTACACATAACTCGGCTTTAGCGCCAATCGCTGATCGAGTGATCCATATCAACGATGCAAAAGTCCGAGCAGTCGAATTGAATGAACACCCTTCATCAATTGATGAACTTGTTTGGTAAGGAGGTCTGTAATGAAAAATAAAACTTACCTGAAAGCAGGGTTTCGTGAGATTCGCCAATCAAAAGGGCGGTTCATCGCAATCATTTTGATCATTTTACTCGGCACGCTACTGTATGTCGGTGTTAAGACAGCCGGTCCTGTGATGCAAAAAACGATGGATGAATATGTCCGAGCAGGCAAACTCTCTGATTTACAGATCGTTTCAACGGCAGGCTTGACCGAAGAGGACGTTGCTCAGGCAGAAAAGCTCTCCGGTGTCACAGTTGAGACGGGGAAACAGCTTTTTTACGCAAATGCGAATAAAAATGAAGTTGTCCAAGTTTTCTCTTATGATCCTGACATGAAACAGAATCAATTGACGGTAGTCGATGGTCGATTGCCTCAAGCAGAAGACGAACTTGTGTTAGATGAGAAAGCTGAAAATCAAGGGTATCGCATTGGTGACACCTATACGATCGAAACAGACGACTTGAAAGAGACAGATTATAAAATCGTCGGTTTTGTCCGTTCGCCTTTATTCATCAATAACTTGGAACGAGGTTTTGCAAATGTCGGCAATGGGAGCATCGATTACTTTGCCTATGTCCCACAAGCGAATTTTACAACGGATATCCAATCGGTTTTAACTCTTGACTTTGCGAATGTCGATGATCTGAATACGTACAGTGCAGAATACCAAGAAGAGATGGAAAAGAATATCGAAAAGCTGGAAGAGTTGTTTAAAGAACGACCACAGCAACGTTTAGAACAACTACAGCAAGAAGGCAAGGATGCTTTAGCCCCTGCAAAACAAGAAGTTGCAGATGGAAAATCACAATTAGCGGATGCGAAAAGTCAGCTAGCAACAGCGAGAATGCAGATCGATCAACAACGCCAAGCCTTGGCGCAGTTACCAGAACCACAACGAACACCAGCGTTGAGTGCGTTGGCTGAGCAAGAAAGTCAATTATCAGAACAAGAAGCACAATTGACGACAAAAGAAGCTGAGCTGACAGAGGCTGAAGCAACGATTACTGAGAATGAAGAAACAATCAATGAGTTAGAAAAGCCAACGTATCTTTTCAAAGAACGCTCAGAAAACGTCGGCTTTCAGGAATTCGGCGATCTAGCAGAACGAATTGCAGCTATCGCGAATGTCTTTCCTGTCTTTTTCTTCTTTATTGCGGCATTGATCACTTTTACGACGATGACGCGGAGGGTAGAAGAAAACCGTCGAGAAATCGGTACACTGAAAGCTTTAGGCTATAGTAAATTAGAGATTGCCAAAAAATATGCCATTTATGCTTGTCTCGCGTCTGGCATTGGGATTATTTTAGGAACGGTACTAGGAACAAATCTTTTACCGCGAATCATTTATGAACTTTCCAATGAACGTTATGATATCGGCAGTGCGGTGATTTTTTATGATTGGCCACCGATCATCCAAGCAGCAATTGCATTTTTCATCGCAGCTTTTGGTGCGGCGATGTTAGTATTATTCAAAGATTTGCGCGAACGACCAGCTGCTTTATTGCAACCTAAGGCGCCAAAACCAGGGAAAAGAATTCTTTTAGAATACATTACGCCTCTTTGGTCACGTCTAAGCTTTAATCAAAAAATCAGTTATCGTAACCTTTTCCGCTATAAGTCACGGATGTTTATGGCAATCGTCGGAATTGCCGGCTGTGCAGGATTGATGGTCGCTGGAGTAGGGTTAAAAGATTCACTTAGTTCTGTTTCCGACAAACAATTCGGCCCGATCATTGATTACCAAGCCATCGTAACAACTAATCAAACCGATGAAGCGAGTCAAAAGGAAGTTAATGAGGCAATGGATGATCAAGCGAAGATCACTGACCGTTTAGCAATCGATACGCAAACTGTTGAGCTACGCAAAAAAGGACAAGCGTCACAGAGTTTGACTTTGATGGTACCAGAAAAGGAACAAGCTTTAGAAACATTTATTCATTTGAAAACAACGGATGATCAAGCGGTCGACTTGCCAGATTCTGGACTTGCAATCACCCGAAAAGCGGCAGAACTATTTGATTTATCTGTCGGTGATACGATCGAGCTGTATGATGATGATCAACAAAAGCTACACGGTACAGTGGAGGTCATTTTGCAAAATTATTTAGGGAATTTCGTCTACATGAGCCCAGCCTATTATGAAGAAATTTCTGGACAGCCGATGACGACAAATGCGTACTTGATCAAAACAGAAAAGATGTCGAAGGATGAAGAAGACACGTTATCAGAAGAATTATTGAAAACTGGGGCAGTCACGAATACTTCGTTTATCTCAACACAGATCAAGAACCAAGAAGAATCTCTTTCTAATTTAGATGCGGTAGTTATCATCTTCGTTGTTCTATCAGGCTTGTTGGCATTTATCGTGTTATACAACTTAACGAATATCAATATCTCCGAACGTGTTCGCGAGTTATCTACGATCAAAGTTTTAGGCTTTTTTGATAAAGAAGTGACGATGTATATCGTTCGAGAAAATATCATCTTTACTTTGTTAGGGATCCTTGGAGGATTTGGGATTGGCTATGTTTTAACTGATTTTATCTTACGTCAAGCATCAATGGAATCAGTGATCTTCCCATTAGTGATTACTTGGGTCGCTTATACACTATCTGCTGTTTTAACGATCTTATTCACGGTGATCGTGATGATCGTGACTCATTTCAAATTGAAACATATCGACATGATCGATGCCTTGAAATCAAATGAATAATGAGTAGGAGGATGATTATGAGTATTACTGTGAATATCTTGTATACAGGAAAAGAAGGCAGTGCAAAGGCATTTGCGAAAGAAATGACCGAACGTGGAATCGTTGAACGCATTCGAGCACAAGAAGGAAATGAACGTTATGAGTATTTCATTCCTTTAGAAGAAGATGAAACGATTTTATTAGTGGATCGTTGGGCGGATCAAGCAGCAATCGATCGCCATCACCAATCAGAAATGATGGTGGAAATCGCTGAATTACGAAAAAAATACCACTTAAAAATGAAGGTCCAGCGTTTTATCGATGAACCCAGCGATTAGAAAGAACAATATTTATCCGTTTATTGCGAATTCTTGAAAAAGAAGAGAGCAATAAGCGGTTTTTTGTCGGCTAAATATAGGAAAATAAAAAAGAGACAAACACAAAAAATGGATAAACAGCGTATTGCATTCTGCTTATCCATTCTTATTGTTCGAGTTTATTCAGTAAATTTTGGCATGGTACCTTCATTTTTTTTAAAACGAATAAAGCTGCGAATCATTTCTCGGATGATCGTATATGTTGGCAGCACGAGGATCATCCCTAATAAACCAAACAAGTTCCCAGCGACAAGTAAAAGAAAAACAGTCGCAATCGGATGGATGTGGATCATTTTATTCATCACGAGAGGGGAAACTAAGTATGACTCACCAAATTGGATCAAGGTGATGAAGGCTACTAAGAGTAAAGCTGTTTTGACGTCTTGACTCAAAGCATAGAGTAACGCAGGTGCCGCACCAATAAATGGACCAAAATATGGGATGATATCCATCAATCCGCAAATCAAGGCAAGCAATAACGCATTTGGCAAGCCCAATACTTTGAAAACAAGATAACTTCCTACACCGACATACATACAAACCAATAGCTTGCCACTGATATAGGTCGAAGCAGCTAAGTGGAAATCATGACACCAATCTCTGACTAGCTGATGGAATTTCTTAGGCATGTAACGTGTCAAAGTAGCAGGAATCTTATCCCCATCTTTGAACATATAAATCAACAAAAGTGGGATCGTGAAGAGAATGATCGCAGAACGTGAAACGATTTCGAATACATTGACTAAACTTGAAGTTGCTCCTGAGACAAATTGTAAAACAAAGCGCGTCAATTGATTCAATTCTAATGTATCAATAAAAGTAAGCAAATGTTCTTCCAGTAAAGATCCATCCAGATTTCCCGCTAAGACATACAGTATTTGAGGGATTTGCCCGATAAATCGACTGATTTCTAAAATGATGATCGGTAGAACAACTTGTATGATCAAATAAATAGTCAATAAAATCAGCGACATCATCAACGTAACAGCGAGTGTTCTTGATTTTATATATTTGAGGAGTTGATTGTAAATAGGTAGGAAAATATAAAAAAGAAAAACTGAGATCAAAATTGGCAAGAAAATGCTTGCCATGATCGCTTCTAAGGGTCTGAAGATAAAAGTGATCTTAGAAAAAATAAAAATAGTGATTCCTGTCAAACTGAGTAAAACAAGTGTAGCAAATAGTTTGGAGCGTTTTAAAAAAGTCATAGTAGAGATCCTCCGCTGGGTGGCTTTTTATGGTTGAGAATGTGAAAGAAACGTACATCCAGTTTTAGATGACATGAGATGATTTCTGGCACAACTCATATTCAAATATAACATAACTATAAGAATTTATTTATTTTTCGAAGAATTTATTAAAAAAAATAAATGTTTTTAACTGAATCAAACGTAGCCAAAACGGTTCATCTCACTGGAAAAACTGGAGATATTCCTAAAAAAAGACTTTTTTCATTTACCTGTGACATTGATTTACAAACGCTTACGTTTCGGATATAATTGGATTATCAACTTATATATACAAGTTAAAAATCAGCTGGAGGGTTGGCTTATGGCATTTACAGAAAAAGTGATTTATCAGATTTATCCCAAGTCATATCGTGACACGAATGGTGATGGGATTGGAGATTTACCAGGAGTTAAAGAAAAATTGCCTTATTTGAATGAATTAGGCGTTGATATGATTTGGTTGAATCCTTTTTATCCAAGTCCGCAAAAAGATAATGGCTATGATATCTCTGATTATCAAGCAATCGATCCATTATTCGGCACAATGACCGATTTTGAAGAGTTAGTCGCTGAAGCGAAAAAATATCAGATCGACATCATGTTGGATATGGTGTTGAATCATGTCTCTATTGAACATGAATGGTTCCAAAAAGCATTGGCCGGGGATAAGTATTATCAAGATTTCTTTATTTTAAGAGATGAACCAACGGATTGGGTGTCAAAATTTGGCGGGAACGCATGGGCACCATTTGGTGAAACAGGTAAATATTACTTGCATCTATATGATAAAACTCAAGCCGATTTGAATTGGCGTAATGAAGCGGTCCAACAGGAATTGTTCAAAGTTGTCCGTTTTTGGATGGAAAAAGGGGTCAAAGGGTTTCGTTTTGATGTGATCAACGTGATCGGAAAAGACGAAGAACTGAAAGATAATGCAGAAAATGAAGGAAAAGCCGAATACACAGATAAGCCGATTACTCATACGTATTTGCAACGCCTAAACAAAGAAACATTCGGACAAGATCCTGAAATCATTACGGTTGGAGAAATGAGTTCAACAACGATCGAAAACTGTATTTTGTATACACTGCCTGAACGAAATGAATTGTCGATGGTATTTAATTTCCATCATTTGAAAGTCGATTATGAGAATGGCAATAAATGGACCACACCAGCATTTGATTTTGAAGAATTAAAACGGTTGTTCCATACTTGGGGAGAAGAAATGAGTGCAGGAAATGGGTGGAATGCTCTATTTTTAAATAACCACGACCAGCCCCGCGCCTTGAATCGCTTTATCGACGTCGAACATTACCGCAAACAAGGGGCAGAAATGTTGGCTACGATGATTCATCTAAATCGAGGAACGCCATATATCTATATGGGAGAAGAAATCGGGATGATCGATCCAGACTTTGCATCTATTTCTGACTATCGGGACGTTGAAAGTTTGAACGCTTACCAGCTTTTACAAGAACAAGGACTCACTCAAGAAGAAGCTTTCCGCCGAATCAAAGCAAAATCACGAGACAACTCACGAACACCCATGCAATGGACAGATGAACCACAAGCCGGATTCACATCTGGGACACCTTGGCTGCCTTTAGCAGCAAAGCATGAAACAATCAATGTAGCGAATGAACAAAAGCAAGAACAGTCGATTTTTGCTTATTACCAACAGCTGATTCAATTAAGAAAAACATATCCAGTGATTGCTATCGGTGATTACCAAGCATATGTACCTGAACATCCACAAGTCTATGGCTATCTTAGACAAACTGACGATCAAAAATTACTCGTCTTGACCAACTTTTACGCAGACGAAACGACAGTCGAATTACCAGAAGAATTTGTTGCTGCGAAAGTATTGATCAGTAATTATCCAACGACAGTTGAAAAAGAAATGAAGTTAAAGCCTTATCAAGCAGTCGCTTTATTATTGCAGTAGAAGTAGGGGTTTTGAACACTATTTATTCAGTTTAAAGGGATAAGAGTTGACTAATGTCACACTCTTATCCCTTTTTTAGTTATTTAAAATAATCTTTCTCTGAAAAGTCAGCTTTTTGATAGACACCTTGGTCACCGTAAAACTTGTTGTACCGTTGTTTGAATTTTCTAAAGAGGAATACAACGAGTAGTTTGACCAGTGTATAGATTGGAATACCAAAAATAACGCCCATGATTCCTAGAAGATCACCCATGACTAGTAAAACAATCAAAATCGTGATGGGATGGATCTGTAAACGATCGCCCATGACACGAGGAACGACAAGATCTCCGTGCAGCAATTGGACAACGAACCAGACGATCACGAATTTTACAGCCATGAAGGTTGAATCTTGAAAGGCAATGAAAAGCCCGGGAAAGAAAGCCACAAATGGTCCGATGTAAGGAATAATACATAACAAACCAGCAGCGATAGCAAGAATACTTGCAAACTCTAAACCAATCAATAAGAACGTTACCCAATAGACAGCCCCTAGAATGAAAGAAGCGATAATCTGTCCTTTTAAGAAGGCCCCTAATTGCTGGTTCGCAATTTTAGTCAATGTTCGAAAATCCGTCCGAAATTTTGGTGGCACGATACCTAAGACCGCTTGATAAAAATTGTGTGGATCTTTTAACAGGAAGAACGCAATAATCGGGCCAGTGAACAATGTGATAAAGGTCGTTGTCACAGCTGAAAAGAGATTGCCTAAACTTTCAGCCCCACTCTTCCAGTAATTACCGATGAATGAAGTAAAGTTATCGGTGAAGTCATCAACCGATGCGAAGAATTGATTGAACGTATCAGAAAATGGCGTCTGTGCTAAAAAGTCTCTCAACGTTTGTTGGAAATCTTGGAATAGATCAGGTAGCTGTTGGACCAGTGAAGTCGCTTGTTGTTGTAAAAACGGGAACAGCCAGACAGCCCCTAAACCGATAAACAATAAGATAACCAGAAAGACTAAAATGACCGACAGATTACGTGATAATTTCTTGCTGAGACGTTTGATCAAAGGATCTAATAAGTAATATAAGACCAAAGCAAAAAGGACCGGTGGCAAAGTCGTGATAAAAATGACAACCAGTGGCCTGAATATAAAAGCAATCTTTTGGAAAAAGTAAATGACCAACGCAATCATCACGAGTAAACCAAGTACATAATACGAAGTTTTACCTCCTAAAAAACGAATCAGTCGGGAAGTTTCTTTTGATTTTTTTTCCACGATAGTTCTCCTTTCTCTTGAAATAAGTAGTTAGTTTTGAGGTTGAGCCATTCGTACGAAGTAACTATTGAAATCGAATGAGCGCTTTGCACTCGTCAGCCAAGCCGTATAAACATGAAAAGCTATTTTCTGATTTTCCATCTTAATGTTCAGGTCAAATCGCTTTTCTCACAACCTTGATAAACGGTGTTCAAGAAGCAACACTTCAATAATAAGCCAAGAAAATCCAAAATGAAAAAGCCATTTTTGATTTTCCTGTCTTATTACTCAGTGCTGACCGCTTCTTTCACAACCTCAATAAACGGTGTTCGAAAAGCTGACCTTCAACATTAAGCTGAAAAATCAAAAAATATGAAAAGCTATTTTCTGATTTTCCATCTTACTGTTCAGGTCAAACCGCTTTTCTCACAACCTTGTTCTACTCCAAGTTATTATAATCTGAAACGGGTATAAAAAGAAAATAATACAGTTGAAAAATCAAGCGAATTACTTTAATAAAATAAATTTAACAATAATGCTTGACGAGTCGTTTGATTCTATGCTAAATTAATTCCTGTTGCTAAAACGTAACTATTACGATTTGTATTTGCTAATCGTAATCAAACATAGAAAGAAGATGAGAAGGAGCGAATAAGATGAAGCGTTGGATCAAGGTGGTAGGAGGCTTGCTGTTTGCAGGGATACTTGCAAGCTGTGGCACAGGAGAAACTGCAACACAAACAAATGCACAAAATGATGAAAGCTTAAATGTAATGACAACATTTTATCCAATGTATGAATTCACTAAGCAAGTCGTCGGAGATGAAGGAAATGTTGAATTATTGATTCCGGCTGGAACAGATTCACATGACTACGAACCTTCTGCAAGAGATATGGCAAAAATCCAAGAGGCAGATGTATTTGTCTATAATGATGAAAATATGGAAACGTGGGTTCCAGCGATTGAACATACATTAGAAGAAGGAGATGTCCTTCCAATCAAAGCAACCGAAGGGATGTTGTTATTACCTGGTGATGACCATGGACATCACCACGACCATGGCGACCACGATGATCACGATCACGCTGATGATGATCATGACCACGATCATGACCACGACCATGGCGACCACGATGATCACGATCACGCTGATGATGATCATGACCACGATCATGACCACGACGATGATGCTGACGATCATGACCATGATCACGACCACGGAGACCACTGTCATTCACACGAGTTAGATCCACATGTCTGGTTAGCGCCAAATCTAGCGATGAAGCAAGTAGAAACGATTCGTGATCAATTGATCGAAGCTTACCCAGAAAAAGAAGAAGCATTCACTGAAAATGCTGCCTCTTATTTAGAAGAATTAGAAGCACTACACAACACGTTTAAAGAAACATTGGGTCAAGCAAAGCAGAAATCATTTGTTACCCAACATGCTGCATTTAATTATTTAGCTCTAGAATATGGTCTTAATCAAGTACCGATTGCCGGTCTTTCTTCAAGCGAAGAACCATCTGCTGCAAGAATTGCCGAATTAAAAGAATTTGTAGAAGAACATGGTATTGAATATATCTATTTTGAAGAAAATGCCAAAGACAGTATCGCTCGTACGTTAGCTACTGAAGCTGGCGTATCATTAGCAGTGTTGAATCCATTAGAAGGATTGACAAAAGAACAAATGGACAATGGCGAAACATATATCTCAATTATGGAAGCAAACTTAAAAGCGCTCCAAAAAACAACAGATACTGAAAACCCATTAGAAGATACATTGAAGCCAGAGAAAGAAAAAACAGTTTATAACGGTTACTTTGAAGATGAAGAGGTCAAAGATCGTCCATTATCAGACTGGAACGGTGTTTGGCAAACAGTCGATACGTATATGGCAGACGGAACGTTTGATCAAGTGTTTGAATATAAAGCAAAAACTAACCCAGACATGACAGCTGAGGAATACCGTGAGTACTATGAAGTAGGGTACAAAACGGATGTCGAAAAAATCGAAATCAAAGATGATACAATGATCTTTACCTTTAAAAACGGCGAGGTCAAAGAATCTAAGTATCGCTATGCGGGTAAAGAAATCTTGAACTATTCAGCAGGTAATCGTGGGGTTCGCTTCTTATTCGAAGCTGAAGATCCTGATTCTGGTGCGTTCAAGTATGTACAATTCAGTGACCATTCAATTGCGCCGACTAAATCAGATCATTTCCATATCTACTTAGGAAATGATAGCCAAGAAGCGTTATTAGAAGAAATAGAAAATTGGCCAACTTTCTATCCTGAAGAAATGACTGGCAAAGAAATCGCGCAAGAAATGATCGCACATTAAAAGAGACTAAAAAACGAAGGATGAATGGAAAAGAGGGCTTTACGACTTTTCATTCGTTCTTCGTTTCTTTATTGAAAGATTCAGTTGCTTTCCTTTTCTGGCATTCAAGAAATCAACTTCTTTAATCCGCGAATCGAAACAGGGATGACATCCCCATTGGATAGAGTCACTTCTCGTGTTTTCTTATTAATTGTTCGGACATTTTGAGTATTGATGACATAAGATTTGTGACAGCGAATAAAGTGTTGATTTTTCTTTTCGATATCTTTTATCTTCTCATAAAACTGCATTTGTGCATGTGTCAGGTGAACCTCAAGTTTATGAGGCGTGCCTTGTGCAGTAGAAAAGTATTGGATATCTCTGATTGGTAAAAACTTGATTTCGTCATTGAATTCAATTCTGAAAATATCCTTTTGCAGCGGCGCAGTTTGGAAATCTTCAAATATTTTGCTTAAGATCCGTTCAACATTTTCTTTTAAATCAAAAATATCTTCTTTGATAATATAATCAGTCGGCTCAATGTTGCTTTTCAAAATCGTCATGGAAAGATCTGTATGTGAAGTGACATAAATGATTTTTCCAAGCGAATCCAAGTCACGTACTCGTTTGCCAATGGCAATGCCGTCTAACTCACTGTCTTTTAGTTCGATATCTAAAAAGTAGATACCAAAAGAAGACGTACGTACCCTTGCTACATTGAGGAGTTCAACAGGATCAGAGGTAGCAATATGGACATAACTCTCCAAATTTTCGATCATGATCCGATTCTTGATTACTGTAGAGATGACTTCCAGTTGTTTCGGATCGTCTTCACAAATGTAAATGGGAATCATAAAATTACTCCTTTAATTGTATATGGATTGTCTGCGAAAATCGCTGATTCTCAATCGTTGTTTCAAGAAAAAGATAAGGATTCGTTTTTGTTAGTTCATCAAGGATAAACAAACCTAATCCTTCATTCTTTGGATTTGTTTTTGTCGAGAAGCCTTTTTGTTTTAATTTACTCAATGGAAAAGTATTAGTCGTCGTATTGATGACGCGTATCATCAACGACTGCTTTTTCTTGATGATAAGGACTTCGATTTTTTTCTTTTTGGTTACCGTCGCACCTTCGATTGCATTATCAAGGATGATCCCAAGCATTCTTACCAAATTGATCGTATATTTCTTCCCGAGAACGATCTCTTCTGGGACAGTCAATTGGACAGAGATACCTTTTTCTTGGGCCATCATTAGTTTTAGAGAGAAGAGACTTCTAATTTCAGGTACTTTCATTTTATCTAGTAAGCTAAGATTTGCTGGGAAGAGATTCATCATTTCACGTGTAGGTAAAATCGTTTGATTGTAATATTTTTGTAAGCCTTCTAGATCGCCTTCAGAAATGTAACTATTTAGAGAAAACAACAGATTTTGGTAATCGTGTTTAAACTCTCTAAGCTCTTGATAATTCTTTTCTAGATCTCGAATGTAATCTTGCTGTAACTGGATACGTTGTTCTAATAATTGATCCGCCATTTTTTTATTAGATATTTTCCAATAGTAAGTAAAGATGATAAGACCTATGCATAGATACAACATAAAAAAACTAGTATTTAGTGCTAAAACTTTTGGTGTTTCGCCAGAAAAACGGGTATAGAAAATAATGATGTAGTAAGTGAGTAGAATCAGCGCACCAATCGTACCGATCATGCGACGATCGATCATGTATGACCAATTATCTAGAATTTTTTTAAATCCATAAGCAAGTAGTAAAGCTAATATCGCGGATACAGCGATATGGAAATACTGTAGCGCATCGCCAGGTTCGATGACAGCTGACTGCAATACTAAAAAATCTGCGACACTCGTCAAATGATCCCCTAAAATGGAAGTCAATAACCCCCAAGGTACGGCATAGATCATATGATGGCGCGAAGATGAAAAGAAAAAGAAAAGCAGAATCAGCATGGCGATTGCAACAAGTGCAGAAAAAATACCTAAAATCGGGTAAAGCATTCCCAGCAGGGTCGCTGCTAAGAGACTAAACGTAGAAAATAGGTATTTATTTTTAATTTGGGGATTGATGAGTAAGATAGAACTTGTGTAAATCAGGTATTGCAAGGCTATGGACCATAGAAACATAAAGCACAGCTCCCGTTGCGTTTTCCCAAATTATAGCATACTTATGATTTTATTTTTTTAATTTTTCAGGTATTTTAAATTCTGAGCTCATACCGAAGCAGCAGCCAGATACAAAGAAATCAGAAAGGTTAGTTAATTGTTTAACGATTGTTTTTTTCATAAAAAATTCCTCCAATATTCATCATGTAATTTGTAACTGGAAGCAACGTAGCTATTTCTAAAATAATCCCAAGTAATAAATAGGTAGAAAAATAAGAAGCAGAGAAAAATAATGTGAATGCCGCAAATAAAAGATACATGAAAATCGCTTTTTTTAGTAGGGGTGGGCGTTTCTCTGGTGCAATCGGGTTCAGCGCTGTGCCTCTTGATCCATAGCGAAGCAAAAGGAAAAAACAAACGATTAACAAAAGGACCATCATAGGAAAAGAGATCGTCAATTGATAATGTTTCATTAGTAAGGGAACCCCCCACAAGTAAAGCAATGTCCAAAGTAAGCAAACAAATTCAGAATCGGAATGAAGACCATAAGCGTATCTGCGAATACAGATATAGGAGAGAAAAGTCACTCCTGTTTCCGCCCATGTGCCTGTCAATAAAGAAAATACGAAAACGACAGCAAGTTTTCCAAGGTTGTTCAGCAAAACTTCTAGAGCGAACTTCACTTGGATGTATGTCATATCTTCTTCATCCTGTTTACCGTTGAATAATATTGCCAATATTCTATTTACCACTTTATTTTTCATCTCTATACGTACCTCCGAGTAATATATTAATCGAAAATGCGTAAAAAAAGTGTTTTAACTCATAAAAGAGCGTTTTAAGATCAAAACCGTTAAAAAAGTGAAATTTGTAACATGTTTGTTATATAGGAACGTGTTTTTTGTTTTGTTTCAGTGCAAAAAAACAAATAAAAGCAAGATTTATCTTTAAATCATGAAAAATCAGCTAAAAATCGAGTGAACGATCTCTGATTTTTAACAAAAAGTGAGCTAAAACCAAAAAATAGTGAGATTATTTAACAGTTTTGATGTTAAAAGTACTTTTTATGATATTTTTGTGTTATGTTTGGAATTTTATGTTAAAAAGTAATAGAGGTTGTGAAAGAGAATATGAGTGACACGTTCTTATATTTTTGTTTTGCTAACTTCTAGTATAGAAGACAACAGCTACTCTTCCCCTTTCGTTGTTGTCTTCTGATATAACGTGAGTAGAGGTTCCTATGTGAAAATACAAGCCTTGATGAAGGTGAGTTTTTATATTAAATATTTAGTGGTTTGAGAAACTTATCAGAAGAAGCTGTGCGAGATGCACAACATAACGGAGGAAATAGTATGGAAAATGAAAATCTATTTGAAATCGGTAAAACTTATGCCTTTGTATCAGATTTATTCTGTTCACCAATTGAAGCGGAGATTGAAAAAATCTATGAGAACAGTTTGATGGTTCGCGTTCTCAATTGTGCAGATGAAGACAACGAAACCGCACAAAATCTTCATTGGCAATTAGTTGTTCGTAAATCAAATGCTGTAAAAGAATATAGCTACTAAAAGCAGATATTCATAAATAAGAATCAAAACTTTTACAAATAGCCAATCAAATTGGGAATGATGAATCGTCATTTTCGGATTTGATTGGCTATTTTTTTCCACTTTTTATGAAGGAAATCCAGTTTATCTTGGAAGTTTATCAATAGATATTTTACTAGTAGCGAGTCATTTCTTCATGTTCAAGAATATCTCCTCAAAAGAGGGAAGCCCCATTTTATTTTTTGTAAAGGTCTGTTAGTATAAAGAAAATAAATGGAGTAGAAAATAAATAAGAGAAAGATGGGGAAGATGATCAATCAAGAAAGTGAGAAAGAAATTCTTCGATTGCAAAGAGAAATCAGCCATTGGGAAACAAAGTATAAAAAGCTCCAACAAATTTTTCGAATGCAAGAAGAGATAATTGCCAGTTATGAAGCTACATATGGGGAAGCACCGGGGTTGGTAGAAGAACATCAAACAGAAGAACAGCCAAATGAATCATTTTTTGAGAATATTGAAAAGCGCTCTTATAATCGCTTTAACAATGAGCAAAAAGCAGCGATTACTTATGATATGAGTAAACACTTACGTATCATTGCAGGCGCTGGGAGCGGGAAGACGCAAACGATTTGTGCGAAAGCCGTTTACTTGATGAATGAAGAGCAAGTAGAAGAACAAAGAATTTTAATGATTACGTTTACTAGAAATGCTGCCAATGAACTGAAAAAACGAGTGGATAATTTCAGTCAAAGAAAAACAAGTGTGACGATTGGAACGTTTCATAGTATTTTTTACCGTCTGTACAGTGAGATCAAGCGCCAATTTCCACATCTGTCTAGTGAAGGGATTCAAGGTGAATTTTCTAAAGACACGCCTTACAAAGTAAATATATTAC
This sequence comes from Enterococcus sp. DIV1094, assembly GCF_017316305.2. Classification (NCBI taxonomy): domain Bacteria; kingdom Bacillati; phylum Bacillota; class Bacilli; order Lactobacillales; family Enterococcaceae; genus Enterococcus; species Candidatus Enterococcus mangumiae. The sequence goes on from NZ_CP147250.1 coordinate 1,741,432, forward strand.
TGCAGAAGCTGATAAAAAAATATCAACTATATTCTTTTGATCAATATGGTGAAAAAACGATCGCTAACCGTTTGGACTATTGGCAAAATATGAACCTGTCTCAGCAAGAGATCATCCAATTGATCAAAAAAAGGTTTGATTCGATCGAGAAAGAGCCACGGCAACCTATCTCTGCACGCATGGATCAATTAATGACTGAGCTATTTGAAGAAAAACGAAGACAGCAACTTTTTGAGTTTAACGATGTACTACAGAATTTGAAAGCTGCCCTCTCGAATGAAGAAGTCAGAAAATATGTAGGAGAAAAATACGATTATTTATTTATCGATGAATTTCAAGACACGAATCCTTTGCAATGGGCAATCGTGCAATTGATTACGAAAGATTCCTCAATCAAGTTGATCATTGTTGGAGATGATGATCAAAGTATCTATGGCTTTAGAGGTTCTGAACCGGACTACATCAAACAATTTGAAAAAGAGTATCCAACAAAAACACTTTTTCTATTAACCAATTATCGCTCGCGTGCATCGATCGTCCAAGGGGCTAATCGATTGATTACATTCAATAAAGAAGACCGTATACCAAAAGCAATGGTGCCGGCACAAAAAGAAGCAGGTATCTTGCAGGCTCTATCATTTAAAACGGTACAAGAGGAAAGTGATTGGCTGATCCAGCAAGTGAAAACTTTCATAGCAGACAAAGGAAAATACAAAGAATCCATCGTGTTGTATCGTTCGCTCTCACAAACACAAGCCTTAGTACAGCATTTGATACAAACAGATATCCCTTTTGTCTTAGAAGCAGATTCGCAATATGCAGGAATATATGGAATCAAGCTTTTCCAACAATTCTATCAAAAATTCATCGTTTGGTATGATGCGGCAGCACCATTGAAACCACAAGCTTATCAACAATTATTAAGACAGTTGATGATCAATTGTTATCTGAAAACAAATGAATGCGACCAATTTTTCTCTACTAAAAACCATGATCAAGATATTGTTGCCTATATATTAAAACGTCGTCCTAACTTAGAATCCAGAGAGAAAGAACTAAAAGCTTTTGTAAATACCCTAGAAACATTCAGTCAACCAACAAAACGTTCATACGTTCCACTGATCGAGGCATATTGCCGATTACCAAGACCGTATAAGGAAATCGAGCAAGGCGATAAAGAATGGCTGCTGGAGACGATCAAGAAACATCCAACGATCCAACAATTGAAAAAACTATATCTTGAGATCCAAGGGATTGCAGCAGAACTAAAAACAAGGCTGATTGCGTATCGCAAAGGAAAACTAGACGCACTGTGTATCCAGAGTATCCACAAAAGTAAAGGATTAAGTTACCGTAACGTCTTTTTGATCGGTTGCAATGAAGGAATGATTCCTTACAATGGGGCGGTGGCGAAAGATACAAGACAAAAGAGTGAGTTGAAAACAGAACCGTTAACGACGATTGAAGAAGAGAGACGGCTTTTTTATGTCGCGATGACGAGAGCAAGGAATCGCCTTTATTTATGTGTACCTGAATTTAAAGGGAAAAGAAAATTAAAACCTTCTCGTTTTATTAAAGAAACGGGTTGTAAAGTTAAAAAAATCCAATAAATCGTAAAAAGCAAAGCGAGTAAAAATACACTCACTTTGCTTTTTTATTCAAAAAAATAAATAACTGTATTTATTTAAGTTGATTATAAATAACCGTTGTTTCATCAAAGAATATAACGTTTTATAAATGGTTTAAATAACTATTTTTTATAATAAAACGATTTTTATTTATTTTGAAGATAGCGTATGACTGGCATTATTTTGATATTACGTTTAGAATGGGATTACAATTAAAAAGGAGTGAGAAAATGATAAAACTATACACTTCGCCTAGCTGTACATCTTGCAGAAAGGCCAAAGCATGGTTACAAACGAATCACCTTGATTTTGAAGAAAAGAATATCTTTGCAGAACCTCTATCAGAAAATGAGATCCGACAAATATTGGCCGCGACTGAAGGTGGAGTCGAAGATATTATTTCCACTCGGTCAAAAGTTTATGAGAAATTAGGCATCGATTTTAATGATTTATCGTTGAAAGAAATGATCCGTTTGTTCAAAGAATACCCTTCTTTACTTAGACGTCCGATTTTACTTGATGAAAAACGAGTATTGATTGGCTTTAATGAAGATGAAATTCGTGCATTCATCCCTAGAGAAATTCGTGGTGTGGCAAGAAACTTGATCTATATGAAACATAGCGTCTTGTATTCGTAAGAATAGGAGGAGGCGTTGTGAAAATCAAAATTTATAGTTCAACGAATTGTATGATAACCGTCAAAGCGATCCAATGGTTAGAAAAGCAAAGTTTGTCTTACCAATTCGTTGATATAGAAAGCAGAGCATTAAGTAATAAAGAAGTCAAAGAGCTATGTAGTTTTGAAAATGCAGATATTGAACAATTATTTACTACATGGTCGTTTGAATTCAAAAAAATAAAAGCTGGACTTCCTAAGAATAAAGAAGAACAACTTCTATTATTGTGCAAAACGCAACGTCATCTGTTAAGACGGCCTCTGATCATCATCGATGATACGTTGTTTGTTGGATACGATCAACGATTGATGGAACAATTGATTTTACATGAATAAACTTTATCCAATTGAGTTACATACTGAAAAAGACAATTGGAATAACCGGCTTTTCCTTAGTAACAAGCCAAAGAATCAAAATATCACCCACCTGTTCTCTGATTTTTTGGCTTATTACCAAAGGCATGCTACACATTTTCTCAAAGAAAAAACAGTTATTTTTTTCGGGTTCCTACTATATAGAGGGGCAGAATAAGAAATGCTTCAGGTACGACCAGAGAAAATAGTTATTGACAATCAAATAGAATCAATGGTATATTTTTTTTTGTTGTTTTTTAGTTTTTGCATGATCAATAAAACTTGAAATAATGCTTGACGAACAGAAAAACACATGTTAATATAACTGATGTCGTTTAAGATAGTGGGCAACGAATGTTGACTCTATAAAAGATAAAACAAAAAAAGTTGTTGACAAATAACAAACGACAAGTTATGATAAGTGAGTTGCTAAAACGACCTCGTGAAAAACGAGTTCAAAAAACTTTTAAAAAATAGTTGACAATCAATTGATGGTTTGCTAAGATATAAAAGTTGCTACGGCAATCACAAACGATAAACGAAGCGGTCGTGTTTCAATTATCACGTAGACCTTTGAAAACTGAACAAAGTAAGACAAACCAAATGTGTAGGGCGTCTTGATTCAATTCAAGACAACAAACATTTTTAACAAGCAAGCAATATGCTAGCAAACAAATTGAGCTTAACAAATGAACTATTATGATGTTCGAAAGTAAATTTCGAACTACAGTTCCACATCAGCTATCGCTGTGAGGAACTAGCATATTATGAGAGTTTGATCCTGGCTCAGGACGAACGCTGGCGGCGTGCCTAATACATGCAAGTCGAACGCTTCTTTTTCCACCGGAGCTTGCTCCACCGGAAAAAGAGGAGTGGCGAACGGGTGAGTAACACGTGGGTAACCTGCCCATCAGAAGGGGATAACACTTGGAAACAGGTGCTAATACCGTATAACAATCGAAACCGCATGGTTTCGGTTTGAAAGGCGCTTTACGGTGCCGCTGATGGATGGACCCGCGGTGCATTAGCTAGTTGGTGAGGTAACGGCTCACCAAGGCCACGATGCATAGCCGACCTGAGAGGGTGATCGGCCACATTGGGACTGAGACACGGCCCAAACTCCTACGGGAGGCAGCAGTAGGGAATCTTCGGCAATGGACGAAAGTCTGACCGAGCAACGCCGCGTGAGTGAAGAAGGTTTTCGGATCGTAAAACTCTGTTGTTAGAGAAGAACAAGGGTGAGAGTAACTGTTCACCCCTTGACGGTATCTAACCAGAAAGCCACGGCTAACTACGTGCCAGCAGCCGCGGTAATACGTAGGTGGCAAGCGTTGTCCGGATTTATTGGGCGTAAAGCGAGCGCAGGCGGTTTCTTAAGTCTGATGTGAAAGCCCCCGGCTCAACCGGGGAGGGTCATTGGAAACTGGGAGACTTGAGTGCAGAAGAGGAGAGTGGAATTCCATGTGTAGCGGTGAAATGCGTAGATATATGGAGGAACACCAGTGGCGAAGGCGGCTCTCTGGTCTGTAACTGACGCTGAGGCTCGAAAGCGTGGGGAGCAAACAGGATTAGATACCCTGGTAGTCCACGCCGTAAACGATGAGTGCTAAGTGTTGGAGGGTTTCCGCCCTTCAGTGCTGCAGCTAACGCATTAAGCACTCCGCCTGGGGAGTACGACCGCAAGGTTGAAACTCAAAGGAATTGACGGGGGCCCGCACAAGCGGTGGAGCATGTGGTTTAATTCGAAGCAACGCGAAGAACCTTACCAGGTCTTGACATCCTTTGACCACTCTAGAGATAGAGCTTCCCCTTCGGGGGCAAAGTGACAGGTGGTGCATGGTTGTCGTCAGCTCGTGTCGTGAGATGTTGGGTTAAGTCCCGCAACGAGCGCAACCCTTATTGTTAGTTGCCATCATTTAGTTGGGCACTCTAGCAAGACTGCCGGTGACAAACCGGAGGAAGGTGGGGATGACGTCAAATCATCATGCCCCTTATGACCTGGGCTACACACGTGCTACAATGGGAAGTACAACGAGTCGCGAAGTCGCGAGGCTAAGCTAATCTCTTAAAGCTTCTCTCAGTTCGGATTGTAGGCTGCAACTCGCCTACATGAAGCCGGAATCGCTAGTAATCGCGGATCAGCACGCCGCGGTGAATACGTTCCCGGGCCTTGTACACACCGCCCGTCACACCACGAGAGTTTGTAACACCCGAAGTCGGTGAGGTAACCTTTTGGAGCCAGCCGCCTAAGGTGGGATAGATGATTGGGGTGAAGTCGTAACAAGGTAGCCGTATCGGAAGGTGCGGCTGGATCACCTCCTTTCTAAGGAATATTACGGAGACTACACACGTTTGTCGATACTTTGTTCAGTTTTGAGAGGTCTACTCAAAATTTAACCCGGGGCCTTAGCTCAGCTGGGAGAGCGCCTGCTTTGCACGCAGGAGGTCAGCGGTTCGATCCCGCTAGGCTCCATTAACAACATTTGTTGTTATATACTTGTTCATTGAAAACTGGATATTGAAGTAAAAATGTAAGTAATACAAACCGAGAACACCGCGTTGAATGAGTTTTTTAATAAGTTCAATTGCTTATTTTTCTTGATCGGACTTCTATCGCTAGAAGAAAGATCAAAACCCAACCGTAAGGTTGATAAGGTTAAGTGAATAAGGGCGCACGGTGGATGCCTTGGCACTAGGAGCCGATGAAGGACGGGACTAACACCGATATGCTTTGGGGAGCTGTACGTAAGCTATGATCCAGAGATTTCCGAATGGGGGAACCCAGCATCTTTTATAGGATGTTACGTATACGTGAATACATAGCGTATACGAGGTAGACGCAGAGAACTGAAACATCTAAGTACCTGCAGGAAGAGAAAGAAAATTCGATTCCCTGAGTAGCGGCGAGCGAAACGGGAAAAGCCCAAACCAGTGAGCTTGCTCATTGGGGTTGTAGGACTCCGATCTGGTAGTTCTTTCAGATAGTCGAATGACTTGGAAAAGTCAGTCAAAGAGGGTGAAAGCCCCGTAGACGAAATTTGGAAGGCACCTAGGAGGATCCTGAGTACGGCGGAACACGAGGAATTCCGTCGGAATCCGGGAGGACCATCTCCCAAGGCTAAATACTCCCTAGTGACCGATAGTGAACCAGTACCGTGAGGGAAAGGTGAAAAGCACCCCGGAAGGGGAGTGAAATAGAACCTGAAACCGTGTGCCTACAACAAGTCAAAGCCCGTTAATGGGTGATGGCGTGCCTTTTGTAGAATGAACCGGCGAGTTACGATTGCATGCGAGGTTAAGTTGATGAGACGGAGCCGCAGCGAAAGCGAGTCTGAATAGGGCGTTTGAGTATGTAGTCGTAGACCCGAAACCATGTGATCTACCCATGTCCAGGTTGAAGGTGCGGTAAAA